>JBJXGP010000109.1:0-2909 GCA_046160425.1 Planctomycetaceae bacterium
CCAGTTCGAAGGCTGTCAGTTCGCCGTCGGGGTCGAGGATATAGAGCCGGTCTTCGTCGATCGTCGGTGTGGATGACGGATTGCGCGGCGTGCTGCCGATGATTTTGCTCCAGCGGAGTTTTCCCGTATCGGCATCCAATGCGGTCGCGACGAGATCCTGGCCGAACGTTCCTTGGGTGACGACAAAACCATCGCTGACGACGACGCTGGAATACGCCCGACCGAGACCTTGTGCATGCCAGGCGAGAGGGGGGCCGTGTTCGCTCCACTCGGTTTCGAGGCCGGTTTCGAGCGAAACGGCATCACGATCGATCCCCCGCCATTGCGGCCAGTCATCGGCACGGCTCAACGCCGGCGCGAGCGACACGAACAGCAACATCGTCACGCCCAGCCTGAGTACGCATGTGATTCGGACTGGAACGAGGTCATGTGTGCTGCAGATGAATCGGAGATTTCGCATTTGATACACTTATTTCGCGGGAGGGATCGAGTTTCGCAGGACGAATTTCGTTCGTTCGTCGTTTTCCGTGCCAACTGAACTGATACAATGAACGTAATAAAGAATCATCCGGTGTACAATCGGGAGAGCGAGAAGTTTTCTGACTTTTGTCGAGTCGTGAAAGAATTCCAAACCTGTCACCGAAGTCTGTTCATCATGCACTGATTTCACCGCAGCGTCAGCGACGGCCGTCGTCTTCATGAAAATCTCAGGTGATTGTACTGGCAGATGGGCAGTTTCAATGGTATACACAACAGCAGAAAATGGTTGCAAGTCAAATCTTTCGAATCGATGAACAGAGTGCAGATTCCTTCTCGGAGAACCGTGCATGTCCATTACCGAAACTTGGATTCGCAAATATCAACGGCGGATCGCCTATGGGCATTTCCTCAAGCGAATGATCGAGGGACTCGCGATCTATCTCATCGTTGCCGGCGTCTCGGTGCTGCTGATGAAACTCGGCGGGCCGCGCTTCTGGTTTTATGCCCCGGCGCTATTGGCGGGGATCATCCCCGTGATCGCTTACGCAGCGTGGCGGTTTCGCTCTGATGCGCATTCGTTCCGCGAATCGGTGGCGCTGCTCGATCGGCAGATCGAAGCAGGGGGCTTGCTCATGATGTTGTGCGAGACCTCCGACCCACGGTGTCACGACAATCCGGGTCACGACAATCAGTGGCACGACAAGTTGCCTCAGGACGACAAATACTGGCAGGCGCAAATCCCGCGGTTGAGTTTTGGGCGCATGTTACGCCCCTGCCGGTTGCCCGCGCTGTTCGTGATCGGCGCCTGTTTCCTGCCGCTTCGTCCCGAACCCGAAACGAAACTCCTTGCGGGGACGGTCGGCGAAACGGCCTCGCAGGAACTCGATGAAATCCTGGAAGTCGTGAAGGAGATCTCTCCGCTCGAAGAACAGGAAGAACAAGAGATCAAGCAGGCGATCGACGAATTGCGCGAAGAGACCGAACAGCAGCCTCTGACGCACGAAAAATGGGAGACCATCGATTCGCTCAGCGACCGCATGCGGCTGAAAATCGAAGCGCACTCGGCCGCCGTTTCAAAGGGACAAAGCGCCCTCAAATCGCTCGCCGGGGCCGATGCGGGAGTCACCCTCTCCAAATCCGATCAAAAGCAGCAGCAGGACATGGAAGACGCCGCGATTGAGACCCTGCAGAAAGCAGCCTCCAAAAAAACGGAGTCGGGGAAATTTGGCAACCTCTCGGAGCAATCGAAAAGCCAGCTCCAAAAACTTCTGAAGGATGGCAAGTTCTCGTCCGACCCCGCCGAACGGCAGAAACAAATCGATGCGCTCGATGACTTCCTCAAAAACGAGGCCAAGAAACTGGCCGAAGCCCGCGAAAAATGCAAAGCGTGCAAAGACGGCCAATGCAAGGATGGCCAATGTTCATCGTGTGGCAAGAAATTAGCGAGCGGAAAATGCAGCACTTGCAATAAGCCGGGCAATGGTGGAGTTACCCGCGGCCGAGGTGATGCCGAGCTCAGCTACGGCGATGAATCGGACGAGCAGGGGACGAAATTCAAAGAGATCGCTCTTCCTCCCGGCTATCTCGATGAGCAAAGCGATCAGGTCTCCAAGATCACGCTGACCGCCCCCAATGAAACCCCGGCCGATTCCGTCACCCGTCAGGCACCCCGTGCCTTCGAGGGGGAAACCGGCCGCGAAGTCTGGAAGCGTCCTTTAAGCCCGCGGCATCGGCAGGTGGTCAAGGGATATTTCAGCAAACCGAACACCAAAAAAGAGACCGAATAGTCGTCATCCGGTGAACCGGGAAATGATTTTCTCCGTTTCACGATGAGATCCGACCAAACACCACGATTCTCAACTGAAGGAGCGGCTGTTGTCTCAAACCGTCGGGGCGGAAGTCACCTCCACCCACACCACACCTCAGGATCATGCGGCGATGCTTCGAGAACCTCTGCTCTCGCCGCAGGAGGTCGATGACAGCCGCCGCCTGTTGCAGCAATTGCTCGATGGTCTCGAGACGGCGATCATCGGGCAGCGCGAATTGCTGGAACTCGTCGTCACCTGCCTGCTTGCTCGCGGGCATATGCTATTGGAGGGTTTGCCGGGACTCGGCAAAACCGAACTCGTCAAATCATTATCGGCGTTATTGGGATTGCAGTTCCGTCGGGTGCAGTTTACGCCCGACCTGCTCCCCAGCGACATCGTCGGGGCGCCGATTCTTGAAGATCACAGTTCAGGGCGCCGGCTTGTGTTTCATCGCGGGCAGATTTTCGCGAACCTGTTGCTCGCCGATGAAATCAACCGCGCGACACCGAAAACTCAATCGGCGCTGTTGGAAGCAATGCAGGAGCGACGAGCCACCGTGCTGGGAGAGACGCACATTCTCCCCGACCCGTTCTTCGTGCTCGCCACGCAAAACCCGATCGA
>JBJXGP010000110.1:0-37864 GCA_046160425.1 Planctomycetaceae bacterium
GATCATCGCCGTGTTGATTGCCTTGCTGTTGCCCGCCGTGCAGCAGGCCCGCGAAGCGGCCCGCCGCACCCAGTGCCGCAATAACCTGAAGCAGATGGGTCTCGCGCTGCACAACTATCACGATGCGCACCTGGTCTTTCCCCCCGGAGAAATGAACGGGATTGGGCAGACAAGTGTATTGGGTTTACCGACGACCTCAATAAGGAACCTGAACGGGCTGGTCTTTTTGCTTCCGTTCATCGACCAGACCAACATGTACAACACGTTGGACTTCAGTTTGCCTTTCGGTAAGTACATGGGTGGTGCTGCTCCAACCGTCGTGCCGGGCGCCGCGAATGCGGCGATCAGTACGCAGAAGTTGGCTGCGTACACTTGCCCTTCAGACTCCGGCAGGCCATTCGGGGATGCGGATGGCACGTATTACGGATGTGCAACGAGTGGTCCCTACTATTATTCGTCGTATCACTGCATCGTCGATGGAACCCACCTTCAGGGTGTTTGGTCGAACGCCGCGATCGCGTCTCGACCCGTGTTCGGCGGGAACTCCCGATGTACCATCCGCGACATTGCGGATGGAACCAGTAACACGGCGATGATTTGTGAAACCATCTACTTGGCGTCGAGCGGCGAGATCTCGCCTTGGTCGTGTGTTCAGCATGCTGGGACGGGCGTCAGGATGACCAGCGGCATCAACAACTTTCTTCCTGGCGGCATTACGGAATTGGCCAACTATTCTGCCAATGCGAGTTCGGCGCATGCGGGTGGCTGTCATGTCGTGATGGCCGATGGTGCGGTGCGGTTTCTCAACCAGAGCACCAACACGACCGTGCTGGGCTATCTGTCCTACATCCGAGACGGTCAGACGATAGGTGAATTCTAACCCCCGCTGTCGATTCAACAGGCGACACGGAGTTCAATTTTCGAATACGCGCGGACTGATGTCCGCGCGTATTCTCAGTTAGCAGCCCGTTGAAAAATGATCGAATGCTGAAATTCACGAGCCGGGTGGTTTATCCACCCGGTCTTTTTCAGCGGCCATTCAAATATCACTTTTGAAATCCCGCTTGACAACTATGAACTGGAGCACCGGAATGTCTCTTCGAGCTTTGCTGTTCGTCCCCGGATTGATCTCGGCTTTTTTTGCGGTGGGGTGTGGCGGTGGCGGTGTCCCCGTCGAGACATTGGTTCCGGTAGGTGGTACGTTGTTGGTCGACGGCAAGCCATTGGATGGAGTTGAGGTGACCTTCATCCCCGAGGTCACAAAGAATCGTCGTGGAGGCACCGGCACGACCGACGCCGCCGGTGCATTCACCATCACGGACCTCGAACAGAATCAACCCGGTTTGCCTGTCGGCAAGTACTCGATTGCCTACTCGAGAATGCGGTTGCCCGATGGATCGGCGGGGCCCAAGCCCGGAGAAGGGCAGCCGGCAAACCCCGGACTTATTCGGGTCGAAACATTGCCTTCGCATTTGACGACTCCGGATCCGAAGGTGCCGCCAAATCAGGTGGAGATCCCCAAGGATGGCAATACCAAGCTCGAGCTGAAAATCAGCGCGACACCCCCCCCGGTTCCGATGTAACCACGTTGATCTGCTCTCAATGCACTTTTTGATAGGCGCATAGGCGGGTGGCTGGATCCAGGCGATATTGCCGAGCTGTGCGATGGCGGAGAGACCGGCACGGACTGGGACTCTAGGTTCCTTTCCTGTGCGGGCCGCGCATCGGCCCGGTTCGTGAGATGCAACATCTCGCCGTCCGGCTTGTCGTCGTAGTCGGCGTCACGCGAACCAGTTCCGAGAATCAACTTCTCCGCTGCGATTTTCGTAACATTTTATCCGACTGAAGTCATCTGGAAGCCGCTACGAGTAATAGCCGCAAAAAACGCAAAACGGCGCAAAAAAAATAGCCAAAGGATCTTCTGCATCTCTCTTTTTTGTGTTCATTTGCGTTTTTTGCGGCTCAACTCGTTTCCGCTTCGATTTTGCCATACGGATAAAGTGTTGCCGATGTTCTTTTTTCCTATGCCGGTATCTGATTGCCTACGAACCAGATGTCGAAAAAATGATGTGTCGTGTGCATTTTTATACTGTTTTCGGGCTGATATCGTTGTTAAACTTTGATACTGGTGAAGATGCCGTTGAAGTCCATTAAATCTGAATATGCGCACAGGTAAGTGTTTGTCAGGGCGTAAGCCAAGTCATGTTTCCATTTTTTTGAGGAGTCGAACGATGAAAGAATTGCATCAAAATCGCCGCCGGTCGCGCAGTACCGGGTTTACGTTGATCGAATTGCTGGTGGTCATTGCGATCATCGCCGTGTTGATTGCCTTGCTGTTGCCCGCCGTGCAGCAGGCCCGCGAAGCGGCTCGCCGCACGCAGTGCCGCAATAATTTGAAGCAATTGGGACTGGCGTTGCACAATTATCTCGATGCGCACCTCGTGTTTCCGCCGGCCATGCTCGGCCGCTGTACCACGCCGAACCTGCACCATTCGGGCATCACGTTCCTGCTGCCATTCATCGATCAGACGAATCTGTATAACCAGTTCAACTTCAACGGTGCCTCCAGCAATGTCGAAGGTTCGGGATACGAATCGGGGACCGTCGGCACAGGAACCACCGATCCCGCGACGAACGGCAACCTCGCCCCTGTCTCCACCCTGTTGCAAGCCGTCATGTGCCCGTCCGATAACGGCAAGCTGCGCACGACCTCGACGGCCTACACTCCCAGTTCTGCTTCGAGCGGCACCGGTGGCGGCATGACGAACTACGATTTCGTCACATCGAGTGCCGTCGCGTATTACAACTCCTGCGCCACTTGGAGTCCGGTGGCAGCGGCTACGCGTCCCCCCTTTGGCGAGAACAGCCATTGCTCGATGAGGGATATGGTCGATGGTTCGAGCAACACCGCCATGATGTGCGAAATGACCCGCGAAGTTTATAACGGTCACGGCAATGCCTGGGGCTATCGCGGCCACGTGATGGTCGGCGTCTGGTTTGCCGAGAACCCGATCAACCGCTGGAATGTCTCGTGGGTTCCTGCCGCGGGGACCGTCTTCGGCCGCTCTGAAAGCTGGGCCTATGGAGGCAGCATGCACGTCGGTGGTTTGCATATTGTGATGGGCGATGGCGCCGTTCGCTTCATCAGCGAAAATATCGACATCACGACGCGCCAGCGTTTGACCTATATCGGCGACGGCCAGATAATGAGCGAATTCTAACAGCCTGTTGTAAACCTTGTGCCACTGCTGGCTGGTCCAGCAGTGGCGTGTTGGCTCGTCGGAAAAAACCGGGTGGACAAGCCACCCGGTTTATGGCGTTAATTGTTTCACGGAGCGTAGCAGCCCGTTGAAAAATGGGTGGCACTGCTGGCTTGCCCAGCAGTGAAGTGGAAGGTCTTCGGAAAAACACGGGTGGACAAGCCACCCGTGGCACCCGAACTTTGACCATCGATCATTTTTCAACAGTCTGTCAGGGGAACTTCTCTCGTCGCCCGTAGCTGTTTGATGTTCAATTTCCGTTTATGCTTGAGGAATAACACCCGATGATTCGATCCATTCTCTCTCTTGTCGTTCTCGCCGGGCTGATGGGATGCGGCGGCGAAACAGCCAAGGAACTCCCCAAGACTCAGCCGGTCTCAGGAGTGGTCACGCTTGACGGTCAGCCGCTGGCAGGGGCCGTTGTCACCTTTATTCCCACGGATGCGACCACGGGGGTGGAGTGTGTGGGACAGACGGATGAATCGGGCAAATACTCTCCCACGCAAACTCGCGGGAGTGAAGGCGTCCCCACCGGAACGTACAAAGTGACGATCAGCCGATTTCTGCGGGGCGGAAAACCCATCCCACTCGACGATGCCGGCGGAGGAACCGGTGGAGTGGTTGTCGAGTCTCTGCCACCCCACTACAGCAATCCCAGCGCCACGACGCAGACTGCCACGGTCCCTGAAGGGGGCGGAACGGCATTCGACTTCAAGCTGACGTCCAAATAGTATAAGAGACCCTAACACAACCGGTTGTGCCTGTCAAAAATGCCTCAACGTTTTCAGAAAATCACGCGGTACAGAGGTTGTGTTAGAGTTATTAAGAAACAACGGTCTGACGCTCGGCTCGAAACTGCTCCGCATTTTCACGCTTCCACCGGCCAGTGCGCAACTTGACCCGTGCGGTAGGCGATGTTGCCGAGTTGTGCAGCCGCCGCGGCGGAGACCCCCGCTGAAACCGGCGCACTCGGCTCTTTTCGCGTGCGGACCGCATCGACCCAGTTCGTCAGATGCACCGTCTCGCCGTCGGGCTTGTCGTAGAAGTCGGCGCCGCGCGGGCCGGTTCCGAGAATGAACTCCTCGGCGGCGATTTTCTTTTTCCGTTCGGGATGGATTTCATAGCGTCCGCGGTCGAGGTACAGCGTCGCTTCGGACCCCATGAATTCGAGCATCGCGCCGTTGCGGGCGTTGACGAACGTCCCTTCGAAGTAAATCTGCACCCCCTTCGGATACTTCAGCAGGCATTGAATCGTGTCGGGGGTCTCCCAGATGCCCTCGCTGGCGAAATGATCGCCGATCGTCGTCGCCGCCGTCGGTGCCCCGAGGTCGAGGAACCAGTGGGCGACGTCGATGAAGTGAACCATCAGATCGGTCAGGATCCCTCCGCCGAAATCCCAAAACCAGCGCCAGTTGCGGAAGCGGTATTCATCGAACGGCTGATCGGGGGCATTGCCGAGAAACATCTTCCAGTCGACCGTCTTGGGGTCGATGTTGAGCGGCGTCTTTTTGAAGCGGTCGGAGTTGCGATTCCACGTCAGATGGACTTTGTGAATCTCGCCGAGGACTCCCGACTGCACGATCTCGCGTCCTTTCTGAAATTGGGGCATGCTGCGTTGCTGCGTTCCGACCTGCACGATTTTGCCGGTCGCTTTCTGCGCTTCGATGACGAGCTTCCCTTCTTCAAGATCGTGCGTGAGCGGTTTTTCGACGTACACGTCCTTACCCGCCTGGCAGGCGGCGATCGTGATCGGGACGTGCCAGTGATCGGGAGTCCCGATGACGACCGCATCGACGTCGTCGCGGTCGAGAATCTTGCGGTAGTCTTTCTCGGCGAACGCTTTTTCGTCGGCGAGTTTGCGTCCCTCTTCGAGATGATGATCCCACACGTCGCAGACGCCGACGAGTTTGACGTTCGGCAGTTCACGGAGCGACTGCATCAAACGGCGGCAGCGTCCTCCGGTCCCGATGCAGGCGACGCGGAGCGTGTCGTTGGCCTGAAATCCCGCCGCGGTTTCCACATGCCAGCCCGACCAGACCCCCGCCGCGAGTACACCCGCCGACTGCAAGAAATCCCGACGGGCGAATCCGGAAGAATCACTTTGAGAACGATCCGCAGGCTGCGCGTGAGACATGATTCGGTTTCCTCTCGAAGTATGTGGAAAGAGTTTCATTGGACGAATGGAGAAGTCTGACCCCAGGCGTCGGTGAAGACCCAATCGGTCAGCGGTCGACGTTGCCTTGGGGATTGATCTCGCGATTTGAGTTCCGATACTGCTTGATTAAGATCACCGGGATAGCCAATCGCCAGCATCGTGAGCGGTTCGAAGCCTTCGGGAATCTGGAACTTTTCGCGCGCGAGAGCCGGTTGAAACCCGGCCATCTGATGCGAGGCGAGCCCCATCGCGGTCGCTTGCAACACGAGGTTGGCGTTGGCCTGCCCGACGTCGTGAAGGGCGTGGCGATTCGGTTTACCCGTGCGCGTGGAATTGAGCCTGGCCACTGCGAGCAGCAGCATGTCGGCCTTGTTGGCCCAGATCTGATTGGCTTCCACGAGGCAACTGAATAACTTCTGATACGCTTCGGGCTGGCGTCGGGTCGCGGCGATGTACGACCAGGGTTGATCGTTGTACGACGACGCGGCCCAGCGCGCCGCTTCGAGCAGGCTGCCGATTTTTTCAGGTTCGATCGGCCGATCGTCGTAGACGACAGGACTCCAGCGCAGCCGAATCGGGTCGATTAATGGAAAGATATGGGATGCCGGCTTATCCATGACAGAATCTCCGTCAGTCGTGTGATGCATGTTGAGCAAGCGGCTGCATGATGATTGATGATACAGAGAAGCGAGCATTCAAGCTATGCAACGAAAAAAACGCCGACTTGAGAAATCCCCAAATCGGCGTTCGTCCAAGGAGGATAGAGCATCCGTATCGAAAATTCTGACGTGAAGACCCAACTCCCCACGCAAGATTCGCATCGCCAACTTCCCCGCGCGTCGGGCGTCTGTTTCCGGGCGCGCGGCGGAGCGAATGGCGAGATTCAATCGCCCATGATGCCACGGGCCAGTTTGTCGAGAGCTTCGCTTCCGATTTGCCGGACTCGTTCGCGCGTGAGTCCCATCGATTCGCCGATCATCTTGAGCGTTTTTGGCTCGGAGTCGTTGAGGCCGAAGCGCATCCGCAGAATGGCTGCTTCGCGGGGGTCCATCGTTTCGAGCATTTTGTAGACGTGCGTCAGATTGTCGCTGTCGACCATCTCGTGATCGGGGGCTTTCGTCCGTTCATCGGCGACGGATTCACCCAGCGACCAGTTGCCGTCGAGCTGATCGGTCTGCGGTGCGGTGTTATAGAGCTGAATCGCTTTTTTGATGATCCGCAGTTTTTTGCGGGGGAGGCCGAGTTCGGCGGCGACTTCATCGGTCGTGGGAGTGCGGTCGAGTTCATCCTGCAATTTAGCGGTCGCTCGGCGCCATTTCGTCAACAGTTCGACCATGTACGCCGGGATGCGAATCGTCTTGGCGGAATTCACCAATGACCGCTTGATCGACTGCTTGATCCAGTAACTGGCGTAGGTGCTGAAGCGCGTATTCATGCCGGGGTCGAAGCCTTCGACGGCCCGCAGCAAACCCAGATTCCCCTCTTCGATCAGGTCTTGCAGAGGAAGACCCTTGTTCGTGTAGGCCCTGGCGATGTTGACCACCAGTCTCAAATTGGCGCGAACCATGCGATCGCGGGCTTCGTTGTTGCCCTCTGCAATCTGATACGCGAGTTCCTTCTCTTCATTAGCCGTCAATAGCGCGGTTTCGTTGATTTCGCGCAGATAGGTTTCCAACGGATTCTGGACGGTGGATGATATCCGCCGGCGGGCCGTTGTTTTCATGTATGGAGTTTTATTAACCAAGGTTGTAATCCAGAACAAGAAGACAAATGGAATAAGTCCCTGTCACGGCGTCTGAACACACCCGGGCATCAATCCACACTCGAGGAAAGAGAGTGGATGAGGACTCGTTCGAAACTTTGTCCAAGAGGCGACCCAGGTGAGGTCCACTCTGGATTTATCGACCAAGTGAAGATGGGGCTGGAGAAAGATTGGGTGAGAATTGGAGGTATGGATAATTTGGGGGCATGGGCGCAACAATTACGGCCTGTTGAGACGTCTCAACAGGCCGTAAAGTTTATCCTAACTGTGCCGAACTCGCCGAGTATTCCGTTCTGATGCAAGTCCGTTGATCGGTTCCATCCGTGGAATGAATCGGCGTATCGGTGTTATTCTTCGGTCGGCTGCTCTTCCCCTAACTCATTATCCGTGTTGGGCATAGAGAACAGCGGAGCCGACCCGGCACCGGTCCCCCCCTTGAGTTCTTCGCGGGGAGCGTTCAGTCGGGCCTCGGCTTCTGCCTCGGTTTCTCCCGGAATTTCTTCACCTTCTGACGGTCCTAGTTTCCGGCTTAGTCCAATTTTGCGATCTGTAGAATCAACTCGCAAAATCCGCACCTGAATATCCTCGCCGACCTTCACCAGGTTTTCGGCGTTCTCGACCTTCTGGTCGGAGAGTTCAGACACGTGCAGCAAGCCTTCGAGTTCGGGTTCGAGTTCCACAAACACTCCGAAATTGGTGATCTTCGTCACCTTCCCCGTCACAATCGTGCCGGGTTGATATTTTTCGGGAATGGTCGTCGTCCACGGATCGGCCTGCAATTGCTTCAGGCCCAGTGCGATGCGCTTTCGCTGATCGTCGACCGAAATGACCTGGCATTCGATCTTGTCTCCCTTTTTCAGCATTTCGCTGGCGTGAGAGATCTTGCGAGTCCACGACATGTCGCTGACGTGCAGCAGACCGTCCACTCCTTCTTCGAGTTCGATGAATGCACCGTAATTCGTCAGGTTGCGGACGGTCCCTGTGACGGTCGTTCCTGGCGGGTACTTCGAAGCGACCTGATCCCACGGGTTGGGCTGAGTCTGCTTCATGCCCAGCGAGATTTCCTGCTTGTCTTTGTTGATGCCGAGCACGATCACCTCGACGTGATCGCCGATGTTGACCAGTTCGCTGGGATGGTTGATCCGCTTGGTCCACGACATTTCGCTGATGTGAACGAGACCTTCGATGCCGTCTTCCAGCTTGACGAAGGCACCGTACGACATGACGTTGACCACTTCTCCCGTGACTTTGCTGCCGACGGGATATTTCTGTTCGACGAGTTCCCACGGGCTGGGGAATTTCTGTTTCAGGCCCAGGGCAATCTTCTCTTTCTCGCGATCGACGCTGAGGATCATGACTTCGATTTCGTCGTCGATCTTCACCATTTCCGACGGATGGCTGATGCGGCCCCAGCTCATATCGGTAATGTGCAACAACCCGTCGATGCCGCCGAGATCGACGAACGCGCCGAAGGCGGCGATGTTCTTGACGATGCCCTTGCGAATCACGCCGTCGTTCAGATCCGACATCAGGTTCTGCTTGAGTTGATCGCGCTGATCTTCGATGAGTTTACGGCGAGAAACGACGATATTTCGGCGGCTTTCGTCGATTTTGAGGATCACGCATTCGATTTCTTTGTCGACGTAATCGCCGATGTCCGACGGACGCCGGATGTCGACCTGGCTCGCGGGGAGAAAGACGTTGACGCCGATGTTGACCAGCAATCCGCCCTTGATCTTGCGGACGACCTTCCCCTTGACGACGTCCCCTTCCTTGTGCGTCTGGATGACCTTTTCCCATTCGCGCATGCGGTCGGCTTTGCGCTTCGAGAGCATGATCAGGCCGAATTCGTCTTCGACCTCTTCCAGCAGCACCTGGACGCGTTGTCCGGGGATCGGCGGTTCGCCGGTATCCGACCATTCTTCGATCGGGACGATTCCTTCGCTTTTGTATCCGATATCGACCAGCACTTCTTCGCCATCCACTCGCAGCACGATGCCGTTGAGGATCTGGTTGACGTCGATCGCGGCCGAGCCTTGATCGTAGACGTTATCGAGGTCCGATTCCGGCGCGTGGAGGTCGGTGACCATGTTGCCGAAAACGGCTTCGAGTTCTTCGTCGCTGACGTTGTATTCACGAATCAAATTACGATCAACCATTGTCGCCTCTTGATACCCGTCGTCAGTTTCTAACGCTTATCACGTCTCACGCACAGCAGATGAAAATTAAATCACGGCTCGATTTCCGGCAATCCCGCATCGGGAAAATTAAGGAACCGAGACTACGACCGCCGGGATGAGAGACGAAATCCCTGTTTCACCAGCATGGTTCGAAGTCGGGGAAACCGCGGAGCGAAGTGCGGCAGAGAATAGATTCCTGACGGGAGGGGTTAAGTGTTTATCCCGTTCCGGCGGCAAGCACACACTGCACTCGGCAATTCACCGTCACAAGGAAAGGGAAATATACCAAAAACCCCGCTCTTCTGGCTACCCAAGACCAAAAACGGAGTGGGGGAGGGTGAATTCCGTCAAATGGTGGTCCTTTGCAGTGCATTCCGGTCCGAAGGGCCAGGAAATTGGTCGCACGTAAACCCTCTACATCGAACTAACGCGGCAGCGATGAATGTGAGCAAAGACACGGCTCGCAGAGCCGATGCACGCATGAAATCAAGTTCGGGGAGCGAGATGTTATCGATCCAGGGTACCCGGCCAAAGTCTCGAAGTTCCGATTTTATAATTGAATGATTGACATCAATTGTGGTGCCAAGATATGCTAAATGGATAGTTTATACCGCTTTTGTAACTTGTATGAGTTACCGGTGATTTTTTGTACGTTCCAACAGGGAGAATAGATCATGCTGAGAGGTATCATCTGGGGTGCTCTTGTGGTCACGATTGTTACGGACGCCTTAGTCTCCAGTGCTATGGCGGTGTCTCCAGTTCCCGAACTTGATCCCGGCACGGCCAGTGGTGCGTTGACGCTGATCGTCTCCGCCGGCTTGCTGCTCAAGGATAAATTCTCGCGAAAGTAATCCGAGCCTCGAATTTTTCGACAACTTCAATAGCCGATTGGACGCAAATTGTAGTCGTCCATTCGGCTTTTCTTATACTTAGGAGCCGCGACAAAATAAATGGACGTATTCCTGCCGGGTGGCACGCCCTGACGCTTTGGGAAGGGCGTGATTTTTTGCAGAGAAATCCCACGCCCTTCGAAGACTCAGAGCGTGCCACCCGAAATAATCGTGTCATGTTATTCAGTCGCGGGGCCTTAGAAATCCTGACAAAGCCTCTGTGCCATGCGATTTGTTGCAGACGTTCAGACATATTCGAGAAGCACAACCGGTTATGTTAGAGTCTCTTAATCGAAGGGCAGTTGCACGGTGACGCGAAAAATCTTACTGCGTCTGGTCGTGATCCTGCTGCTTCCGTTGCTCGAATTGCTAGCCATCACGTTGACTTACGACACCGCGATGCTCGCCGGGGATGACGCCGGGGGAGTCGGATGGCTGAAGCAGGTTAGGTATCTTCCTCCATTCGCGATCGCAAGCACCGTTGCATTCGGGGCGTTGATGTTCGCCCGCAACGGGACTCGCTGGAATACGCTCTTCCACCACTTCGCCAACCATGCCACATGGCAGAGGGCGACATGTGCGCATCTGGCGGTTTATGGCATCGCATTTCTTCTGACCCACGCCCTCTTCAACGGGCAGGCCCAGTCATTCCTGATTGTCTTCTTTTGGTTTGCATTCATAGCAGCGACCGGTTTGACATGGTGTGTAACCGTGCTCCCCGCAGCGCTCTTGTGGGAAGGGTTGCGGACTTACTGGGGCGTGGGGATGCTCTCCTGTCTCATCGGCGCAGGGACTCTCGTGGCGGGGACTTGGACTCAAGGAATTTGGCAACCGCTGACCGACATTACGTTTCGCGGCGTAAGTGCCGCGATTTCCTTAATCTACCAGGATGTTGTGAGCGAACCCTCGCTTCAACAGATTGGTGCCAACTCGTTCGTCGTTAGTATCGCACCTGAGTGTTCCGGGTATGAAGGATTGGGCCTATTCCTGATCCTTTCGGTTGTTTTTTTGATCGGCTTCCGTCGGCAACTCCGATTTCCACAGGTCTTGATCGTCGTTCCCCTCGGGCTGAGCATCATCTGGAGTTTGAACATTCTGCGGATCATCATTCTGATCGTGATCGGGGTCGAGTGGTCCGAGGATGTCGCCATCCAGGGGTTTCACTCGCAAGGAGGTTGGATTTTCTTCTCGGCGGCGACCATCGGCATCGGTTGGCTCACGGTCAATTCTCCCCTGGCAATACGTGGAGATCGATCCGGTCCGCACGATGAACGAACCTTAAAGGGAAATGCATCCGACGCATACTTGATTCCCATCATCCTGCTGATTTGCGTGCAGATGATGACCGGAGCCGTGCAAGCCGGTTTTGACTGGCTTTATCCCCTGCGTGTGATTGTCCTGCTTCCCGCGTTGTGGTTCTACCGTGGGACATTCATTAACCGTCCCTGGAGTTGGTCGTGGTACTCGGCGATCAATGGTCTGGTGGTCTTCGGTCTCTGGATGGCATTGGAACCATCCGCTCCGACTTCAACGCCGGCTCCTGAAGTGTTGGCATCGGCGTCACCGCTTGAGAGGAATTTCTGGATTTTCTTTCGCGTGGTGGGATCCTGCCTGACAGTCCCGATCGTCGAGGAAGTCGCATTTCGTGGATATTTGATGCGGCGACTGGCGTCTCGTCAGTTTGAAGAGGTCATCCCTGCAAGCGTTGCCTGGCAGTGGGTCGTCATTTCATCGGTCATGTTCGGCATGCTGCATGGACGGTGGTTGGCAGGCATTCTTGCCGGGCTTTGTTACGCGCTGGAATACCGCCGACGCGGGCGATTATCCGACCCGATCGTGGCTCACGCCACATCGAATCTGGCCATCGCGGCCGTTGTGTTGTTGGGCGGGCGATGGTCGCTGTGGCTCTGACGGATCGTCGAAGTGTTCCACTTCGGGTGGGTGGCGGCGCGTAAGGTTTTACGTCGCCCCGTTTATCGCTTTCGGGACAACGCCGTAACGGCAGCGTGGCACAGACGGTCGCCCGTCTGTGTGCCGAGAGGCGCAAGACGCTTGTCACGCGAATTCCTTCCGAAATGGCGACCCCTTCTTGAAGCCTGGTTCACCGCTTCTTGTTGCCGCGCCATACTGACGCAGTTGCGTCTGTACCACCCCAAGAATACCAACTACGTGAAGTTGCCTGAGCCACTCTGCCGTGCAGACTACAACAGCGCGACGGACTTTCAAAAGTGCCCAACACGCGGTCATGGTCGCGACCGGCGAAGCCTCGATTTGAGTCGTCCTAAAAAGCGATCTGAGTCAGCGTAAACAATCAAGGCGATTCCAAGGGTCGTCACCAGTAAAGCACTGGCCACAAGGATGCGCAACGGTGTAAGCGCCCAATCAGCAGCAGCAATGGCAATCACAGATGGTGCTAAAAGCATGAGACCGCTTATGACTAACACTGTTCCAATTTTGTGGCACCACGGACTGACAACCCACAACTGCTTTCCGAGGCTAAAGGAAAAGAACGCAGCCGCAAACCATAGCAGCGATCGGTAAAAGTGGTAATTTGTGGCACAAGCAGGTTCCGATGAATTGGTCGGCGCACTGACAAGGATTTTTCGCGGCTCCCCCTCCCAAAACAGCTTGCTGAAGAAATCGGCTGGAATGTAGCCACCTTCCCGGTATCGAATGACCGGAACCGCTTCTGAGTCCTCTGGAGATTCGAGGTTGAATTGAACTATCTCAAGCGAAAGTTCGCCCTCCGTTGGAATGCCGTGTCTGTAGAGAGTGTGGTACTTATGATAGGCGGCGAAACTTTGGACGCAGAACCAAAGCCCGATTGCAAAGAGTAGCACAGCTACACATTGAAGATGAACTTGCCGCATCACAGTTGCTCCGAAACGGACATCTGTTGTTGGTCGTTCTAACCTGCCTCATGAATGCCGAATGTCGGCGTCTGCCGGGTCATTCTTGGAGAAAATGTGAATCATCAATCACAAGAATACAACAGACACACTGGCGTAGCTAGCGCCACCCGCCGTGTTATCGCTTCGCGAAAACACAGCCACCCCACCGGGTCGCGTTTCGCGCACCCGGGGGATGCGGGACGACGGAAATGTTTTCGACCCCGATGGGGTCGAAGGTGCATATTATCCCGCAGAACGACGGCGATCATCCGATCCGGCCTCAGAGAGGCCAGCTACAAGACACCTCAATCGCCATCGAACTTACTTCGAGCGGGCGGGGACGATTTGGGACATCGTCGGCGAAGGGCGGGTCCAGGCGGCGGCTTGCTGGGGAAGAATGCGGTGGCCGTTGGAGGTCGGCTGCAAGTCGCGCGATGTGGGGTTGACCAGTTGGAACTGGCCGTTCCCCTGGTGGGCGAAGAATTGGCGAAACCAGAGCATGTTGGCGACGTTCGGCTGCGGCGTGTAAAGATGCACGGCCACGTCTCGTTCAAACCAGTCGTAGAGCATGCCGAAGAATCCGCTGGGGATGTATTTGACCGAGCGGAGATCGACGCCGACGGCTTTCGAGCGTTCGACTTCGATCAGGCGGGTGAGCGTTTCTCGCAGCAACGCGAGATCGGCTCCGTCCCAGATTTCCATGTCGCCCAGCGAAATGATGGAGATGTGATCGGCATTCTGAATCGAAATCCGGCTGCGTTTGGAGACCATGAGGTTTCGTCTGCTTTCGCTCAGGGATGATCGTTCTCGGTGGTGTTCGTCCGCGGCGTGAGAAAATGAATCCGCGGAAGATGCGAGGCCCAAGCATCCGCGAGTATCATTCGCACGGACGAAGAGAAAGGCAAATCGCGAGCCGATGTCGACCTGAATGACGACGATGACGAGTTCTGCCTCGTCAACCGCTGAACAGTTCAAGGGTTGCGACGCGGAAATTGCGATTCATGCCAACTGGCGGTCTTACAGCCGAGTGTGGCGAAACGACGACGTCTGACGCCGAATTGTCGCAATTTTGCAACAGTGGCGATGTTTCGGCATGAAATCTTCGACTTGTCAGAAATTGTGATCGGTAAGATGTTCCGCCATTAGTCGTACTCTCAACAACGCCAACCCCAATAAAAAACGAGTGACCGAATGGGTCACCCGTTCTATAAATGGTGTTATCAATTCGTCGATGTTCTCACACGATCGACTTCTGCTGACGCCGACGTCGTATGGCAACGACCGACAGACTTGCCGTGCCGATACCCAAAAGAACCAGAGAGGAGGGTTCGGGGACGGACTCAAGAATAGACGGGCTGATGATTTCAAGTCCTGTGACACCGTCATTACCCAGTCCTGTGTTGACGACAGAAAGAAGAGTACCCGTCCGGCTGAATTGGCGGAATTCACTGTTGCCAGCGATCCACAGTGTGTCGTCGTTCTGGTCGTACGCCAAGCCGCCAATGAAACTCACGAGAGGCAACATGTTTGTGTTGAAATCGCTCATATAGAGGCCTGCAGTCGTGTTGGTGATCACCGGTTGGCCGGGGTATGTTGCGGTTTGACCAGACATGAAAATCGACGTTCCGTCGCTATCGATACCTTCCCCCTGAAAATTCAACGGAAAGTGCCTATCCATGGAAGTCTGGCTCACGAGCGTGCCGCTGGTGCTGTAAGTATAAACTTGCCAGGGAGTGGTGGGGACAGAATCCAACAGGAGCAAGTTTGTGCCATCATCGCCGAGCGCTGTGAGGTGTGGCGCCACCGTGTCCAAGGTGCTGATCACGCCACCGGTGGTGGGATTCACCTCGACAATCTTCGGACTGTATAAGTTAGAGGCGCTGACCAGACCGATGAAGAGACGGTTATCGATCACCGACACTCCCTGGGGCTGCCCGGATATCCCGCCGAGTGGAAGTCCCGTAATTGGCAGCGTCGCAATTAAGGTTCCGTCAAACGTGTAACTCTTCAAGGTCCGGCTGCTCGACACTGTGAGCAAGTCTCCGGAGTCGATGATGCTGGCATGGAGAGTTGCTGAGAAAAAAATCACGAGAACGGCAACAGCGCCGGCGAAACTACCGGCTCTTGAACGGCGCATAGACGACGTGTTCATCATTAATTCCTCGCTTTAAAAAATTGCGTCTAAATTCCGAAACCGCGATCTACCAACTGATCTAGTGCTTTATTCGTGAGCAGCTCCGCTCTACTTTTCTACCATTTTTAGATATATTAATGGGGATAAATCCGGATTTCTTGTCCATTTTTTACAAGATGACCTCTTCGTGGTGGATCGGGAATACATGTGGAGGCTCCGTCAAAACCCATTTGATTACTGGAAAATTGAGGCAAATTGAAAATTGACCAATAGGAAATCCCTAATTTGCAAGGGTTTTTCGGTCGCCGTAAATCGTGTTAAGTGAATTGCTTAACGGTTTTGACGGAGGCTCGTGTAACTATGTCCGCTGCGGAATGCCCCGAATGGCATCATCGTCATGAGCAGCACAACGAGTGATATGCGTCCATAAGAATCTCCACGATTGAACGCGATTAACTTTTCCGACGTGCGTGCGCGATCAGAAGAGTTCCTCAATCGGTTCGCCCGATTCGATCAGCCGCACGGGGCGGTTCTGGTGGTCGGGGAGATGGGCATTGTGATCGATCCCCAGGACTTTGTAGACGCTGGCGAGCAAATCTCCGGGACCGAGCGCGCGGTCGGCTGGGTCGCCGCCGATGGCATCGGTCGCACCGACGATTTGCCCGCCGCGGACGCCTCCGCCGCTCAGTACCGCCGACATCGCTCGGGGCCAGTGTCCGCGACCGGTGTGGGTTTTGTCGATCCAGGGGGTCCGCCCGAATTCGCCCCAGGCACCGACGAGCACCTGATCGGTCAGTCCCCGTTCGGCGAGGTCTTCGATCAACGTCACAAAACTCTGATCGAATTTGGGCAAGCGTTTCCGCAGATTCTTCTCGATCGTGTAATGGTCGTCCCACCAGTCGACGTCGGCTTCATAGAGGTTAATCGTGACGAACGTCACCCCCGCTTCGACCAGCCGGCGGGCCAGCAGCGCCGCCCGGCCCCAGGCATGTTTGCCGTAACGTTCTTGCAGCTCCGCGGGTTCGTCGGAGACATCGAAGGCCTTCCGCGCTTTGGCACCCAGCACGAGTTCGAACGCCTGCTGCTGATATTGATTCTGCGCTTCGAGGAACTTGTTCTCATCCGCCTGTCGGGCTAGGCCATCGAGCAGCGGGACGAGAGCCCGGCGGTGCGATAGCCGTTCGAGTGTCATCTCGGCGGGCAATGTGAAATCGGGGAGGCGAAAGTTCCCCAACGTCGGATCGCCGCCGGCGTTGACCGGATCGTACTTCGCCCCCAGCCACGCCGACCGCTGATAAAACCCGCGCGGCGAACTGTAGGCTTCGGGAATGCAGACATACGGCGGCATGTCGGGGTCGTTCGGCCCGCGAAGACGAGCGGTGATCGCCCCCTCAGCGGGGTAATTCTGTCCCCGCTCGCGCGATTGCAGTTGCGGATACCCCGTCTGCACCCAGTGTGCTCCATCGTCGTGAACGCCATGTGCATGCGCAATCGAACGGACGATGGCGAGCTTGTCGGCGATCGATACGTGGCGCGGGAGATAATCGGTGACCGACATGCCGGGGACCGACGTCGAAATCGTCGAGAACGGTCCCCGAATTTCTTCGGGCTGCTCGGGCTTGGGGTCGTAGGTGTCGATCTGCGACGGTCCCCCCGCCATCCAGAACAAAATGACCGACGTCTTCTTTTGCCCGGCGTCGGGGAGGAGACCATACCCGGTCTCGCGCGCGTGCAGCATGCGCGGGAGCGTCAGCCCACCCAGGCCGAGCGAACCAACTTTCAGAAACCCCCGGCGAGAAACGCCGTCGCACAGTTTGTGTTCTCTGCCGCGAAGCTCGAACATGGGTCAACTCCGGGATCGCTCATTTTTCGCCGATGAGCAGGACTTGGTCAGGCAGGACTCTATCCTACTCCAATTGATATATTTTCGTCTACTTTATTCTGGGAACTGCAAGTAAAAAATGCCGTACCTCCAAAATCACTCCTCAACCGACTCCTTCTCGTTGCCGGGCGAGGCTTGCTTCACGAGCAACTGCACCTGTTCTTCCGAAAGTGCCGTATCGTAGATGTGGACTTCATCGATCAAGCCGATGAAAGAGAATTCAGGCCCACGGGGATCTGCATACGTCCCCAGCACAAGCGGACCGGCGGTCGTGGCGAGTTCACCTTCCGCTTCAGCGACGATGGCTCCGTCGAACCGATAAATCATTTTTTTGCCGTCGTAAGTCATGCAATGGTGATGCCACTGGTCATCGACGGCAGCGGTCGTGCTGGCTTCGTTGTTCCACCCGTAGCAGGCCCAAACGCCATTGTTGTGCATCAATCCGTAAGGTCTCGCTTGTGTGGTACTGCTTCCATAGGCGATGACGTGGTGATTCACGTTGGGGGACTTCCCTGAATTCTTGAGCCATGCCGCGATGGTGCGCGGTGCCGCCCCAGCGGGAAGAGAAGCGGCGATCCCCACGAATTTTCTGCCGTCGCATTTCAAGGCCTTGCCGATGATTCCCTTGACCAGCCTCGCAGCGCCGAGATTGTAATGTTTCTTTTTTTCGTCGAATGTCACCGACAGAACCGGATTCGGTAACGCTGACGGTGCCGACGGCTTCACCTCGACGGGAGTGCTCTGTCTCTCGAACAGCATCTGCACCTGTTCGCCGGTGAGTGCCTTGTCGTAAATCGCCAACTCGTCGATCAATCCCAGACTGGCGTAAGTGGCATCGAGATTCGCATACGATCCCAAGACAATCGGGCCGGCAGTCGTGTTCAATGCACCGTTGACCTCGGCGACAACTTCGCCGTCGTATCGATACACCAATTTTTCGCCGTCGGCAGTGACGCAGTGGTGATGCCAATTGCCGTCCAACTTCGTGTTGGTGTTCCCCTCGGTCCCCCAGCCGTGAAATGCCCAAAAGCCTTGACCGTGATGGATGCCGAAAGGGAGCGATGTGTCAGTTAGGCTTCCGTAGGCGATGACGTGGTTATTGGTTTCTTTCGTTTCTCCCGCATCCTTGAGCCAGACGGAGATCGTTCGAGGTGCGGCCCCTGCGGGGAGAGTCGCGGGTATCGTCACGAAATTCATGCCGTCACAGTTGAGCGCCTTGCCGACGATTCCCTCGACCAGCGTTGCGGCGCCGACGTCGTAATGTTTTTGCTCTTCGTCGAAAGTCACCGACAGGACGGGTTCGGGGAGCGCGCCATCGGAGGGGTCGTCGGGCATGGCAGCCGCGTCAGGTTCATCGGGATCGACATCCTCATGTTCGACCGCGACCACGGGTTCACCCGGTTGTTCCTCGCCATCAGCGGCGACCGGCGGGAGATTTCCGCCCCCCTGAACCGGCGGAGCGGGAGCGCGATTCACGGGCGGTTCATCGACTCGCGCCTGCGAAGGCGGATCGTTCGGTTCCAGCATCGTGTCCCACGGAAGCAAGAACGATGCCGCCGCCATTCCGAAGAACGCGATGCAAATGATGGCGACGATGCCCGCGTATTCCTGGATGAACCCCGTCCCCTGGCTGACCGCTCCGCCAGGACGCGATTGAGCCGTATAGGAAAACGAGAACGCGACGTCATCGTTCTTCGACGTATATTGTCGATCGCGCCGGCGCTTCTCGAAGAGTTTCACTTTTTTGTCGTAAGCTCGCCGCAAGTCGGGCGATTGCAACGTCATCTCGGCTTCGGTCAGCAGGTACAGAATTTCATTGACGACATTGTCGTGTCCTTCACCCCGCTTGGTTTTGACGAATTCCCTGCGCTGCTCGGCGGCGCCTTGAATGACCTCGTGATCGTCTTCATCGAGCGTGACCCCCAACAGTTCGTAATGCGTGGGAGGCCGTTTCTTTTCGGAAATCCCCAACCACTTCCGGTAGCCGTCAAATGCGTTCGGATCATCTTTCGACATGATGACGTTCCTATTGAAGCGTTCTACTGATGAGCAGAATCCACAAAATGTTTTCGCGCGATCAGAATGAGGATGCATACCACATCGCATTCGACCAGCCCCGCGGTATCCAAGACATCATACCGTGGTATTATTTACAGGTCCAGCGATTGCGTTTGACGCGAATGAAACGGGTGCATCCGTTAAATGGTGGTATCCCCCGATGGTGCTTCTGTAGCTGGCCTCTGCGAGGCCGGGCTAAGGTCATTGACCTTGGCCAATAAAAGACCTCTTGTCGCTGCGCGACCCGGACACAAAGCTGTCCGGGCTACCCGATTGACTACCACCATTTAACGGATGCACCCGAATGAAGCTCTTCACTTCCCCGCCGTGAATTCGTGCAACGACATCCAGTCTTGTAATCGCCCGGGCCAGGTCGAAAGGATCGGATCCTTCTGCGCCAAACCGACGCCGTGCTTGCCTTGTTCGTAGATGTGCAGTTCGGCGGGGACTCCCGCTTTCCGCAGCCCCATGTAGAACAGAATGCTGTTTTCGGGGGGGACGCCCGTGTCGGCTGAGGTGTGGAACAGAAACGTCGGCGGGGTCTCCTTCGTCACCTGCATGTCGTTGCTCAAACTCGTCACCAGATCCTCCGGCGGGTTCTCGCCGAGCAGATTTCGTTTCGATCCCTGATGCGTGTACTCCGTATTCAGCGAGATGACCGGGTAGCAGAGCACGAGGAAATCGGGACGGCAACTCGCACGGTCGATCGGATCCTTGGCGTCAACATCGCCGGCGTCGAAATGCGTCCCGACGGTCGAGGCGAGATGTCCTCCTGCCGAAAAGCCCATCACGCCGATGCGCGCGGGATCGACGTGATACATCTCGGCGTTGGTTCTCACCCAGCGGACCGCGCGCTGGGCATCGGTTAGCGGGACGGGATGCTTGTAAGCGGGGGCATGTCGATACCGCAGAATGAACGCGGTCACGCCGAATGAGTTGTACCATTTGCCGATCTCGTCCCCTTCGTGGCCGAGGGCGAGACCGCCGTAACCTCCGCCAGGCAAGACGACAACCGCGCAGCCATTGCCGGCCTCCATTTCGGGGAGATAGACCGTCAGCGAAGGCTTGTCTTTTTCCTCATCTCCGGTGGCGAGCGGGGCTTTTCCCTCCCACAGTAAAAATCGCGGCCGCTCGGCGTCATCGGCTCCGTTTGCTGAAAATGTCGTGCAGATCAATAGTGCGATGAACGTAGACCACTGGATGAATCGTGCGGGGAATGCCATGAGTTGCTCCTCTGAGACGTTGGTGGGGATTTATCGAACAAGAGAATACGAGCCTCTCACAAAGACACGAAGAGAAAAAGACTGAAATGAACTTTTTGAACGCCTTGTCTTACTCTGTGTCTTTGTGCCTTCGTGAGAAATCATTCCCTGGTCTTTACGAAAATTTTGCGATTGGTTTCAATAAATATTCCGGCGGAGAACATCGAGCGGGTAGAACGTCTCGCGCCAGCGGATGCCTCCATTTTTAAGGGCAATCGCCGCCGAACGCCAGTATGCCAGCACCAGGCCGAGCAACGAAATCGGCAACATCGGGAACGTCCACCAACCCACTTTGATCACCTGGCCCGCCCAGGCGAAGTACGCGTGCGCAAAAACCAGCGTGGCGATGTACCCCCAACGGCCGGTCCCCGACACGCAGATCGCCCCGACGTAAGGCCCCAGTTCGATGCATAAAATCGCCGCCGTGAACAGCAGCAGTTGCAGAACCGAATAATTGATCGAGGCGAAGGCGTTTTTTTCGAGTCCGCGAATCACGCCCCAGGCGGACGTCTGCCAGCGGACCGAGACGGCATCTCCCGGGACGAGAATGTTCTGGCGAAAACCGTTCTGCTTGAAAAGCTTGCCGAGTTTGACGTCATCGAGAATATCCATGCGGATCGCCGTGTGTCCGCCGCATTGTTCGTAGGCCGACCTCTTGACGAGATTGAACGCCCCGATCCCCGCGTAAAATCGCTTGATCGGGCTTGCCACCAGCCACGGCTGCACCCCCGCCGAGAACAGCAGCGTGAACTGAATCATCAGTGCGTTTTCGAGATAACTCCCCGCAATCAATTGCGGAATCAGGCAGATGTGATCGTAGCGGTCAGCAAGCATCACGGTCATGGCACTCGTCAGGGCATCGAGTTTGAACACGATGTCGCCGTCGGTGAATAAGAGGTATTCCCCCCGTGCCTGCTGTGCCGCGAGATGCAGGGCATGGTTTTTCCCCAGCCAGTCGGCGGGGAGTTCGCGGACGTGGAGCACGCGAATCCGTGTATCTTCGGCGGCGACCCTTTCCATAATTTCGCCGGTGGCATCGCGCGAACGGTCATTGACGGCGATGATTTCGTAGCGCGGATAATTCAGCGCCAACAGCGTGCGTAGAGTCGTTTCAATTTGCCCCGCTTCATCTCTTGCCGGGACAATCACGCTGACGAGCGGCCAGTTCTTGTCGGGATCGGGAGGGCCTTGAATCCGTTTGAGGTCGCGGCGTTTGTACGTCAGCCATCCCGGGCCGAGCGACACGGTCCACACGACCAGCAGAATCCAGCCCCCATATTCGATCAACCACGCGATCACAAATTCGTTCCTTTTCTACGTCTCCTTATCATAACCTGAATCGTGAGCGAGGGCGCTCTTATGCCATCGAAAATTCGCAATCGGGACAACATTGATTTCGATTTCAGAATGATCTCTCGCAATGGCACAAGGCGCGGAGCAAGACCAATCAAGGTTTGGCGGGGTGCGCCGGGCGGGGCATAAATTCTTATACCCCGCCGCCCAATCGTGGTGTTAACCAGCCTGTTGGAGGTAGTACCAACCGAGGATTTGAGCACAGAACACGATGAAGTTGCCAAGACTGTGAAGCAGTAAAGGTAGAAGTATCGTCTCGCTCTTGAGGAAAGCCCATGCCAGAAAGAAGCCTCCGACGAGATTCTCTGGACTCGCATTCCCATAGATGACGTGAAGCCCGCCGAAGACGCCGCCGCTGATGGCGATTGTTGGCCAATTGCCAACGGTGGAGGCCAGCGATCCGCAAAGGAGGAGGCGGTAAATCGCTTCTTCCAGAATGGGAACAGTGAAGCACATGTAAACGATGGTCGGAAAACTTCGCGCCGGATCGATAGAACGGATCTTGATCTCGTGCCCCCAAAGATGCCAGATGCCCAACCCTGCGAATACGAACACACCCACGATCACGCCAATCGCTGCTGAGATGCGAATCCACGGAATCCAGCCCTGTTTCGGTCGCGATCGAAAACCCAACGATATGAGGTCACCATCTGAAAGTGCGACAAATACGGCGACTACAAGCAAAGCTGCCGCTAAACGCGTACTCGCAGAAAGCCCCAGCACATCGATGAGCAAATCGGCAACGATGACAACGGCGACCCAGCCCAGTGCGATGCGGCGGTGCTGAGGGGAAGTCGTGAAATGTCTCCCGATGGCTGACTGCACGATGATCCTGTAGTTGGATAGATTCTATCGATGTGGCCAACTTGATGATATCACTCCGCTTGGTCCATTGCATCTACAAACATTGACAGTTGCGAGTATAAACCCCAGTTGATTGGGTGCCGCCAAAGGCGATCAAATTCGGGCATCGGCTGGTTTGACACGACATCCGTCACGGCGGAATGCACGGCACGAGCAAATCGCATCGCTGAGATATGTTCGAATCGCGTGAAACGAGACGTACGCAGATCATCTCCCCGAGCGCCCGTAGGCGAATCGTGTTCGTAATAAAAAACCAGCAATACTTTGTTGGAATTTTCGGCTCGCTGAATCTTTAGCGTATGGCAATTTCGCTCTCGCGAAAAATGAACACAACGAAATCCATCACCGACGAGCGGCGAATGCCAAGTGGGAGGGGGTAACTCGAATTCCGAATCGAGAACCCACACAGCCGCCGCTAGCAATTCTTCGAACGGGTCGTTGAAAACATTAGAAGCCTGGAATTCATATACCGACGAATCGATCGTCAGGCGAATGGGAAGCCAGCCGTGTTTCGCGATGCCGATGGTTAGATTCATGCGAGTTGACGCCGTATTTGCGCCATGTTGTGTCAGCCGGCGAGTAGCCGGGACAGCTCTGTGTCCCGGTCGCGCGGCGACACGAGGGTTTGATGTTTGCTGGTAGTAGGACTGCCTCTACTGTGAGTCATAATCAATGAACCAAGTGACGCCCTGCTCGCTGATTTCACACACATTTACTGAAGATACGTGAGTGTTGGGAGCATCATCATTAAATTCATTAATGTGGTAATTGCGTCCACAAGTCCGCCATCTCTTGCACGGGGCACGATTCGGCGGCGAATCCCATGCAAGGTCGCAATACGACCGAATCGTTTTTAGTGCCTCGGCAAACGTGGGGTAATCGCCAAGGTAATCGGAATGATGTTTATCGAAAATGCAGAACATTTGAGACGCACCGTCTGGCAGTGCGGATAGATGTGCCTTGCGGCCTAACTCAGATGAAAAGAACTCGAATTCGTCGCGTCAGATTTTCATTATTGTTCATCAAGACCTCGATTCTGCCCTCACACGGAACGGGTTGTCAACTCGTGGATGAGTCTTATTCTTCCTCACTCCCCCAACAAAAACGCCAACAAATCCCTCAACTCCTCCGGCTTCTTCACAATCCCCGCAGGCATCGGCGAGATGTCCTGCAGTTTCCGTTCTTCGATCTCAGTGATGGAGAGCGCGAGGCATCATCATGGGTCGCCAAGCTCGAAATATTCCTCCGGCCCATTGGCATGCAGTACGAAGTCGTTTAAGAGATCTCGACCGAGCAATAGCGTCGCGCGAGGACGAGCAAGAACTTCCAGTTTCGTGTACGTCGTTTGATCGAGCGACAATTCGATGAAATACGTAGGAACGCGCTGAGGCTGATCGTCGAATGCGCCCCGGCAATACGTGTAGCCACATGGCTTGAGCTTTAATTGACGGCGCGTCGAATCGGGAATGACCGTTAGATCGGCTCCGGTATCCACCTTAGCTTCAACCTTGGCTACGTCGTCGGTTCCCAATCCTCGTACAAACGCCGGGAGGAGCAGACCGGGCGGAAGGAGATTATGAGAATAGTCGAATCTCACGGACCGATCTCCGGCGACGGGACTTCGACGACCTGAGATTCTATCTGCACCTTCGCGACGAAAACGACATCAGCGGGGTACTGACGCATGACGCGCCGGGCAAGCTGGAATTTGTCGTCGTCCACGTCGATCACCTCTTTCTCTCGGAGGGCGACGTATTTACCTCGATAGTCTTTGTCATTCCAAAGATTCGACCGGATCGACTCGAAGTAATCCGCATCCTCCTGCCACAACCGGATGTCGGCGTCCTCCTCGTGTATGGTGCCGGAGACGGTCTTGTTCGAACAACAACCCTGCCGCTGCAGATCGGCGATCAACTTCGTCACCTGCTGCTGCGCGTCGGCGGGCAGGTTCAGATAATTGTCCCACAAATCTTGCTGTGTCATGGTGTGTTCCTCCGTATGCATTATAGTCCGGTATTCATCAAAAACGCCAACAAATCCCTGAGTTCCTCCGGCTTCTTCACAATCCCCGCAGGCATCGGCGAGGTCTCTTGCGGCTTGCGCTCTTCGATGTCGCCAATGGCGATTGTGATTCGTTTCGCGTCGGGCAACAGCAGTTCCAGCTTCTCCTTCGTTTCATTGAGAATCAGGCCGGTGTGGGTTTGGCCTGCGGTCGTGACGATTGTTGTGGCGCGGAAGACGGCGGAAACCTGGCGGCTGGGGAGGAGAATCGATTCGACCAGATGCGGCACGGTGAAGCGTTTCGCGGTTCCCGTCAGGCTGGGGCCTCCCTGCACTTCGGTATCCGCTTTGATCGCGTGGCATTTCGCGCAGCCCATGCCGTCGGCGCTGAAGAGTTTTGCACCGCGTTCGGCGTTTCCTTTCTTCGCCTCTTCAATCCAGTCGAGCGACAAGAACGCCTCGGCGAGTTTCCCTTCAGGAGTCGCGGCGGCGGATTTCAATCGCTCGGCGAGCGTCTCGACGTCGAGGGCTTCGGGCAACGTCGCGGCGAGCGGCGTGAGAGAACGGTGATGAACGAACAACGCCGCTTCGCCGTCGCGATTGCGGACGCGGAACAAGAGGTCATTGCTCCCCGCTTCGACGTTGAGGAAGATCACATCCTGCGTCGGTAATGCAGCACGGATGATGTCGTTCGTCCAGACGAGCACGCCGTTATGCCAGACTTGAATCCCATCGTCCGAGCCGACCAGCAGCATCACCTGCTGACGTTTGGGGCTTTCGAGGCGGCATTGCGCATAATACGACGTGTTGGGACCGGCTCCGAGAGTTTTTCCCAGGTCGAACATCCGCATCGTTTTCATGCGCTGCCATTTGAGTTTTTGGTCTCCCGCTTCGTACTCTTTCGTCAGTTCGAGCGGACCGGTCTGCGGCTCGTGGATCGTTTCGAACCCTTTATTGCCGTCGGGAAACGGCCCGATCCCCCACAGTTCGGTGACCGAGACGAGCGGTGCGGAATTCAATCGCTTCTGTTCGATGTCCTTGCGGACGAGGGCGATCTTCGGTTCGGTACGCGGATCGTTGAGCAGATACAGAAAGTGAGCCGCCTGCAAGCGAATCGCTTCGGAGTCGTCCTCCAACCGCTCGGCGAGAAGCTGAAAGAGTTGTTCCTGCTCGTCGGTATGCGGAGCCGCATTCCAATGCTCGGCGAGCGTGAAGACCCCGACGCGCCCAGTCTTCGGCAGTTGTTCGACACGATCGGCGAGGACGATTTTCAGCGACTCCTCGGGAACGCGCCATTCGGTGAGCGGCAGATGCTTGGGAATTTTTGCGTGAACCGGCGGCATCGTGAGTCGGAACCCGACAGCGAGGGTGCCTTCCATGCGATATTCCTCGTTCCCCTTTTTATCTAATTCTTCCCTGTTGGAGGTGCAGAGTCTCGAAAGCAATCCGATGTCGGCTCTCTCTGCGAGCAAAAGCGCCGCCGCCTGACGGATGTAGGAGTCTTTAGACTCCGGAGCGAAAAAGGTCGACATCGTTGCTGATTCCGCATCGTCGGATTTGTCAAAAAAACCTAACATTGCCGCATGTCGTACCCGAAGATTGTCATGGCTGAGATGCGATTGACGATATTGACGCGACTTTTTACCGGGAAAGAACTCTGTAAGTACTCGCAATTGATGCACTCGGATTTGAGGCGATTTTGAAACGCGATGATCCGTCAACCGGGCGAGCAGCCTTTTTTGTGATGCTTCATCCTGAGCAGTCGCCGCGGCGATCCACATCAGGTGTGGATACTCCACTGAATGTGCTGTTGACTCGAGAAAACGCTTCACGGCTTCGGCTGCTATTTTATCACCGCGACGAATCAATTCCATATGGGTCAACCGCCGGCGCGTCCATGATGTCGATTTCAATTCGTCGAACAACATTTCGTCGCTCGCCGCGAGATGATCGTACCCCTCGAACGGCGAGTTGGCCGGATCATCTTTTCTCGTGATCATCGCCAGATCGCTACGATAGATGGGGCTTCCTTCGTTGTGGGCCATGTATGAGATGGTGGTGAAGATGCGACCGCCGCGACCTACGGCGACGCCGACTGGGCGGGCGAGATTTTGTCCGTTGAGCAGCGGGAATTCTTCGGTGACGAACGATGCTCCGCGCGGCTTGAGTGGATAGTACGTTACCTGACGGGTACACCAGCGGGCGACGAGTAAACTGTTGCGGTATTTTTTCGGGAGATAATCGTCATCGTAATACGACTGACCGACGGGGACGGCTCGTCCCATGCCGTCGAACATCGTTTCGAGCATATCCATGCGGTCGGGGGTCTTGCTCAGCATCCAGCCGCGCGGCCAGGAAAAATCGGAATGCGGCGTGACGTAATTCAACCGTCCGGGGACATACTCGCTCGGCATTCCTTCGTGATCGTTGTCGTTGGTGAAGAGATTCCAATGTCGATCGAAGGCGAGGCCGCAACTGTTGCGGAGTCCGCGGGCGACGACTTGAAACCGGCTGCCGTCGGGTTTGACGCGAAAGACGCCGCCGACGCCGGTGTAGGGGACTTCGGTCCCTTCGGGTTGGGTGAAGAAAGTCCAGTGTCCCCAATGATCGGGGCGATTGAAGTCGCCGTAATACCAGAGCGGGTCCCCCATCGAGATGTAGAGATCGCCTTCCGGACCCCAGGCGAGACTATGAAAGCATTGATGGACGTGCCCCTGCGGTACCCCCCACAACAGCAGTTTCGGCTTGAGATTTTCGCGTTCGACCACGCCGTTGGGGAAAACGTACAGGGCATTGAGGGTAAGGACATACAGGTCGGCTCCCCGAATTTCGATATCGTAGACCCACGAATGGGGGGGAAAGCGGTATAATTCCTGACGGGGCTGATATGCGGATTCCACTCCCGGCTCGTAAACGAACAACCCTTCGCGCCCGCCGACGAACAAGCGGCCGGAAGAGTCGAGCCGCATTGACAGAAATGACTCTTCAGGAGACGTATCAAGCAGAACGGTTTTCAATTCGGGATCGGCTGACTGATATTCGACGGGGGCCGACGGCTCGGCGGCTGACGCGACGTCCCAATGAGAGGGCCACGAGCCACTTGCCAGCAAACTGGCGCAGATCATCAGAACAGGATTGCCTTTGATCCAGTGGGCCGAATGAGTCACCATGTCTCTGTCCTTATGATAAGCCGCTGAAATCGGATGCCCAGAGGCGCGACACGGCCTCGAGAGGGGCTTTTTGTACTTTAACGGTTGTAACGATGAAAAAGAAACGGAAGGTGGTTTCATTATTCTGTTTGTGTCGGCGAGGAGGCGCCGCTGAAGGCGTTGGCTCCACAAACGAATGATGAAGCGACCAACATGGAATTTTGTTGTCGTATCGGCTCTATTTTGGGCTGAAAAATGGGTTATTCTATGATAAGCTGATTGACGTTCAACATGCGGTGCGGAATCGGTTTGAACGTCACATGTTAAACGGTCTGTCACTCTTAAGAGATATCAGTATGAACCTGGCGATGCAATCTTGTCCGTCGTGTCATCAAATCCTGCTGGACGACACGCCTCAATGTCCCGCTTGCGGATTGGTTCTCGATAAAACTGTTTCCAAGCCTTCCGGGGAGAAAACTCCCTCGCACTGGGCGGGAAGCGGCGAAGAAGAGAAGCCTTGCCCCTCGTGCCATGAGATGGTCCGAACGGGTCTGGTGCGGTGCTGGAATTGCGGCACGTTCATGCAGGAAGAAATTGGAGAATCGTACAAGCAGCGGATGGCCAAGCCGCGCCCGATCATCTACAGCGTCACCCCCGAAGACATGATCGCCGCCCAGAAGGAATCGATCGTCGAACATAGCCGATCATCGACGCGCCGCCGCAGTCTGGTACCCGAAGATGAGGTTTCGGTTGGGACGGGGGGCGAAGATGATATGGGATTCGAAATCTCGCAGGACGTCCAGATCAATACCGAGTCTGCGCGCCCGGCAGTCCGCAAGAAAGACAAGTCCGAGAAGAAGTCTTCAAGTTCGGTCACTGTGCATAACCCGGCCTCGTCGTTGGAAAAAGAGACCTATTCGATCTCCGGCAGCCCTGCGGCACCCGCTGCAACCGACGTTCCCGCTGAGACTGCAAAATCACCTCCCCCGGCGGTCGATCCCGCAGTGACTGCTGTGGCAGCAGCGACGGAAATGGCACACTCCGAGGCGACCGCCGGCGATGTGTTGCTGAACGTCGCTTTGCAGGAACAAGTCGAAACTCAGCAACGTCAGGAATCGGGGAAACGGCGGCGCAAACGCAATCCGAATCCTGAAGGGGTGATTGTTTTCTGCCCCAACGGGCACCGCATCGAAGTCAGCGAACGTCATCGCGGTATGTCCGGCCGCTGCCCCAAGTGTAAATCACTGTTTTACGTTCCCGATCAGGTATGGGAGCAGAAGCCCGATACCATCGAAACGGCCGGGGCCTCTCCCGCCGTGCCGTTGACGCAGGATCTTCATGCGTTGGATGCCGGCAGTTACACCCGCAGTCTACCCGATATCGATTTGCTGGTGGTCGATCCGCAAAAATTGAAGTTGAAGCCCGGCAGCCTGCTCGGTGCGGAAACACAGCACGACATCTACTTTTCAAAGGACAATGTGCTGCTGGTCAATCTCAGCAAAAAGGGGGGCCTGTTCGGGGGAGGCGACAAGAAAAAGCCGGCGGCACGAGAAACACTGGTCGCTCAACTCAAAGAGGGCAAACCCGCCGCTGAATTGACGGTTGCAGCGCAGATTTCGATTCCGGTTGCGACATTCCGTGAAATTCACATGGTGCAGCCGGTGCAGTTCGAACGCGATTCGATGTTTGCCGGTGTTCCGGTATTCGGAGACGGTCGCATTGCCATTCTCCTTCCCAAGGTCGAGGGGATGGCCTCGCCGCATTATCTGTCGTTCACGCTCACGCAGTATCGGGACTTCGCCCGCATCGTGAGGGATTTGTACGGGATCGACGATCTGGGTGAGGGAGTGGGTATTCCCCTGCGGAATGAATTCGACGAACTCAAGTGCCACTACACTGATCAGGCGATGCACGCGATCAAGCGCATCGACTTCTATCGCGCCGATAAGAATTTCAAATTGCAGCTCATCGGCCGCAAATGCCAGGGCTGCGGCCTGATCGTCAGCGAAGACGGACGAAAGAAGGAAAAGATCGGCGGGAAAACGGGAAGCGGCATCGCCAAGTTCAGATGTCCCAAGTGCATGAAACCGTTCGGCGACATTTCGCTCTTCACACTGGTCGAAGCGAAAACCGATAAACCCCCGGAGTCCGAATCCGCTGCAGAGGAAAACGAAGCCGATGCGACCGCCGACACCACGGCAGCATCTGCGACTTCCGCCTCGATGCCCACGGATGCCGCCGTTCAAGGTGATGCGGCAGCGAAGTCGTAGCGTCCGGCTGCGTAAACCTGATTCGGTATCTGCCACCGTGTGGCAATATCCGTGTCAGCGCGGCAACGAGGGATCGGGTTTCATCGAAATGGATGTCGGCTCGTCGGTTTCTGCGGCGGGTTTTGCTCCCAGCAGGCGGCCCAGGAAACCGAGTCGCCCGCTGTACAGCAGGATGAGATACGCGGGGACAAGGATCGGCCGGACGACAAACGTGTCGAGCAACACGCCAAACGCCAGTGCGAAACCGAGTTGCTGCATTCCCAGCAGAGTTCCCGCCATCAGCGAGGAAAACGTCCCCGCCATGATGATGCCGCAACTCGAGATGATGCTTCCCGTCTTCTGCAACGCGACGACGACACCGCGAACCATGCCGTGTTCCCGCTGCTCTTCTTCAATGCGGGTCATCAGGAAGATGTTGTAATCCTCGCCGACGGCGATCAGAATCGTGAACAGGAAAATCGGCACCTTCCAGTCGAGCCCGGCGAAACCCTGGGGATCCAGCAGGTAGAACGTCAGGACGGTCGCTCCCAGGCTGACGAAGTAGCTGAAGAAGACGCTGATGATCAGGTACGACGAAATGGCGGGGCGTTTTAACAGGATGACGAGAATCAGGAATACTCCCCCCAGCACGAGGATTTGGATGCGAACCTGGTCGCCGTCGGTGATGACTTTCAGGTCGCTGATGCTGGCGGTCGCTCCGAAGAAGTGGACCCTCGCCGCACTTTTCTCTGGATCATCGGGATTGACCCAGGGGAGATCCAAAGCCGGGCTGACAGAAATTTGCTCCGAAGACTCGTCATCTTCGGCACCTTCGCTGACCTCTTCTGCCCCGGCTTCGGTCATCGATTCTTCGGCGCGCAAAGGGGTCGAAAGAATGTTTTGCAGCGTCTTTTGCAACCTGTCGAGCTGGTGGATGCTGTCGCGCGAGAACGGATCGTCCTTGAAGATCATATCGAGCCGGGTGACGTGTCCTTCGGCCCCTTTCGTCCCTCCGACGTAAAATTCGATCGCCCGTTTTCTCACGACCGAACGCTGCAACATGGGAACCCCCGACATCCCCTCTTCACCTCCGAGGGGATGCGAGACGCTGCGAATGTCGTGCAGGCCCAGTTCGTCCATGCGTTCGCGCAATCGCTGCGTCAGCGACGCCACGGCGTCGATTCCTTCCTGCTCATCGAACGAGACCGCATTCTCGCGGGAGTGATCGTATTCGATCAGCACCGTGACCGGCCCCGTGGCTCCTGCGGGAAAATGCTGCTGCACGATTTTAGTGCCGAGCACGCTGGGGGCCGTTTCGGGGAGTTCGGAAAGCAGGCCGTAACTCAAATTCTCGATATGAATCAATCCGTACACGGCGAAGGGGGTCATCAACAGCACGCACAGGATCCAGATTCTTCCCGGAGCCTGGAGCAAGATCGCCCCGACTTTATCCCAATTGCTGAAATGCAGAAATTGATCGAAAAATCGCCTTAACGGGCTTGCGGCCCGCAGTCCCCCGCCCCCGCCGGACGAGACGCGCTCGGTGCGCATCATCGGCCAGAAGACCCAGCGGCCGAACAACCGCAGCAAAGTGGGAGTGAACGTCAACGCCGCGAACATCACCACGATGAGGCTGAAGGCGATGCCGATTCCCGCCTGTTGAAATTTACCGAAGTTGGCGAAGACCATCATGCCGATTCCGCAGATCACCGTCCCGGCGCTCGCGACCAAAGCCGCACCGATCTTGTCGATGGTATTGGCGATGGCGGATTCCATCGTCTGGCCCTGATCGAGTTCTTCGATATACCGCGCGATGAGGAACAGGCAGTAATCGACGCCGGCCCCATACAAGACGACGGAAATATAGATCTGCATGCCATGAAAGGGAGTGATCCAGCCCCACGAGGCCATGATCGACAGCAGCTTGAGCGAGGTGCTAACGGAAATCCAAACGGTGACCAGCGGAATGATCGCCAAACCGAATGAACGGTAAATGGCGATGAGCAGAAAGACCACGAGGATGAACGTCCAGCGATCTGTCGCCGAGGCGCTTTGCGCGGCGGCATGCAAGAGATCGCGTCCCACGACGGCGACGCCGCTGACCGATAATTCCAGGCCGACGGGGATCGATTTTTCCCGGGCCAGCGGGCCGTTGACCTCGATCAATTTTTCGATTTTTTCGATCGTATAATGGTTGGTTTCCTGGAGGAATTCGGTCGTCAACTCGATCAAGACCAGCGACGATTTGCCGTCGTTGCTGTCGAGCAGGCGCCCCATCGATTTGTCGGTGTAGGTTCTCACGCGGGAAATGATCGAGTGCGGCGGCTTTTGATCGCCCACTTTGTCGGTTTGGATCGCACTCGTCGCAGGTGCGGTCGCATTTTTGGCTTGGTCCGCCGGGGATTCGGGCGCAGGCGTACCATTGACGAGACTGGCGGGATCATTTGCGGGGGGGCCGGGCGGCGGAGGGACAATGGCATCCGTCGCGACCGCGTCATCGGCGGTATCGTCTTCGGCGGCGGACGACTCGTCATTGAGGGAATCGCCGTCTGCCGATGCGGACGGCTCCACATATTCGCTGGCGAGTCCCCCTTCTTCCTCAGCGACTTTCTCGATTTGCGGTTTCAGCACTTCATCGATAAAGACGCGATCCTGCTCGAGCAATCCTTCCTGTCGCCTCACGATGATGACCATGCTGCTGGCGAGTAGATCATCGGGAAATGCTGAAGCAAAGAGTTGCTCAGCCGTGCGGCTGGGAACATCGGCGGGAAGAAAGGTGAACTCTCCGCCGGTAACGACGTCTTTCCACTTGGGAGCGAACAGAGCTAAGCCGACAAAAAGTCCTACCCACGCGAGGAACAGGTACGCCCAGGCACGTGAAACAAATTTTCCCAGAGACTTAAAGAAACCCGTCATCAGAAGGGAGGCTATATTTATGAGTCTGAAGTTTGAACATCAGGTTAACGCGGGAACGGCTCGCAAAGCGCGCCGCTCAATAATTTAAGGCGCGGTAACACATATCTTGTTATGAAAGACTCTAACCGCCGATTGACTGAACGTCAAATCATACTTCGAATTACGACCGATGGACGATCACCGGGCCGATCGACTGGACAAGACAGGGAATCTGTGACGGTCATCAGCCATGTCTACGTATTGATGGCTGCACAACGTCAGCCCTCATTTCTGTCGCTTCATGCAGTCGTGGAACGGATACGCCCGCAACCACTCGAATTCGGATTCAGAATCGACAAGACGTCTCTCGGTATGGCATAATTCCGTTCGTCCGCTATGAACTTCAATACAGCGATTAACGAAGACAACACACATCGTCATCGAAAACCAGATTCTTGGGGAGCCACATTGATGTCCTGTCTCGCATCACGGATGCCGCCATCGGCAACGCGCCTGCCGCGCCGAATTCTCATGCTCGCCGTTTCCTTGGGAGCCTTACTGTCGGTCGCGGCGGGGGAACTCTCCGCCCAAACGATCGCCCGCTGCGGAGCAGGGTGGCTTGAGAAAATCGACGGGTATCTCGTCGTGCACGTGAAGGGAACACCCTATGAAATGGGTTATCAGCAGGGGGCGCTGCTCAAGGACCATATTCGTCAAAGCCTCGATACGCTGCTGAACGTCAAAGGGGACGTCACGCTCGTGGAATACGCCGGGTTCAAAGTGAAGCCGCGATTTCTGATCGAGACGATCATCGAAATCCAGAAGCCTTACGTTCCCAAAAAATATTTTGAGGAGATGGATGGACTGGCGGCGGGGTCGGGTGTCTCCTTGAAAGATGTCCGGATGGGGAACTTCCTTCCCGAACTGTTTCATTGCAGCGGTTTCGCCGTCATGAACTCCGCGACAAAGGACGGCACGCTGTATCACGGCCGCGTGCTCGATTATGCCTGCGACTGGGGTTTGCAGGATCACGCGGTGATCGTCGTCGCCGAGCCGGATGGGGAAATCCCCTTCGTCAACGTGACCTACACGGGGTTCATTGGTTGCGTGACGGGGATGAATGCCGAGCATATTTCCGTCGGTGAAATGGGAGGGCGCGGGCAGGGACACTGGAACGGCGTGCCGATGTCGTTCCTCGTGCGGGAGGTCTTGCAGACCTCGCGCGACTTCGAGACGGCGATTTCGGTCTTCCGCGATAACCCGCGGACCTGCCAGTATTTTTATGTGGTCTCCGACGGCGAGACCCGACAAGCGGCGGGGATGGAAGCGTCATGGAACGTGTTCCGGATGATCAAGCCGGGGCAGATGCATCCGTTGTTGCCGACCCCCGTCGCCGATGCGGCGTTACTCTCCGCCGGGGATCGTTATCGCGAACTGGTTCGCCGCGTGAAAGAGCAACATGGCGAACTGACGGCCGAATCGGCATTGCGCTTGATGGATCGTCCCGTCGCCATGAAGTCGAACCTGCACAACGTCCTGTTCGAGCCGATGTCGACGAAGTTTTGGGTGGCGAATGCCTCTGCGGATGGCAAGCCGGCGGCGGAGCAGAAATACTTCGAATTTCAATTGTCCGAATTGCTCGATCGCAAACCCGACACGAGCAGTCCCGAGATTCCGCTGATTGTTGAAACGGCGGCGAAAGAATGACGGCCAAGGTCACGTCGAGTAGTCGTTGACTTCAACGGCCCGATAAGGCTCGTGCATCATGCAGCGGTTGTTATTCGGTGAATCTCCTCATCGCGAAGTGAAACCGTTCAAGTCGCAATTACTGAAATGGATTGGGAACAAGCAGCGATTCGCCCACGAAGTCGTTTCTTATTTTCCGGAACGATTCGATACCTACTTTGAGCCGTTCCTCGGTAGCGGTGCGGTGCTGGCCACGCTTGCGCCGCAAAAAGGAGTCGGCTCAGACGCATTCAAGCCGTTGGTTGAAATCTGGCAGGCGTTGCAGTCCAAACCAGACGACCTGAAACAATGGTATGCAGAACGGTGGGAACAGACCAAAAACGAATCGAAGGAAATTGTGTACGATCGCGTGAAGGCGTCGTACAACGCGAATCCCAATGGCCCAGACTTACTCTTCCTCTGTCGATCGTGTTACGGCGGTGTCGTGCGTTTTCGCAAGAAGGATGGGTACATGTCTACGCCGTGCGGCGTCCATAACCCCATTTCTCCGGACTCATTCTCGATGCGCGCCGATGAATGGCGTATCCGTTGCCGCAACACCGAATTTATACACGCCGACTACGCGGACGCGATGGCTACCGCAAAGGAGGGCGATTTGATTTATTGCGACCCTCCTTACGTCGATACCCAGGCCATTATTTATGGCGCTCAGTCTTTTAGTCTCGCGAAATTGTTTGATGTTATCGGCAAGTGCAAGTCGAGGGGTGTCTGCGTGGCGTTGTCCATCGACGGAACAAAGCGGTCGGGCGATAAGATCTGCGATGTGCCGATCCCTGACAATTTGTTCGAGACTGAAGCGACCGTGAATTGCGGGCGTTCGATGCTTCGTCGTTTCCAAATGGCCGGCCAGACTCTGGAAAATGAAGTCGTTGCTGACCGGTTATTGTTGACATACACGCTGCCTGGTTAGGGATACCAAGCGGCACCAGACTCATGCAGCAATCAAGCCGGCTTCGTTCCAGAAGTACCGTTCAATGGTTCGCCGATGAGTTCGGTGATTTCTTCGTGCGACAGCGTCTCGCGCTCGATCAGGTTTTTCGCCAGCAAGTCGAGTTCCTTGCGTTTTTCCGTCAATGTTTGCGTGGCATGTGCGGACGCATCGACGAGAAATCGCTGAACTTCCTCATCGATGATACGCGCGGTCTCTTCGCTGTACTCGCGCTGCTCGTGAATTTCCTTCCCCAGAAATGGATGCTCGTCGGAATGCCGCCAGGCGACCGGACCGATGACTTCACTCATGCCCCAGTGGCCGACCATTTTGCGGGCCAATTGCGTCGCCCGTTTGAGGTCGTCTTCCGCACCGGCTGAGAATTCGTCGAAGATCAGCTTTTCGGCGGCACGGCCCGCGAGGAGGAACGCCAGTTGCGAGTGCAAGCGCTTCTCACCCACGTTGTAGCGGTCTTCCTCGGGCAGGAGTTGCGTCACACCCAGGGCACGCCCGCGCGGAATAATCGTGACCTTATGCACGGTATCGTTGTGACCTGACAACCAGATGAGGAGGGCGTGTCCCGCTTCATGATACGCGACCATCTCTCGTTCGTGTTGATTGAGGACTTCTTCCCGGCGCGGCCCCATCAGAACCTTGTCGCGGGCCGCTTCAAAATCATCGTGCTCGACCGCGTCTCTGCCGAGCCGCACAGCATTTAGCGCGGCTTCGTTGACCAGATTCTTGAGCTCGGCTCCGGAGAAACCGACCGTCGTTGCCGCCACCTGGTCGAGTTTGACGTTATCCGAGAGAGGAACTTTTCGACTGTGAATTTTGAGAATGGCCTCGCGCCCGTCTTTGGTCGGCCGTTCGACCGTGACATGCCGATCGAAGCGTCCCGGCCGCAAGAGCGCGGGGTCGAGCACGTCGGGACGATTGGTCGCCGCGAGGACGATGACGGTATCGGTCTGTTGAAAGCCGTCCATTTCGCTGAGAATCTGATTGAGCGTCTGTTCCCGTTCGTCGTGTCCTCCGCCGAGACCGGCCCCGCGCACGCGACCGACGGCGTCGATTTCGTCAATGAACAATATCGCCGGAGCATGTTCTTTCGCGGTGCGAAACAGATCGCGCACGCGGCTGGCCCCGACGCCGACAAACATCTGGATGAATTCTGAACCGTTGATCGAATAAAAGGGAACCCCGGCTTCACCCGCAGTCGCCCGGGCGAGCAACGTCTTGCCCGTGCCTGGTGAACCCATCAACAACACACCTTTGGGGATGTGCGCACCGAGGCGTTGAAATTTCGCGGGGTTCTTGAGGAAATCGACGATCTCCTGCAGATCCTGCTTCGCATGATCCATGGCGGCGACGTCGTCATAGGTCGTCTGTTGATCCGAAGCGAGAAACCGTCGCGCCGGGCTTTTAGAGAAATTCCCCAGAAAACCGGTCCCTAACGGGTCGCCACTGCGGCGCATCATGAACCAGAAGAAGCCGATGAGCATCAGCGGGCCGATCATCCAATACAACAGCGTCGTCCCCACGCCGACGTTGGTTTGTTGCGGATCGATGCTGACGTTGTGCTTCGTGAGCAACCCGATCAGTTCGGCGTCGCGAGCCTGTTCCGGAGGGAGGACGGTGTTGAATTCCGGCAAAAGCTTCTGCGGTTTTTCCTTGTCGGTCGATTTGGGATCGATCGGCGGCTCACGCCATTTCCCCGTCATATTCTCCCCGAAAAACCGCACCTCGCTGACGTTGTTATTCTGCAACTCCTGTCGGAACATGCTGTAAGGGACACGAGAACCGGCAGTCGTCGGCGATTTCAGATAAATCATCAGCAACACGAAAGTGGCAATGACCAGCACCAGCAACCACGGCCCAAATGCCGGTGGCGGGCTTTCATCCTCCGATTTTTCGGGGGACGGCACAGGCGGCTTCGGTTTCTCGTCAGAATTCTGACGGGACGATTCCATTGAGATTTCCTCGACAAAATGATTTCACGACCGATCACAGGTGAGAGATGAACGTGCAGCATTATAGTTGAGACAACTTCGTAAATACACGGCGCGCAGAAAAAGAAACCGCCGTCGAAACCCGCCATCGCATGGCAAAAAATACCTCCGCGCTCCCCTGCATCATGCACGGCGTGTTATATTATCGAACGATAACGGCTTGATTCGATCACCAATAAGGAACTATTTCATGCAATGC
>JBJXGP010000111.1:0-4614 GCA_046160425.1 Planctomycetaceae bacterium
GCGATGATCGGGGTTTGCAATTCATGCCGGATCGAATCGGCGAGGCCTTGGCGTATTTCGATTTGCTGGTCGTCCCCGGCGGACACATCGTTCGAGAATTGCAGTACGATGCGAGTTTCATCCATTGGTTGCAGACTGCATCCGCTGTCCCTTTGAAGGCCTCGGTTTGCACGGGTTCGTTATTGCTCGGCGCGGCGGGATTTCTGGCGGGGAGTGCCGCCACAACTCATTGGTCTGCACTCGAAGAACTTCGTCGCTACACGGCCGACGTTCGGACTGAACGTGTGGTCGACACGGGCAACGTCGTTACGGCCGGCGGTGTCACCGCAGGGATCGACCTGGGGCTGCACCTCGTGGAAAGGTTGGCAGGGCGAGATGCCAGGATTCGAATGGCCCGTCAAATGGATTACCTGGGAGACTCCACGAACGAGATTTTGAGAGTTTACCTGCAGGCGTCGGATATTGTGGACTTTGATTTGCACGATGTGAAAGTTCTTGCAGAATCTCTCCGTGAGTTTTCTCCGATGGCAACGGCCAAACGCTGCTTCGAATGGGTGCGAGATGAGATTCGACACAGCCTTGATCACGGAGATGAGCAAGTCACGCTCAAGGCGTCTGAGGTGCTCCGCGAGCGAACCGGGTTATGTTATGCCAAGAGTCATTTGCTCGCCGCTCTCTTGCGGGCGAACGGGATTCCATGTGGATTTGTGTATCAGCGGCTCGCTCTCGACGATGCGGGAACGGCCTTTTGCTTACACGGCTTGAATGCCCTGTGGCTCCCAGGACATGGTTGGTATCGGTTCGATCCACGCGGCAACCGGCCTGGCGTCAACAGTCAATTCAATCCGCCGCGCGAATGCCTTGCATTTGAAACGAATCTCCTCGGCGAGGGCATCAGTGATCACGTCTTTGCAGACCCCCTCCCGGTCGTGGTCGCTGCGTTACGTCAGTCGACAAGTATGACCGACCTGAGCTCCAATCTTCCGGACTTCGATGTTCGACTCATCAGTGACAAACGAGGTTGCCCATGACTTCCGCCGACATCCGAACGTCCGTTAGCTCTTTCTACGAGGACATTTGGAATCGCCATGATGGATCTGCGCTGGCTTCACTACTCTCGTCTGAGTTCATGTTTCGCGGCTCACTCGGCCAAACTTGTCAGGGGCACGCGGAGTTTGCTGAGTACGTCGGCATGATTCATCGGGTGCTGGGGAATTACCACTGCGAGATTCTCGACATCGTTGTTGAAGCTCCGCGAGCTTTCGCCCGCATGCGGTTTTCCGGCATCCATCAGGGGGGATTCCTCGGGTTTGTCCCAACCGGCCAACGTGTGGAATGGTCCGGCGCCGCGCTGTTCACCTTCGAGAACATGCTCATCTCCGATCTATGGGTGCTCGGTGATTTGATAAGCTTGCAACAACAGTTGACCGCACAACGACAGCTTGACCACAAGACCGAGGGCACATGATGTTCACTCCGTACCAACCTCGCGTGCAAGCATTCCTGGGAATCGAAGACTGGAGCGGATACGAGTTGAAGGTCTATTCGATCTGCTACGGCGATCACCCGTTTGACCGAAGTCGAACGTGAAGCCTATGTGCGCACATTCATGGCCGGACACCCCGATCCTCAAGAGGCTTATCTCGCAGCCACGGCGGAGAGTCATGCAAACCCGGTTCGGACAGACTTCTGACCGAGAAGTCGCTGCCCTGGGGTTGGTGCATGATCAGGGCCTCGGGCAGCGACGGACAGACCAATCAGGGCGGCAGCAAGGCTCGCTGAGCTCGCCCTCCCTTGCCCTGGGCTATCGCGTTAATGCCCTTTCGGGGCGAAGCCGGGGAGTGATGACCATCAGTGCAACATTACGGCTTCAATTCGGCGACTACCATCGTGTGGACGTCGAGCCGAGGGACGATCACGCGGACGCCCGTTTCGGTTGTCTCCAGCGGAAGTTCGTGGCCATCGGGCTGTTGCGTCACTTTGGCAATGCGGTAGTTCGGACCGAACTCGACGGCGATATCATGGATGGGCACGATTTCCTCGCGCAGCGGAACATCGTCTTGGGGCAGGGCATGGTGAGCTGTGGTGTTCAGATCGTTGAAAAGATGCACGACGAGCCGCGAGCCGGTTTCCCGCTTCTGCCGCATAATCGTGCTGTGGACGCACATCGGAGCTGTCACGCGGATCGGCGGTTTTTCGTTCGCCGCCCATTCGATGGCGTGTTTGATCGCTAGCCGCTGATAGGGATACGCGTATGAATAGTACCCCGCATCCAGTCCGGCTGCGAAGTACACAACCGACCCAGCGCCGTACTTCTGCGTCACGACCGCGGGATATTCCACCGCCTCGGGAGCCATTTTGAACCGAATCCAGCCGGGAACCCGCTCAGTGTCGGCCGCACGGACTTTCACCGCCGGGCCCTTGAACGTTACTAGTTGATCGTTCACATACGTCCGCATTTTCCCCTGATTCAGAAATGATGTAACATCCTGCCGGAAATCGAATACATTTTTGCGCTTCTCCCAGTAATCTGAGCTGATGGATTTGGCGAAGTTGACGTCGAGCTCCTCGTTTGGAGCGACAGTCGCCGTCAGCAGCCCGCGGTAATCGACGCCGAAGACGTCACTGAGCTCGAAATTGTCGTGTGGGTTGCCGAGCTCGTCGAACAGCGACGCATCCAGACTGGCGACGAGTCCGCCACCGCTGGCAACGAACTTCTTTACTGCAGCGACCTGAGAATCGTCGAGGCAGGCCGTGTTAGGGAGAATCAACACTCGGTACTTGGACAGGTCTTCGTCGGTGAGGTTCCAGTCGTTGATGACCGTGACGGGCAGATGTTCTTCGACGCACGCACGGAACGTACCGAATACGTTCGCTAGATAGCGTTCTTCGACGAGGCCTGCACTGCGGCCGTAGAAGTTCTTGGTGTTGTCGCTCATGACGATCGCGGCCCAGCGTTCCGGCTCTTTCCGTATGAGCCATTCCTTGCGGCGCTGGAGTTCATCCATGTTGTCGAACAGATGTTGTTGCAAGTGGTTCGGCTGAATCACGGCGATACTCGGCGTCGCCCCGTAAGTCGCGGCGAGCAGCATCCGGCGCAGGATCTCCGACGGTGGGAAGCTGTCCTTTCCATAAGGATTTCCGTGGCTGAGAATGTACGGCTCGCTGAACGCCACGCGGTGATTCGTGCAGGACCAAATGTAGGCGTTGGCGAATGCCGGGACGATCGTCGTGCCGCGGTTGGTTTCATCGAGCCATAATTCCTGATCCGGTGCATCGAACAGCAGGTTCATGCGAGCGGGCATGTTGCGAGGGATGCTCAGAAAATGCCCGAACCGGCCACCATTGGTTGTCCAAGTGACCAGCGCCACTTCAGGCTTGATCGCCTTCAACCGGATCTGCATTCGACGGACCAGATCTTCCATCCGCCGGTCGGCCCAGTGTTGATACTTACGGAAGTCGGCATCATTGAGATCGGGATTCGGAATCTCTTTCCCCGTGTCGGCCCGATAATTATTTCTGCATGCTTTGCAGTAACAGACGCCGCCGTAATGCAGTCCGTCGAAGCTGAAAGCATCGACTTCCGGGAACTTAGTGAGAATCTCCGCGAGAACATCGATGAAGAAATCGCCATACGGACCGAGCAAGCACAACATGCCTCCATGCGGAAAGTTCACCATATCAATCGTTGGAATCTCGGTCGTGTTGGTCGCAATTCGCCGCCATTCAGGATGAGTCTCATACACTTCCCCTTGTAGGCAGGGCGGATAGACGCCCAGAACGCGAACGCCGAGCTTCTTGTACTCCGCAAGATCGTTCGTCAATCGCTCCAGCGGCACATGAGGGCTGCGGCGTTTCAGCAGTTTACTGTCGTAGTAGGGATAAAACGGATCGACGAAATTCATCTCGCTGATCGTCACGCCATGGGACGCCGCCGCTCTCCGCTGTTCGGAGTTCATTCCGGAGAGGGTGTAGCCACAACCGAGCGTGTCCTCGACCCAGTCGGGAATGGCGATCTGCCGAAATGGTTCTTTGTCGAACGGCTGGGAGGCGATTTCGCGGTCGAAGACGCGGCTCGGCTCGGCAGCAAGGCAAATTGAAGTCGAAAACAGAGCCAGGAAGTAACAAACTGTCAGGACACATGTATGCGGCATTTTCGAATCGTGTCTCCTGGTCTGTATCCCACTGCGGCAGACGAATTTCGCGGCACCGATCGAAACGGGAATGGCCTCAAAATGGGATATCCTCAGATTCTTGGTCATAGGCGTCCTGCTACGGTGATTCCGTGATTTCCGCCATGACCTCACGAATCCCATTGTAGCAGTATTCAGTGGCGATCCAACCCGGGCGGTGTCAGAACAGGCTGAATACCATGCTTCCGCTCGGACCGCAATCTCGACAAGGCTCGAGTCAATCCAGTCACGTGTCGTGCGAGTTCATTGAGCTCGGCCAGAAAAAACGTATGGGCGTCCTTTCCGATTTGAGCGAGCGGCTGCAAGTTCCCAAGAATTCGATGTTTCACATCACACAGACTTGGCTAACCCGTGGTTAGGCCTTGCCAAACAATAAGTTACCGCATCTGTCCCCTCTCCCCTGCCTCGCGCAGCGAGAATA
>JBJXGP010000112.1:0-2515 GCA_046160425.1 Planctomycetaceae bacterium
CACGATGGTCGAAACGGTGGCCGTTGCTTCACCCTGCGCATCGGATTGCAGCGCGGATCCAATCGCCAGGATCGTCCCCAGAATCCCCAGCAGCGGATACGCTTCGATCATCGTCCGGCAAACGTGATAGGCCGAATCGAAAAACAACGAATGCAGGTAGCGACGTTTCTCGTCGAGAATGCTGATGCGCTGCAGCAAAGTCTGTCGGTCTTCCCGGCGATGCGGCGACGACAGCACATCCTGCACGTCGGCGACAAACGCATCGACCTGGTCGGTGAGATGGCCGGTCACGTCCATCGCGCTGCGGTGCGGCAACCCGCGGGTGTAATCGTCCAGCGTCCCGGCGATGATTTTCAGATCGCGCTTGTACCAGATCCACAGGATCCAAAAAAATACGAGATGACCGACAGCGGCGATGCAAATGACCGGAGTGATCAGCGTCGAGAGCCAGTGCAGCAGTTCAGACATTTCGCTCTTTTGCAATTATCGAGGATGCGCGGGACGAATGGCTTTCGCTTTGCCGTATTTTTCGGCATCGTGATTTCCCTGCAGGATGTACAGCGCGCTTTCGGCCCGCAGGTTGGCGGCCCACGCTCGCCTGACGGCTTTGCCGCCGATAATGGGGAGTTCCTGAACGATGCGGAAATTCAACTGCTGGGCCAGTTCGCGCATATCGTGCATCGACATGAAGTGCAGGTTAGGGGTGTTGTACCATTCGTAAGGCAGAGTCTCCGTCACCGGCGCCCTCCCCTGCAAGATGACCTGCCGACGGACTTTCCAATGCCCGAAATTCGGGACCACAACGACCGCTTGATGAGCGATTCGCAGCATCTCGGTCAGAACGGCCTTGGGATGCCGCACTTCCTGTAGCGTCTGACTGAGAATCGAATAATCGAACGATCCGCTGGGGATGACGTGCAGTCCGTGATCGAGGTCTGCGCGAATGACCGGCAGGCCTTTTTCGAGAGCGAGAACGAACTGGTCTTCATCGACTTCGATCCCCATGACGTCTGCCTCGAGCTCATCACGCAGTCTGGCCAATAATCGTCCATCGCCGCAGCCGAGGTCGATCACGCGGCAGCGCGCAGGAATCTGTTCGATGATGACCTGATCGGTCAACACGCTCCGGGGATCGGGGATACGATATCGGGCGGCACACATATTTGTTCGCTCGTGAATGTCACAGACGAATGGATTGTTGGGTTTGAGTCAAAAACGGACTGACGATTTTCGATAGCTGTTCGAGTTCGATCAGAAACGAATCGTGTCCGAACGGGCTGTGCAATTCGATGAAGCTGACATGCCTTCGAGCGGCCATCAAAGCGTGGACGAGTTCCAGACTCTGGCTCGTTGGAAACAGCCAGTCGGTATCGTAGGCGGCGATCAGGAAACGGGCATCCGTTTTTCCCAACGCCATATCAAGGGGACCATAACTTTCGGCAAGGTCGAAATAGTCCATCGCCCGCGTGATGTAGAGATAACTGTTGGCATCGAAGCGTTCGACGAAACGCGACCCCTGATAATGCAGATAACTCTCGATCTGGAATTCGGTCTCTTTGAGCAAATCGTATGCAAATGCGGAACCATTCTGCAGCCGGCGACCGAACTTCATTTCGATCGACGATTGCGACAGGTAGGTGATGTGAGCGAGCATTCGAGCGAGAGCCAGCCCGTACCGCGGGACTTCTTTATCGTAGTAGTCGCCGTCGTTGAATTGCGGATCGGCCGAAATCGCCCGGTTGCCGACGCAGTTGAAGGCGATTCCTTGAGCCGACAAGCGGGCACCGGCAGCGAGCACGATCGCGGCGGCAAGGCGGTCGGGAAAGCGCGCGGCCCATTCGAGGACTTGCATCCCGCCGAGACTTCCGCCAATGACCGCGAGCAATCGTTCGATCCCCAGATGCTTCACGAGGGCAGCCTGAACTTCGACCATATCCCCCACGGTGATAAACGGGAACGATCGTCCGTACCGTTCTCCGGTCGCGGGGTTGATGGACCCGGGACCGGTCGTCCCCTGACAACCACCGAGAATGTTGGCGCAGATCACGTAATATTTGTTGGTGTCGAGTCCTTTGCCGGGGCCGATGAATCCATCCCACCAGCCCGGTTTCTCGGCGCCAGGATGCCAGCCGGCGGCGTGGGCGTCGCCGGTCAATGCATGGCAAACGTAAATCGCGTTATCGCGCTGAGGACTCAGTTCTCCGTACGTTTCATAAACGATGTCGATGGGGCCGAGTTTACCGCCACCGGCAGGACTCAGGACGTGCGGCGGCTCGAACAACGTGACGGACTGTCTCTCGACCAGCCCCACCGAGCGGTGATCAATCGTGCCGGAATCTTCCTGAATCAATTCCTGAGACATGTCAGCAGGCTGCTCCCCCGATGGTGGGCGATTTCTTTCGCAGTTGAGTCACGACCTTGTCGACGTGAAATCAACTGCAGGCCGAAGCGCAAGCATTGAAGTTTCGCCGTCGTCTCTTTCTCCCTCGCCCGCTTGCGGGAGAGGGCCGGGGTG
>JBJXGP010000113.1:0-8552 GCA_046160425.1 Planctomycetaceae bacterium
CTACTCGAAATGATCGAGCATCGATGCGGGCGTCGGAATCTCATGCAGCGGCCGTTGCACGAAGAGGTCGTCGCACAGCTTCAAGTCGACGATCTCCGGAGGGACGTCGAGCTGATTCGGAAACCAGAGTTCCACGACGGGGCGCGTATAATCCACACGATTTGAACGCACGACTTTTCCGACGCGGCCGTCGCTCATTTCGATAAACGAACCGATCGGGAACAGCGACGTCGTGTACAGCAAGCCGCGGACGACGTCGGGGTCGAATAACCCTTCCTGACAACCGCGGACGATCTGTTCGATGGCATAATATGGCAACATTGCCTGCCGATAGGGCCGCGGTGAAATCAACGCGACGAACACGTCGGCGACCGCCGCGATTCGCGCCAGATGGTGAATTTGCCGGCCCGCCCGCTTGCGCGGATATCCGCTGCCGTTGTAGCGTTCGTGCGTTTGATACGCGACCATGCGGGAACCCATGCGGAGTTCCTTGACGTCCTTGATCATGTCGAAGGTCAGCGAGGGATGTTTGCTGATTTCCAGGAATTCAAGTTCGGTCAATCGTCGCGGCGATTCGTAAAGATTGCGGTCGATCTTCAGCATTCCGACATCGTGAACGAGACAGCCCATTCCCAGATCGTACAACTCATCCTTCCTCAATCCCATGACCGATCCGATCGCCATCGACAGACGAGAGGATTGCAAGCCGTGTTTATAGGGATATTCGTGAGCCTTGTCGCGCACTCCCAGCGAGACGAACAGGTCGAGATCCTCGGTGATCTGCTCCAGCGAATTCGACGAGACGTCGAGGACCGAGGAACCATCCGGAGTCGTGCCCGACGAAAGATTCTCGAAAAACGATCTCGTTTGTTCGGCGGAGGCGGTGTAATTCGATGCGAATTCGCGTGCGACGGCGTTATCGTAGTGAATGTTTTTGGGAGGTTTGACTTTGTGAATAAAGGAATCGGGTTTCATGCTCCATTGCCCGCTCCCAAAATTGGCATTCTCGAAACCGGTCAGGACAGCCGGGATGTGAGCGGCGCTTTTTTGCATGACGGACGGCGCACCAGACGTCAGCCGCCGGACTTCGCTTTTGAGGACGCGGATGTCGTTGATGCCGCGTTGGTTCAATTTCTCAAGCACCGAGGAAGAGATGACGGTGCCCGAAGCGAGCAGCAACACATTGTGGTCGCCGTTGTGCTCTTCGTAGATCGGCGCGCGAAGTCTCGTCCCGATCCGCAAGCCGGTAAGCTTGATCGTCGTATAGGACGAAGAGATTTCTTTTGTAGAGACTGCGATATCCGCCATGAAAAACTTCAGTTCAATCAGAGCCGGGTCAAGGCCCGAAGGCGTATCTCAAGGAAATGAGGGATCACATTAAATAACTCTAACACAACCTCTGTACCGCGTGATTTTCTGAAAACATTGAGGTCTTTTGACAGGCACAACCGGTTGTGTTAGGGTTTCTAACAACCTTAAGTTTGTTTCCTTATTCGCGCGCACGTTATCGCTTGTGAAATAGGAAATACTCGATGGCCGATTTCCGATTAGAACGGTCGTGACGGGTGCAACGGAAGTATCAGGGAAAGCGTTGCCGCGCTCGCGGGCAGATCCACGCTCATGCTTTCTCGTAACGAGGCCGCGATTTATTGCGCAAACGAGATAGCGCGAGGATCGAAAAACGCGGATCCCTTCACGGCGCGGATCAACAGCGCATCTCTGACCGCAACCGACCGGCGATCAGCAAAGTTCCTGAATCGGCGTGCCGGAGGGAAGAACGATCACGGGGCGACCGCTGCCGTCGAGATAATGACGCTGGGTATCGATACCCAGATGACGATAGATCGTCGCCAGCACGTCCTGAGGCGTCTTGGGGTTTTCCAGCGGGAAGGCGGCTTTCGAATCCGACGAGCCGACGACTCGTCCCCCTTTCACCGCGCCCCCTGTCAATGCAGCGCTGAACACGCCGGGATAATGATCGCGTCCCGCTTGTGCGTTGACCCGCGGCGTGCGGCCGAATTCTCCCCAGGCCACGACCAGAGTGGTTTCCAATAAGCCCCGCTGTTCGAGGTCTTCGATCAGTGCGGTATAGGCCTGATCCCATCGCGGCAGGAAACCACGTCTAAGAGAATCGAAACCGAAAACGTGCGTATCCCACCAGCGCACATCGACAGTGACCAGGCGGACTCCCGCTTCGACAAGCCGCCTTGCGAGCAGGATGCGCTGTGCCCAGTTCGGTGCTCCGCAGCGATTCGCGGCACCGGGATCGAACCCGGGCATGAAGCCATAGCGTTCGCGCGTAATGGGGGATTCTTTATCGAGATCGAACGCATCGCGCGCCCGGTTGGACGTCAGGATTTCAAGAGCTTTCTGCTGGTAACGGTCCATCGCTTCCATGCTACCCGTCAGATCGAGTTGCGAGCGAATGCGATCAAAACCCTTGAGCAGATCCTGCCGCGAACCGAGGCGGTTCAACGTCAGTCCTTCGGTCAATTGAAAATTCGGTATCTGGAACGGACCGGGTTGAGCGGGATCGGCGAAAGTCTCAAACGGCTTGTGAGCCACGCCGAGATAAGCGGAACCAGTCCCTGGATTCATTTTAGGGACCATGACATATGCCGGGAGTTCGGGGTCTTGCCGCCCCAGTTGTTCCGAGACGATCGAACCGCAACTGGGGTGGATATTCTGATCGGGATTCGGCCCGGTGTTGTAGCCGGTGAAGCAGATCTGATCGCCGGTCGAATGTCCCGCATCGTGGTGATGCAAACTGCGGACGATCGACCATTTATCCATGATCTTCGCCGACATCGGGAGCAGATCGCAGAGCTGAATCCCGGAGACGTTCGTCGAAGTAACTCCGAATTCGCCTCGAAACTCGGCCGGTGCCTCGGGCTTGGGATCCCACGTATCCTGGTGTGCCGGACCGCCGCGCATCCAGAGAATGATGACGGTGTTTTTCCGGTTGTCGGTCGCGGCCTGGGCATCGAACCTCAACAGGTCGCTTAGCGACAGCCCTGCCGAACCCAACAGGCCCGCCTTGAGAAACGCTCGCCGGTTGAGACTCAACGTCTGATGAAAATCAGCGCAACCCATCCGATCGGCCATGTTGAAGTACCTTAGCAAGGTTCTTGCACATCGCAATAAAATATCAGTCCGTACTTATATCTTATATCGGACAACCAGACAGACATCAAGAACAGAGATTGGAAATCGAGATTTCCGTGGGGATCCGCAGTCGGGTTGAGGATCATACCATCCGCATGTTTTTATTGCGAATAATCTTGCCCTTCAGCCCGATTTCCGCCAATACTGGCGGGTGAGCGACGATGACTGGAGGTCTGCATATCGCGCCTGATCGGCCAGATTCTTCAGCACATGGCCAAAACAATCGGGAGAAAAACGGGCAGCGTTTGCCCAAGCCAGATCGGGCGAAAACAATTGCGGACGTCGTTCCAATTCCGAGATCGCGGCGAAGATGCTCTGACACGAGTGATCGTCACAAAACAGGCCGGTCCCCTGGCCGCAACTGTCCATATCGATGATCAGACTATGGTCGACGGGCAGTTCGTCGTCGTCCTGTTCCTCTTTGCGGTCGGTGAGAATGACGGGCATGCCGCAGGCTTGTGCTTCGAGGACACAAGAGAGCCAGCCCCCCTGCGCAACGATCATGGCCCGCCGACTCCAATATTGTTCTCTCAGAACCAGCGGATCGTGAATCTCGAGCACCTTGACGTGACTTTGTTCCGAAATCGCATCCGGAATCATATCAGCGGATGCATACGTTCCCACAACCACGTGATGACCGGCTAGTCGGCAGGCCTCGACGATTGTCGCCGTCCCGGCCAGACATTCTTCGTAAATGCAGAAATAGGCTTCATCGCGCAGTTGGTGGCCGGGAGTGAAGAAATCGGTGTTGATCGGGGGGGGGAGTATCTGATCGAGCCGCCTGATGCTGCGGACGGGAAGTTTGTTCCAGATATCCGGCGTCGAGGCGATGTGATACGTCATGGGATCGAATCGATCGAGCTGGATTCGCGGCTGGCGAAACGGGCCGTCTTTCGGCCGAGTTCTACCACTGGTTCGACTCGATGACGAATCGAGAATTGGTGACTTTCGTTCGTTATATGGCCAAACCTTCAAATGGCTCGTCGAGTCGTTCGAAGCTGCCATCGTGTCGTCATGCAGTGAATCGTTATCGGCAGTAAAGGGATCCTGCAACACATAACAGGCCTGTGTCGCCTGCCAATCGGCGGCGCAGCGTGACAGGGCTTCGACGCCGATCGCTAATACCATCTCGTATCCGGGGAGAACGACCAGACGGCGTCCATCGAGGTCATCCTGCTCTTCATACGAAAGTGCAACGACCGTCAGATCGGACCAGGCTTTTCTGACCGCCGAGACGATCTCTTCAACAACGCGATTCGATGATTTTTCATAGACCAGAACGGAACGCATGATCGTCTATCCTTTTAGCACATTCATCTCCGACCCAGTTTTCGCAGATGATGCGGCAGCGACCCAAGAGACGCATTTTTCACATTCCGTATTTTCCGTCAATCTCGACTCCGGCGTTTTGACGCGGAATCCTGGGAACTTTATCAGAAATATTCGCCGTGACTTTCATCCCCCGGTTTGCAATCGAACACGAATTTGTCACGATATGCTTTCAGCGAATGCTTCGCTCAGGGGAAATTCCCCGAAACTCAGCTTTTTTCTGGAGACTCACATCACACAGGCGCAAACATGACGGGAGCAGCAGCCACGTCTGAGAATTACCAACTCTATAAATCCGAATTCCTCGATCGGCTGGCGTGCGAGTTCGAACGGTTGAAGATCGCCAACGCAACCATCCTGCTCGCTGTTTCCGGTGGCGCAGACAGCACGGCGATGTTGCGGGCATGCGCTGAACTTCGAGAAAAACTCCACATCGTACCGGTTGTGGCTCACCTCAATCACGGAATCCGAGGGCCGGCAGCCGATGACGATGCCGCGTGGGTGCATGAACTTTGCCGACAGCAGAACATCGCCTGCTTTTCGGAAAAAACAGATGTGCCGGGGCAATCCGCAAAGTGGAAGACCGGACTCGAAGAGACCGCCCGCAAGCTGCGATATGAATTTCTCACTCGGATCGCCCGGCAACACAACTGCCGATTCGTGCTGACGGCTCATACCGCCGACGATCAAGCAGAAACGATTCTGCATCACATCATCCGCGGGACCGGCTTAGGAGGTCTGAAAGGGATCGCCGACACGAGCATCTTGTCTTCCGACCTGATGCTGGCTCGACCGCTGAAGATTTTTACTCGCAAGGAGATTATCGCTTTTCTTGCGGCTCTCGGGCAGGGCTTTCGGACCGACGACACGAACGACGACGACGGGATGACGCGAAACCGGCTGCGAAACTCTCTCTTGCCGCAACTCGAGCGGGAATTCAATCCCCAAGTGAAGTCGGCGTTGTGCCGGTTGGGAGTGCAGGCGGCAGAGGTGCAGGAGACGCTGCAAAGGCTGGCCGAGCGGATGTTTCTGCCCGCGATCGAGGCGATTCACGAATCATCGGTGCGCATCAACTGTGCGGCGTGTGCTGAAATCCCGCCGCTCGTCGTTCGCGAGGGATTGATTCGCCTATGGGAGAGTCAGAACTGGCCTCGTCAGCAGATGGGCTCAAACGAATGGCGTCAACTCGAGCGGATGGTGTTCGATCCTGACCACTCGACACTGACATTACCCGGAACGATTCGCGCCACCCGCCGGGGAACGTTGCTCATCCTTACGAAAGAGTCATAGCGGAGACGCTATCACATTGAGTCATGGAAAGGTTAGCCGCGACGCAGAGGGTCGCCGTAGCGGAGCGCGCGATGATCGATCGTCAATAGTTGTCCCGGCATCCGGGTATTTTCGCCGCGATTTGTGGAAAAATACATCGGCGAACGGTACGATGCTACGGTCTGTGATTCTTCGGAGATTTCAGAACTCCCCTCGAATTCAAAAAACACCTTGTATTGTCGAGTCCTATCGATTCTCGATTGCCCTCAAATCCCATGATGAGAAAGCCGACCTTATGAACAACAATCGGGCCTTGTTTCTGGCAAGTTTCATGACACTGATTGCCGCAGGGGTTGGGTTCGCGGTGCGAGGGGCCATTCTCAACGACTGGGCCTCAGAATTCGGCTTCACGAAGGCCGAGCTGGGAACGATCACCGGCGGTGGATTGGTCGGCTTCGGCGTCGTGATTCTTATATGCAGTCTGTTCGCCGATCAACTCGGCTACAAACCGGTGCTGGTTCTGGCGTTTCTGTTGCATCTGCTTTCCGCCTTGATCACGCTGGCGGCGACACCCATCTATGAGTCGATGGACCCCGTGGCAGGCAAGAAGGCTGTGTATTGGTGTCTGTACGTGGGGATGTTCATGTTCGCGGTGGGGAATGGATTGTGCGAAGGGGTGATCAATCCGCTCGTGGCGACGTTGTATCCGAAACAGAAAACGCATTACCTCAACATTCTGCATGCCGGTTGGCCCGGCGGACTGATCGTGGGGGGCCTGTTCGCATACGCCTTCTGCGGTCCGGGTGCCCAGGTGACTCATCTTCGCTGGGAAATCCCGATGATGTTCTTTCTGGTTCCCACACTCTACTACGGATTCATCGTCCTTAAGGAAAAATTTCCGCTCTCGGAAGCCAAGGCTGCGGGGGTCTCGTTCGGGACCATGCTGCGGGAATTTGCATCTCCGATTTTACTATTGCTGCTGGTCCTGCACGCGATGGTCGGTTATGTCGAATTGGGAACCGATAGCTGGATTACGAACATTATGGAAAACGTCATCCCCGGACAGGCCATTCTGCTGTTCGTGTATACGTCTGGGCTGATGTTCGCCCTGCGATTTTTTGCCGGCCCCATCGTCGAACGGATCAACCCCGTCGGCTTGCTTCTGCTCAGTTCCATCTTAGGTGCGCTCGGTCTGTTTTATCTGGGTCACGCGAATACCGGCTACGCCGTTCTGGCAGCCGCAACCATTTACGGCGTCGGCAAGACGTTCCTGTGGCCCACGATGCTCGGCGTGGTCGGGGAACGTTTTCCCCGAGGGGGAGCCTTGACGATGGGAGCGATCGGCGGCGCCGGTGCATTATCCGCCGGCCTGCTCGGAGGCCCGGGCATCGGTTACAAACAGGACTATTACGCCTCGGCTAAATTGAGAGAGGTTTCTCCTCCGGCTTACGAACAGTACGTTTCGGAAGAAAAAAAGAGCTTCCTGATGCTCCCTGAAATCTCCGGCCTCGATGGGTCGAAAGTCGGCCAACTGCTGGCAAAACCGGCAGACGAAATGACCGAGGAAGATTTGGCCAACGTCGGGCCGATTAAAGAAGCCAACTTGTACGGCGGGCGCATGGCCTTGCAGTGGACGGCACTTGTCCCGGCCATCATGGCCATCGGTTACCTCATCCTCTTGCTGTACTTCAAGTCGCGCGGGGGATATAAAGCCGAGACGATCCATCAACATCTCGACCAACTGAAACATCCGGAAGATCTGGCCACTCCTCCGTAACGGCTGCCGAGGGAGGCCGCGATGACACAGACGGACGATTCACCAGCGAGGGAACGCATGACGGAATTTTCTGAAAAGGATTGCTGGTTGGGCTTCGACCTCGGCGGGACCAAGATGCTCGCCGTGGTTTACGATGCCGATTTCAAGCCGCTGGGGAGAAAGCGCAAGCGTTCCCGTGGCCACGAAGGGCAGCAGTCGGGGCTGGATCGGATCAAGTCCACCGTTCAGCAGGCGTTGGAAGAGGCCGGCGTCACGGTCGATCGCATCCGCGCGATCGGTGTGGGTTGTCCGGGACCGCTCGACCTCGAAAAGGGGATCATCGTCGATGCTCCCAATCTCGGTTGGACCAACGTCCCGCTCAAGAGTTTTCTCGAAGAGGAATTTCACGTCCCCGCGGTGATCGCCAACGACGTCGACTGCGGCGTGTTCGGCGAATACCGTTTCGGTGCGGCGAAGGATGCCCGGTGCGTGGTCGGCGTCTTCCCCGGAACGGGAATCGGCGGCGGAGCGGTCTACGAAGGGCATATCATTCGCGGCAAAAATCAGACCTGCATGGAAATCGGCCATATCAACGTCATGCCCAATGGCCCGTTGTGCGGTTGCGGCTTGCGGGGATGTCTCGAAGCGGTCGCGAGCCGACTGGCGATTTCCGCCGCGGCGGCACAAGCGGCCTACCGGGGACAGGCCCCTCATTTGCACGCACTGGTGGGCAGCGACCTGGCGCGGATTCGCAGCGGCGATCTGGCGGCATCCATCGACGCCGGCGATGAAGTCATTCTGAAGATTGTCCGCGATGCAGCCCGAAACATCGGAGTCGCCGTCGCCAGCGTCGTTCATCTGCTGGCTCCCGATCTGATTCTGATGGGGGGCGGCCTCGTGGAAGCCATGCCGAAATTGTTCGTCGACCAGGTGAAAGAGTCCGCCAAGAAAAATGTCATGCCCGCGTATCAGAAAACATTCGACGTCGTCGCGGCGAAACTCGGCAACGACGCCACGGCATTGGGGGCCGCTG
>JBJXGP010000114.1:0-34417 GCA_046160425.1 Planctomycetaceae bacterium
TGGCGAACAATTCGACCATGCTCATCGATATCACCAACGGCGACTTCTCGAATGCCGGAGGCGATGCCGTCGATCTGCTCGTGGATGGCAGTTCGAACCTGAACATCACGATCGATCCCACTCCGGGGACCGGGGCCGGTGGCAACGGCGTCCTGGCTCGCGTGCTCGACGGTTCGACATTGACCGGCCTATTTGAAGACACAGACTTCTCCGGCGCGGCGCTTGAAGGAATGCATCTCGAAGTTCTCGGTACCGGTTCGGTCGCCAATCTGACCTTCGATAACTACAACTTCTCGAATTCGGGAGGCGACGGCTTCAACTTCTTCGTCAACGGCGGCCAGATGACGGCCAACTTCCTCGACGGCGAGATCGACACTGCCGGTGGCAACGGCATCCGAGGCATCGTCGCAAACAACGCCCTCGCCAACCTGACGATGACCAACTTCTCGGTCGAGAACGCGACGTTGTTCGGCATCTGCGTCGACGTCCTCAATCAGTCGACGTTCAACGGCACGTTCACCAACGGTTCGTTCGCGAATGCCGGGCTGGGGCCGGTCTGCTTCAATGTGGATGGCAATTCGGACGTCAACGTCGTCTTCGACAACGTGAACTTCAACAGCCCCGGCGTCATGTGCGGTATCGATTTCGTAGTCACCGGGGGCAGTGCGTACAACGTCTCGGTCTTCAATTCCAATCTCTCGAACTTCACGCATAGCGCCGTCTGCGGCGAGGTGTTCGACGCGGGATCGAGCGCCACCGTCACGCTGGTTGACGTCTTCGCCGACAACAGCGGCCTGAGCGGCATCGACGTCCTGGCCGATGAAGGCTCAATCACGATCAACACCACCGACACCTCGATCGACAACAGCGGGCTGGATGGCATCACGATGGTGTTGACTAACGGGGCGACCGGCGACTTGAACATCCTCAATACGTCGATCGAAAATTCGGATCGGCACGGCATCTTCGTCGATGCCACCAATTCGATGCTCGATCCCTCTTCGATTACGAACTCATCATTGAACGGCAGCGGCGCGGGGGGAGCGGGCAATGCCCTGTTCTTCGATCTGGATAACTCGGAAGCTCCGCTCGTGCAGATCAGCAATACGACCGCAAACAACGCCGCCGACGACGGGTTGTTCGTCAGTGCGGTCGACGGATCGATCTTTAACGCCGAAATCGCCGGCGGTTCGTTCGACGATGCCGGTGACAGCGCCATCCATGCGGTGCTCGTCGATAACTCGCTCGTGACGATCGAAACCGACGGCACGTCCGCCGAACGGGCCGGCATCAACGGCCTTCTGGTCGACGGCACGATCGGTTCGACCTTCAACGGAACATTTAATAACGGTTCGTTCGATGACGCCGGAGTCAACGCCGTCGAAATCAATCTCGACAACTCCGACGGCACGATCAACATGGACAACATGACCGGCGCCAACGCCGGCTTGAACGGGTTCCTCGCCGACCTCGACAACGGCAGCGAGTTGACGGGCATCATCACCGACGGCTCGTTCAGCGACAACGGCAACAACGCGATTCGAGCGCTGCTCGACAACGCCTCGACCGCCGACCTCATCTTCACCAATACGCCGGGGGCAAACAGCGTCGCCGACGGCATGTTCTTCGACGTCGATAACACCAGCGAACTGACTGCGGCGATCGTCAACGGGAACTTCGACAACAGCGGCATCAACGCCATCCGCGGCATTCTCGATACGAATTCGACCGCGACGATCACCTTGACGAACACGTCCGCCGAGAATGCCGATGAAGACGGGCTGTTCGTCACTGCCACCAACAGTTCGATCTTCGATCTGACAACGACCGGTGGATCGTTCGATAACGCCGGCCAGGACGGTGCCGCGACGAACCGCAACGGCATCGAACTCGACTTCGATAACTCGACGGCTCTTCTCGAAATGGATGGCACGACCGCGGCCAATGCTCCTCAAAACGGTCTGCTGCTCAACTTCAACAACGGTGCCGAACTCGGGTCGGCCCTCGATCCCGCCTCGATCGACAACGGCTCATTCATTAACGCGGGCATCAACGCCGTGCAGGCCAACTTCGATAACACGTCGATCGGTTTCCTGGAGATGACCAACACCTCCGGCGCCAATGCGGGTGCCGACGGCTTCCTGGGGAACGTCGACAATGGCAGCGAATTGACGATCGACATCATCGGAGGATCGTTCAGCGACAACGGCGACAACGCCCTCGACTTCAATGTCGACAACGGTTCGCTCGTCGACATCACCATGCAGGGGACGACCAACGAGAACAGCGTCGACGACGGCTTGAACTTCAACGTCGACAATGCCAGCACGTTCAACGGCAATTTCACCTCGGTCTCGTTCAATAACAGCGGCGGCGATGCCATCCAGGGAATTCTGGATAACGGATCGCAATCCGAACTGCTGCTCACCGGCACCACCGGCGATGACGCGGGCGGAAACGGACTCTCGATCATCGAAAACAACGGATCGAACTTCACCGGCGTCGTGACGGGGGGTTCCTTCGTGAACGCCGCGCTCAACGCTCTCGAATTCGATATCGATGCCTCGACCGCGGCCTTCACGCTCAACGGAGCACCCGCAAACAATGCCGGCGAAAACGGACTCTTCTTCGAGTTGACGAACGGAGCCGTCTTCGGAACCGCCGTGCAGCCGGTCACCATTCTGAACAGCAACTTCGCCAATTCGGGTATCAACGCCGTCCGCGGCACTTTGGATACCGCTTCCAGCGGCGCGGTCACCATGGATAACACGTCTGGATTCGAAAGCGGATTCGACGGCCTGCACCTCGACGTGCAGGGCGCGTCCGACTTGATCTTCGACGCCTCGAACGGAACGTTCAGCAACAGCGGTCAAGACGTCGCCTCGCCGTTGACCGAACGCAATGCCATCAATCTCAACGTGGTCGCCGCCTCGAGCCTCGACCTGACGCTGACCAACATCGATGCCGCCAACATATTGGGAAACACCACGCAGGAGAACGGTCTGCTGTTCAATGTCGCCGGCGGCAGCACGCTCACGGCCGACATCAGCAGCACGATCGCCAATGCTCCCTCGAATTACTCGGATAACAACGTCAACGCCGTCCAGGGAACGCTGGATGGGGCCGGGACGGTCGTCGATATCTCCATGGACGGCATCACCGCGGACAACAGCGGCGAGGATGGGGTGCATATCGTGCAGACGAACGAGTCGTCGCTCGATTTCGATATTCTCGGTTCGGTCAACGCCAGCTCGGTTTCCGGAAGCGGAGGACACGGGATCTTCGCCACGAACACGGGTAACGGTGGAGCCAGCGACACGACCGCTTCATTCACATTCGATAACGTCACGATCGACAATAACGGATTGGATGCGCTCCAGGGCGGCGACGGCATCAACGTCGCAGGCTCGAACGGCGGAACGATCGACCTGACGACCAGCGGCGGCTCGGTCTCGACGAATCGCGACGTCGGCATCCGCATCGCGGTTTCCGATGAACTCTCTCCCTTTACGCTGAATATGAACGGCACGACCGTCAACGCCAATCAGAATGGCGAAGGGTTGCTCGCCAACATCACCGGCGGCGGGCTGTTTAACGCCACGATCGTCGACGGTTCGTTCACCGGCAACGGCGTCCTGACGCCGGCCAGCGGGTTTAAGGCGACCATCTCCGGAACCAACGGCGGCGGAATTCCCAGCGAAGGCAACATCACCTTCGACGGGACCGAACTGAACGATAACACCATCCACGGCATGGAATATCTCGTCAACCTGGGCGCCGAACTGAACGTCGACTTGAACGACGTCACGATCTCCAACAACCGCTTCAGCGGTATCAGCTTCCAGGCCTTCAACGCCAATACCGTGGCCTCGTTGACGATGACGGGGAACAACGTCATCTCTGAAAACGGCGATACGACCGACTTCGACGGAGTCGATATCGACGCGATCGACATTCAGAGTCTGACGGTTTCGATCGCCGGAACCATCCAGGCCAACGGCAACGACGGCGTGAACATCAACGCCTCTAATACCACGATCGACGCCTTGTCGATCACCGGCAGCATCATCGAAAACGGCACGTTCGCCGGCGGACAAGGTTCGGGCGTGAGTATCAATCTCGACAACACGCTCGTCAGCGACTTCTCGGTTCTCAACGCGATCATCAACGAGAACACCGGCGACGGACTGGTTCTGGCCGCCGCCAACGGCTCGCTGATCAACAACGGCATCATGTCGCTCAGCACGTTTTCGGGCAACACCGGCGGTTCGGGTATTGTGATCGACCTGACCGACTCCGATGCCCCAAACTTCCAGATCGTCGAAAATACCGATATCTCGGATAACGACGAAAACGGCATCGTCGTGCGTCTCAATAATTCGCCGCTGACCGGTCTGACGATCTCCGATAACTTCAACTTGGATAACGGCAACCTGATCGAAGGGATCAGCAATAACGGCCTGAACGGGATCCTGATCGACATCACCGATTCGAAGTTAACCGACCTCGAAATCAACGATAACTTCATCGATGCCAACCAGGGCGGCGACGGCGTGAGCTTCGTCGTTACCGACAGCGACATCGAAGGAATGATCGACGGCAATACCATTACCAATAACACCGGGAACGGCATCGGCTTCGACAATCTCGTATCGACCGCCCCCACGATGACGATCGATTTCGGCACGGTAGCCAGCAACCGCTACATCATCAACAACGAAATTTCGGGCAACGGCGGTTCGGGCATCTTCATCGATCTCGACGACAATATGAACTTCCTGGCTCAACTGGGAGGCAACACCATCGACGACAATAACGTCGGCTTCCGCCTGCGGGCACACGGCGACGCCACCTTCACGACCGAATTCGGAAATGCCTTGTTGCCGGTCGCCGCGAACACTTTCGACGGGAACAGCGACGCCGGTATCGCCTACGAGCTGACTCGGCAGTTCCTCGGCGACACAGTTGACGTTGTCGGCAACGTCACGATCTCGGATGTGACGATCACCGATACGGTGAACGGCACCAGTTCGGTTCTCGACGGTTCCGGCATTCACATCCGCATGAACGACAATGCCGCACTGAATACGGCGGTCATCGACAATCAGAATGCCGTGATCGGCAACAATGCGGCCGACGGCATCACGATCGAGATCGCCGAAGATGCCGCGATTCCCGACTTGCAGATTCGCGATGCGCAAATCACCAACAACAACGCGCACGGCATCAACATCCAGCGATTCGACCGCACGGAGATCGTCGGGACCATCGAGAACATCAATGCGACGCTCAACACGCTGAACGGGTTCAACCTGTTTGCCACCAACCGCCAGACTCCCGAATTGCTGTTTACCTTCAACGACAACAACTTCTCGGAAAACGACCAGGACGGCATGTCCTTCGAAACCGAGGCTGACGTCATCCTGAGACTCAACGGCGACCGGAATACGATAAGCGACAACGGAATTCACGGCATGAGTCTGCTCACCGGTGAAGATTCGGCAATCGGCAATCCGCTGACGCTGACCGCCAGCGTATTCAACAATACGATCATCACGGGCAACGGCGCCGACGGCGTGAACCTCACCGCCGACAACAACAGTCGCATCTTGATCGACTTCCTCAGCCCGATCGATCCTCAAGCGACGGACCGGACTCAGATTACTGGTAACGGCAACAACGGCCTGACGCTCGTCAGCAATTCGACCACCCAAGTGACGTTTACTCTGCAAGGGGCCGACGTCACCGGGAACGGCGTCGACGGCTTCAATTCGACCTCGAACAGTTCGTCGCTGATGGATTTGACGATCGGCGGAGCGGCGGTCGGCGAAGATAACGTGATCAGCGAAAACGGCAACGACGGTATTGACCTGAATACCACCGGCTCCAGTGTGACTCTTGTCGACGTCGTCGAAAATATTCTCAACTTCAACGGCAACGACGGCGTTAGTATTACCCTCGGCGGAACGAGCAACTTCACGGGGACGTTCACGGATAGCACCATGAACAACAACACCGCTCGCGGCTTCGATTACGCGGCCAACAGCTCTAACGGTAGCCGGATCGATCCCGTGGATGTGACGTTAACCGGCAACGTGATGAACGACAACTTGCTGGAAGGCGTGCGAGTTGTAACCGATGCCAATCTGCATCAGAACCGCACGGTCCTCTTCGACAATACCGGATTTCCCAGTGACAACCGGCCGTTCCCGGGTCCATTTGATCCCGTGCTGCTCGCCACACCGGGTTACGAACCAACCAATGGATTTGGCGACACCTATCTGAACACGTTCACGACGCAGGCGACGAACCTCGTCATCACCAACAACACGATTCGCGACAACGGTACGGGAACGGACAGCCACGGCCTGCTGATGCAGATCGGAACGAGTACCTACGTCTCAGCCGATGTGCAGAACAACGTCTTCGGCGGAAACGTGCTCAGCGATTTCAATACCTCATCATTCCTGTCGGCGGCTCCCTCCGCCAGTTCACTCGACACGTCGGGGGCTGGAACGTTTGACATCGTGTTGCTTAACGACACCGCTCAACTCGATCTGCGATTTAACCTCAACTCGGGCGACCAGATCACTCCTTCCAGCAATGGCGCAGCTCGCTTCTTCCAGGTTGACGATGGGCCGAACCTGAACTTCCCGAACAACGACTTCGAGCAGTTCGGCGTGCAGCAGGACATCAACAGTGCCTTCAGCACGGGCAATTACCATCTGCGGGGTGCGGCTGATCCACTCTTCCCGAACCCGGCCTTCCCGCCGTTCCTGCCGTAACGGCGAGATTCGAGAACCTGCGGTTCACGAGTTGATCTGATTGAAATGAGATTTCAAAAGGCCGTCCTTTACCGGACGGTCTTTTTTTTCTTTGGAATGCCCGCGTCGCGGCTCCCATCGGTCGCGGAATCGGAATTCTCTCAATTCAGCGGTTTCTCAGGGAGCAGTGTGTGGACGGTTTCCGTTCAGCCCGGTACGTGATCTGTCAGAAAATTCGGGTTGTCGGAGTTCTTTAGTCCGTATCGCTTGCAATTTGGTGAGGGATTTGTCCAAATATCAATACGCTGCCTCTGAGCATGCTGAGAGAGCAGGCGTTGAATTCCGCGGGCCAAACATGAAACGCGATGGGGCAGTCGGTTTCGTGTCTGCAGGAAAATGATCAAGTGCGAATTGACTAATTGCATTCCGCGGAGGAATCCTCGCGGTCGTACGCTCGTATTCCCTTAAAACTTTGCGACAGGGAACCGAGTCTGTTCGCGGAATGGTGAGTTCGGAAATTCCGTCTTGTGTGCTTCTGCGCGCAGTCAACAGGGCGTTTCCTGTGGTCTGCCGTGACTTGAGTAACTCTGCTGCGAAACCTGGATCCATTGAATCTGTTTCTTGCAAAACAGACCGACGACTGCCAGGATTTCTCTGCGGATGCGGTAAGATGAAGGCTCGGATTCCCGTTCCAGGTACTGGCGATAACCGTAGATGCGTCTGACAGTTACAGAGCCCAGCCGGGAACTCGAATCCACCAGGTGATGCGAGAATAATTCTCCGGCGCAATGGCCGAACTTTGAATTTTCAACGGACAACTCGATTTCAGCAGTGCAGTGAATCACGAAACCGGCTGGCGGGTTCCCGAGAGGTTTCTGCTCGTGAAGGGTATTTGAGATGTCGGCTTATAGCGAATATCTGCTTCGTTACGATTGGCGCAAATGACGGCATTGCAACACTTAATCGAGAAGAGCAAGATGAAAAAAGCTGGAGAAATTTAAGGATTTCATCAAGAAAAAAGTACACAACGGGTATCAGCGACCTTTAGGATAAATGGAAAACGCATTTCCTCCCTTGGGAAGATCCCGGTCGAAGTCATGGAATGGATCAGACGATTCCCGCTCGGCATCACGTAATTGACGTTTGGCATAATTCTTCTTTTACTCAGTAAAATCAGGGCGACTTCTATGCTGATCAGCGACTGGCTTAGAACTCTTCGACGTCAAGATATCTCCATGACTCCTCGTCGACTTCATCGACGCATTGAACCCAAGCAGGCCTGGGTGGGATTGGAATCCCTCGAAACCAGGATCCTGCTGGCGGCGACCGTCTACGACGATGAGAACGACAAGCTCAACGAAGGGACCGTCGGCACGGTTCAGGATCCGTTCCAGGTCGGAGGCGTTTCCAACCCCTTCGGCCAGGGACTGGATATCACCGGCGGCCCCGTCGGCAAGTCGGGTGCGGTGGCCATCGACGGCGGTGACCGCGACGATCACGGCTCTGTCGATCCTGGACCTGATGGGACTCCGGGAACAACCGACGACATCAACCAGAACGGTTGGTTGTACATTCAGCAACTCACCGACTTCGGTATTCGCGGACATCTGAACAATGCCTCTGATGACATTCTCGCAGTCGGAGCATCGGGCAACTCGCTTGCGGCGATTCAATCGGCAGCAGCCGTCCTGAGCCTGAATGTGACGGCTGTCACCGGTGCCGCCCTCCAGTCAGTGGATTTCACCGATTACAAATTGATGTATGTCCCCAGCGATTCCTCGAATTCGTTCAGCGGGGGAATCACCGACGCAGACCTGGCGATTCTTGAAGCGAGAAAACTCGACGTGCAGGAATTCGTCAACACCGGGGGGAGTATCGTCGCACTCACCGAAGATAGTGCCGCCAACCCATACGGGTGGCTGGAACTTCCCGACCTCTTTATTATCAACGGCTTCGGCGGGGGAGGGATTTCTGAACCCCTGCGCAAAACCCAGGCGGCGATCGATGCCGGCTTGACGATCTCCGACCAGGAACTCTCGAACGGCGTCCCTTATCACAACGAATTCATCGGACCTCCGGGATTCAACGGCTTGCAGCCGTTCGTGCTCGATGCCAGCAACCGCATCATCACGCTGGGTCTCGCCTCCGGTTCGTTCGGAATCGGCTTCGTCGGGAACGACGACCACGGACAATCGATCAATCAGGCGACAAGCTTGCCGATTAACAACACGCAGTCGGGAGAAATCACGTTCGACGGCGACGCCGATTTCTTCCGTGTGCATTTGCAGGCGGGGAAGACCTATGTCTTCGATGCAAAATTAGGAACCATCGGCGATACGACGCTCGTGCTCTACGCGTCAGACGGCAAGACGATTCTCGCCTTCGACGACGACGGCGGACTGGGACGCGCCTCGAGAATCGTGTTCACTCCGCAGACCAGCGGCACCTACTACCTGAATGTTCGAGCCTATAACTATCAGGATCGCGGCACGTTTTCCTTGAACATCAAGGAAGCTCAGGATGGCCCGATCGCCATTCCGAGTTTGATCGGCCCGATCACCACGACGGTCGATGATACCCCGACGTTCACTTGGAACGCCGTCGCAGGAGCGGCAAGTTACGAGCTGCGCGTCAACAACTTGACGACCGGGCAGCAGAACTTGATTTTCGAAGTGGTCGCCGGCACGTCGTTCACGTCCGCGGTTTCGCTGGTGCAGGGGGACAGTTACGAATGGAAAGTGCGGGCGATCACATCCAAAGGGACCGTGGGTGAATTCTCGCAATCGAAATACTTCAACGTCCAGGGTGGTCTCGACGACCATGCCGACGTTCCCGCCGACGCCACGGACATCGTTCCCGGCGTCTGGCAGGGGAATATGAATTTTCTCGGCGATGAGGACTGGTTCCGCGTCGTGACCGTTCCCGGCACGACATATCGCGTGACGACCACCGGCGGCGTCGGCGCCACCCTGTTCGACGATACCGTTGCCGGCATTTCCGATCCGGTCGGCAGCACGCTGCTCAATGGCATCGACAGCGAATTGATCGAAAACGTCGTCGATGGGACGCTCGAGGCCGACCTGGGCAACAACCCGCTGCTCGACACGAGTCTGTTCATTTCCAACGGCGCATCGCTCGACGTCGGTACGATCATTCAGATCGACGACGAACTGATGGAAATCACCGGCGGCTTCGGTATCAATCGCACCGTCACTCGCGGTTTCGACGGGACGACGGTCGCCAATCATTTCACCGGGGCAGACGTCATCGTTCGCAGCATTCGCGTCGACGACCCCGCCGCCTTTCCCACTACGACTCCGTTCACCGTCCGCGTCGGCAACGAAGAGATGCAGGTAACGGAGATCGGTGCTGGTATCAACGCCGACCGCTTCATCGTCACTCGCGCTTTCAACAGCACGACGCGGGACAATCATTTCATCGATGACGATGTTCTCCAAACCGGAACGGTGACCTTAACCGTGCTCAACACCGGCAGCTTCCCGGCGGTGCCCGGGTTCGTCGTGCAAATCGACAACGAACGCTTCCAGGTGACGGGAATCGCCGGCAATGTCTTCACGGCGACTCGCGCGTTCCACAATACGACAGCAGCGATTCATATCGCCGGTGCGTTCATCTCGCTGGAATTGTTCGGTGGAGAATCCATTCTGCAATTCACGGCGACCGATGAAGGCCCCTATTTCATTCAGATCAAGCACCCCACGGGTCAGGTCGGTCCGTATTCCATGACAGTGTCAGGGTTGCCGGGCGACACCCACGGTGACAACGCGGCGACGGCTTTCCCCATCAACCTCAATGAAACCATCGAAGCCAAGATCGAGACGCACCGCGACGAAGACTGGTTCGTGTTCGTTGCCCCTCACGACGGGCATTTTGTCTTCGAAACGGGCTTGAACACGCTTGTCGACTCGTTACTCGAATTGTATGACGCGGACGGCACGACGCTCTTGCAGTCCGATGACGACAGCGGAGTCGGACGAGCCTCGAAAATCGAACGCGACATGCTCACGGGACAGACGATTTATCTCCGAGCACTGGGCAGTGACGGCCGCATCGGTTCGTATTCGGTCAAGGTTGGCGAAACGCTGCCCGACGATCACCTGAATAACGCCCTCGTTCCGCTGGGATTGGCACAACTGCTGTTGAACAATCCGATTTTTGGTAACGGAAATATCGAACAACCCGGCGACCAGGACTGGTTCAAGATCGACGCCGTCGCCGGTCAGGGTTTCGTGCTCGAAACCGTCGCGGGGACGCTCACCGATACGACGATGACGCTCTTCGACTCCGACGGCACAACCCAACTGGCATTCGACGACGATAACGGTCCCGGTAAATTGTCGCGGATCCAGTTCACTCCCACGCACACGGGATCGTATTTCATCCGCATCAAGGCGTTCTCCGCCGTCATGACGGGAACCTATCAAGTCACCTACAACAGCGCCAGCCTGGATGATTTCGGAAATAACGCGGCCGCCGCCGCGGCAATTCTCGTCAACACGAATACCTCCGGAAAAATCGAAACGAACGGCGATCAGGACTGGTTCAAGTTCGTCGCCGTCGCCGGTCAGGATTACGTCTTCGAAACGATGCTGGGGAGCAATCCCGATACGGTATTGACATTGATCGATACCAACGGCACGACGGTCATCAAAACCAATGACGACGGCGGGCTTGGTAAAGCCTCGCGCATCACCTGGCAAGCCGCCGCGAATGGCACCTACTTCCTGAAAGTCACATCGTTCGGCGCCCAGCAAAAGGGGACATATCAGCTTCAGGTGATCGGCGGCTCCGACGATCACGGCGATAACTCGAACGACCCGACCGCCGTGATGGTCAATTCATCGACTCCAGGCGATATCGAATTGCCGCTGGATCAGGACTGGTACACCGTCGATCTCTTCGCGAACACGTTCTATCGATTCGAAATCGAAATGGGAGATCTCGAAGCGGCCCGCTTCACGCTGCTCGATCAGGACGGGAACACAGTCATCGAGACCACGGAAACCACGACGGGAATCCTGCTCGGCAAGAACTTCATCGAATTTCTGGCACCGTCTACGGGAACCTACTTCCTCAAGGTGCAGTCGCTCGGTTCCACGCAGTCCGGAAACTATCTGGTCAACGTGATCGAGCCGCTGGTCTCGGGTGTGGGGACGCCGATTCTGCTGATGCCCAAGGGGATCATCACCGAGACCCGGTTCCCGATTTTCTCGTGGACCGCCGCCTCGCAGGCCGAGCGCTATGTGCTGCGGGTCGACGATCTGACCTCGGGCCAGCAAATGGTGATCTTCGAATCGAATCTCACGACGACGTCCTTTACGTCGACGACTCCGTTGAAAAACGGTCACGTCTATCGCTGGACCGTCCAGGCCTTCAACGACACGAGCGGCAAGTCGGGATTGCCCAGCCTCGGCCAGAACTTCGTGATGCAACTCGTCGACGATCACTCGGATTCCGCCATCGGCTCGACGTTCATTCCCGTCAATGGCGGCGCCAACGGCGAATTCGAAATGCCCGGCGATCAGGATTGGTTCAACTTCAAAGCGAAGCAAGATGCCGATTATGTGATCTCCGTCAACCTGGGGACGCTGACCGACTCAACGCTCGAATTGATCGATAAGAACGGCACGACGGTCCTCGTGTTTAACGATAACAGCGGATCGGGCCTCGGTTCTCAGATCGTCTGGAATGCCGACGATACCGGCACTTACTACTTGCGAGTCAAACCGAAAACGCCAAATCTCACGGGAACCTATAACGTCACGTTGCTCGAATCGCTCGACGATCACGGCAACGCCGCCAATAAAGCCACCTTCGTTCAGGCTCCCAGCGTGACGGGGGGTAATATCGAACTCCCCGGCGACCAGGATTGGTTCCGCATTCTGGCGATTAAGGGTGTGACATATGACTTCTCCACGATTTTAGGATCGCTGCCCGGAACGACGTTGACGCTGTACGGCACCAACGGCGTTTCAGTACTCAAACAGGATCTCAGCAGCGGCGCATCGAACCTCAGCTTCACCGCGACGGCGACCGGTTCGGTCTTCGTGGCCGTGCGGTCGTTCGGCGTCAATCAGACCGGAACCTACACGTTCCGTGTGACTTCGTCTGCCGACGATCACGGCAATAACGCCCTGTCGTCGACTCCCATCTCGATCAATTCCATCACCGCGGGAAATATTGAAGCGTTCGGCGATCAGGACTGGTTCAGCATCACCCTCGCCGGGAATCAGACCTATATTCTGGAAACGAGCCTGTTCACGCTCCCCAACGGCACGCTGACGGTATACGACGTCAACGGCATAACGATTCTCGAAACGGACGACGACAGCGGCCAAGGGCTTGCCTCGCGCATCGAGTTCACCCCTTCGGCGAGCGCAACATATTTCCTGAAAGTGCAGGCCTTCAACTCGAGCCAAGTGGGAACGTATTCGCTGAGCGTGACTCAGGAGTCCGAAGAGAAGTTGACGGTCGGTCCGAACGTCAACGTCAGCAAGTTGCCGTTCAATCAGGTCGACGTCACGATTGCGGTCAATCCGAATAACTCGAACAACCTGATCGCCGCGGCGAATAGCCTGGATGACACGAAGACGAACGATTCGATCTGGTTTTCGAATAACGGCGGGCAAACGTGGTCGCAATCGTTGATTCCCAATACAGCGGGAACCGTCCGACCGGGGGGCGATCCGACGGTCGTTTTCGATCGCACCGGCACAGCGTATTATGCTCACTTGAAATTCGAGAACTCGGGGACGTTGATCTCGGTCGCTCGCTCGACCAATGGCGGACAAACCTGGACCGCGGTTGATGTCCCGACTCCCGCCGGAAATGCCGATAAGGATTTCTTCGGGATTGGTCCCGACGTCAATAATCTTTCTCAGGATCGGTTGTACCTGGCCTATCATGTCGGCGCCATCCAATACATCAACAGTTCGACCGACGGCGTCAACTGGTCCGCGCCGACGCAAGTAAGCGACGGCAGCGCATCGGGATACAATTCCCAGGTCGCCGTCGATGCGGCGGGTAAAGTTTACATGGCCTGGCAGGAAATCAACGATGCCACTCCGGGCGTCAGCCGCGTGCGGGTGGACGTCTCCACCGATGGCGGCACGACATGGGGAATCGATACCACCGCGTACACGTCGAACGTCCCCGTGCTGGTCGGCCCGCAGCGATATAACGTTCCCGCCGCTCCCGATTACGGCATCGGCGCGTTCCTATCGATGGACGTCGATAACAGCGGCGGTCCCAACGACGGAAACGTGTATATCGCGCTCGTCGATCAAGGCGATCTCGACGGCAATCCCGACGTCGGAAACGCTGCCGACCACGACGACACCGATGTCTTCCTGATCCGCTCGACCAACGGCGGACAATCGTGGTCGGGTCCCGTGCGCGTGAACGACGATAGTACGATTAACTCGCAGTTCCTTCCCTGGATGGACATCGATCAGACGACCGGCAACATCGCCGTCGGCTGGTATGATGCCCGCAACGACGATGGACTCGGCGGACCCGGAGATACCGACGCCCTTGCCAATACCGATGTGCAGTACTTCGTGACGGCGAGTCTGGATGGCGGCTTGACCTTCCTGTCGAACGTGCAGGTCAGCGCCGGCACATCCAACCAGAACGGCGCCGAACCGTATCCCGCGGGAACCGGCGACTTCGATTACGGCGACTATACCGGAATCGCGTTCCAGGACAACGAAATCCACGCCGTGTGGGCCGACAATTCGAACAGCACCACCGATAACCCCGAAGGGACTCTGGAAACTCAGGACGTCTACTACGCGACCGTGACGCTGTCGGGCGGTGTAACGCCTCCCACGACGTTTGAACTGCACAGTAATCCCGGCGCGAAACATACCGTCTATCTCGATTTCGACGGGCATATCACGAGCGGTACAGCTTGGAACACCGACTTCACATCCGGCGCCGATATCGTGACGCCGGCTTACGATTTCGACGGCGACGTGACGTTCTTCAGCACCGAAGAATTGGACCGGATCGAAGCGATCTGGGCACGCGTCGCAGAAGACTTCCTGCCGTTCAACGTCGATGTGACCACTCAGGATCCCGGTTTGGCCGGACTCGTCAAGAGCGGTGTCGGCGATGACGCCTGGGGAATCCGCGTCGCGATCGGCGGTAGCTATACCGATTGGCTCCTGTTACCCGCCGGCGGGATCGCCTACGTCGGCTCGTTCAACGATAGCATCGACACCCCCACGTTCGTCTTCGAAGAAGATCTGGGTGATGGAGATGAAAAATTCACCTCCGAGGCGACGTCGCACGAAGTCGGCCACACGCTGGGACTGGTTCACGACGGCCGGACCAACCCGCTGGAAGAATACTACCAGGGAACCCCGACCTGGGCTCCCATCATGGGGGTCGGCTATTCGTCCAGTCTGGTGCAGTGGAGCAAAGGCGAATATGCCAATGCCAGTAACACCGAAGACGACCTCGCAAAAATCACCACCAATAACGGTTTCGGATACCGCGTCGACGATCACGGCAATACCTTTGCCACCGCTTCGACAATGGTGACGTCGGGAACTTCAGTCAGTGCATCGGGTATCATCAGTCAGACGACCGACGTTGACGTCTTCAGCTTCACCACCGGCGCCGGTTCGGTCGACCTGACCATCAATTCAGGCACGAGTGAAGGCAACTTGAATGTCCTCGCCGAACTCTTCGACAGCACCGGCACGCTGATCGTCTCGGCCAATCCTGCGAGTAATCTCAATGCGACGATCAATGCCACGCTGGCTGCGGGAACGTACTTTGTGAGAATCGACGGCGTGGGCGAAGGCGATCCCACCGCGACCGGGTATTCCGACTACGGAAGTCTCGGTGCGTTTACGATTACCGGAACCGCCGCAGGCGCCCTTCCCGGTGCGGTCTCCAGCAGCCTGGCCCCGTCTAAACCGCTGGCAGGCAATGGCGCTTCCCTCTTCTATGCCTTTACGGCCAATCCCACCTTCACGGGATCGGTGACGTCCGCCAAGCTCGGTACGTCGTCGGCGGTTCAAGTGTTGCCGTTCAATCCGATTACTGTCAACGGCAGTACGATCGAAGTGAATGGGACCAACGGCCTCGATGAGATCTCGGTCTCGCTGGGGACGCAACACACGATTACCGTTAACGGAACCGACTATCAATTCAACGCCGCCGACGTCCAGCGAATCGAGCTCAACGGAATGGGCGGCGACGACATCCTGCACGTCACGGGCACGTCAGGTAAAGACACTGTCACCATGCGGCCCGGGACGTTGGAATTCACCGGCACGGGAATCACCCTCAGCGCCGACAGCTTTGCGGCGATCGACGTGAAGTCGGGCGGAGGACAAGACCTCGCGTACCTGTTCGACTCCGCCGGCAACGATACCTATTCGGCCTCGCCGACCTCCGCCAAAATGCAGGGGTCCGGGTACTCCAACCGCGTCGACAATTATCGCCGGGTTTATGCCTACTCATATGCCGGCGGATACGATACCGCTCAACTGAAAGATTCGGCGGGCAACGATAACTTCGTCGGCGAAGCGGTCCGAAGCTGGATGACCGGCAACGGGTACTACAACTCAGCCGCGCGGTTCGAACAAGTCAACGCCTATTCAACCACCGGTTACGATGTCGCCATGATGTGGGATTCGACCGGCAACGACGTCTTTCAGGTCAATCCCAACATGGGTTCGCTGACGGGTACGAACTTCAGCAACCGCGCCCACACGTTCGATCGCGTGTACGCCTACGCCTACAACGGCGGCACCGACGAAGCCCGAATGTACGATTCGAGCGGCGACGACCGCTTTGTCGGCAAGGAAGCCCGCAGCATTCTGTTCAACGACACGTACTATGCGTCGGTCTCCCGCTTCGAACGGGTCTACGCCATCGCGAATGCCGGCGGCAACGACCGAGCCGATCTGTACGGTTCGACGGGGAGCGATCATCTCGCCAGCGGACCGAACAAGTCCACGATGTCGGGGGCGACTTACCTGTACGAAGTATCGAACTTCGAGTCGCTCAATGCCTATGCGGTTGCGGGGGGTGTGGACACCGCCTCGCTCAGCGATTCCAGCGGCAACGATATGTTGATCGGCACGACCGACGTGAATTACATGGTCTGGTCGAACAACAATCGCGCCACCTTGAATCGATTCGATGCGATTGACGTGTTGGCATTGCTCGGTGGAAACGATACCGCCGAGTTCCGCGGACTGGGCGCGTTGGATGAAGTGTTTGGCCAACAGAATCTGGCGATCGTCGAACGGAGTTCGGGGAAGAATTCCAGAGTCATGGGCTTCGATAAGGTGATCGCTCAGTCGTTGTCGGCAACCGGTCCCGTGACCGATCTGACGTCGCTCGATTACGTCTTCAGCAAAACGGGAGCATGGAGTTAACAGTTGAGTTCGTCGGGGAGAGTACGTTATCCGCTCGCGGGAAAAAATCGCGTCCCCTTCTCGACGGTAGTCATTATGCGTTCGATGGTTGAGAATTTAGCGTAAAATGCGTTGTAATAGGATGAGTGTGAAAAACAGTGGCGTGAAGGATTCGCGCACCGGTGAATCGTGCCCGTTGGCGGTGATGTGTCGCCGGGTCTCTCAGAAATTTTCGAGAATCTGATCTCGTGGTCGCCATTTTTTTGATATCGGTGGAGTAGCAGTCATGCAAATGGATAGCCTGTTCGGGCGAAAGTCTGCTGGACGTAAACAAAAGTCTCTTCGTCGCCGTCAGATGCATTCCGTGGTCGTCACGGAAAAGCTGGAAGATCGCACGCTGATGAGCGTGACGAATCCCATCGACGCGGTCAACGACTTCGATAACAACCCCGCCGACGAAAATAACTTTCCGGCCGGTGCCGATATCTACGTCATCGAGAATTTGACCGTCAATGCGCAAAACAAAGCGGGAGTCAATCTCGATCTCGACGGCCTCAACGGCGGACTGGGCAGCCTCAATGCCGTCATTATTCGCAACCTGACGATCACCAACAACACCGGGTTGGCCGGGGTCAACGTCGTTCTCTCGAACATGACCGGTGCCAATGCCCTCGATAACCTGATCATCGAGAATCTGACGATCACCGGCAATTCCGGACCGGGACTCAACATCTACCTCGACAATGTCATTCTCAACGGATTGACGATCCGCAGTGCGACGATCAGCAATAACACCGCCGGCGGGATCAGCATCCTCGGCGTCAACGGCAGCCTGATCAGCAACGTCACGATCAACGGCAACACCATCTCGTCAAATACCGGCGGCGACGGCATCCTCTATCAGATGAACAACGCCTCGCTCACCAACGGGCTGGCCATCACCAACAACTCGGCGATCAACTCCAACGCGGGTCGCGGTGTCGCCTTCGTGCTCGATAACGGCTCGCACGTCGCCGGACTGCTGCTCGATACGAACACCATTCAATCGAACACGGTCGGCAGTGGTGTGCTGTTCGATCAAGACAACAGCAACGTCGCTGGTTCGATCAAGAACAACACCATCAGCAACCATGCGGCCGGTTATGGGGTCGAATTCACCCCGACCTCGAGCACGGGTAATGCGAATATCGATCTGGCCGAGTTCACCAAGAACACGATCACCGGCAACGGTCTCGGCGGTGTCAAAGTCAACGTCCCCGACAGCACCACGTCGAATCCCGTCAGCACGACGTTCGATGCCCGCATTGAAGACAACGACATCAACAACAATCTCGGCATCGGGATCGACCTGACGGTCATCGACACCAACGACGCCGTCGATCTCGTGATCGGCGGACCCACCGCCGCCCAGGGGAACCGCATCAACGGCAACCGCGGCGCCGGCATCGCCATCAATCTCAACGACACCCGCGGCAACACTACCGGCCCCGATCGCACGGCGGCCACCGTCAAAATTCTCAATAACACGATCAACAATACGGTCAACCTCGCGTCAAGTACCATATACAATGGCGAAGGGATCAAGTTCCGCCTGTTCGGCACCAACGTGCTGACCAACGGCACCGCCCGGCTGTTCGACACCATCGTCGACAAGAACACAATCAACGCATCGGCAAGCCACGCCATCGACATCGATGCCTCCGAAGATTCGACCATTGAAGGCATGTTGATCGGAAACACCACGGGGGCGTCGTTCGGCAACAACAACGACGGCAATATCATCACTAACAGCCTCGGCAACGGCAACGGCGTCAACCTGCTCCGCCGCGACCGCGCCGTCATTGACAACTTTCGCATCATCGATAACACGATCACCGGAAATAATATCGGCGTGAATCTGCTGACCCGCAACAGCTACGACGTCAGCGATACCCTGATTCAGGATAACGTGATTTCGTCGAACCGAAGCGTCGGCGTTTCCATGAGGACCGAGGACGATTCGGTCCAAAAAGTGGACATCGTCGGTAATACCCTGAGCTCAAACGCTTCCGACGCGATTCAAACATCGGCGGCCGTGAACAGCGGTAACGATCAACGCTACCTGACGGGAAGCTGGTACAAGAATACGATCACCGGAAACGGTGGAAACGGCATCAACATCACCAGCAGCACAGTATTTATCTCGCCGGTGGTCAATGATTTTATCACGTTGGGAAGAGATGGCATTGACTCCGTCGACGGTCGCGATCTGGGGAATACGATTACCGGCAACAGCGGTTGGGGTATCACGTTGAACGGGGTCGGTGCCACCGACATTCGAGGCAGCGACATCAAGAGCAACGGCTCTGGTGGTATCGACATTAATAGTAACGTCATCAAAGCCGACATTTATAACAACGAGATCTCATTGAACACCGGCAAGGGCATTGACATCGATTCCACGTCCGGCGTCATGGAAGTCAATCTCGTCAGCAATATCGTCACATTCAACACCGGCGACGGCCTTGAGGTTCTGAATTCCGGTAGCGGGGTGCTGACTCTTCGAGCGATCCGCAATACGTTCGATTTGAACGAACACAGGGGCATCGATATCCTCAACGCCGGGGGGGGGACTGCTCACCTGACATTCGGCGACGGGACGTTCGCCAACCATAACAACATTCGTTCCAACGGGCGTGAAGGCGTCTACGTCATTAACTCCGCCGACACCGCACAATCGCAAGATTCCACCTCGACGGCCCTCTCGGCTGGCGGAAGTCTTGATGCGAGTCCCGACCTCGTCTTCGAACTCGATTTCAACGAAATCAAGCAGAACGGGTTGAACAGTTCCTTCTCCGCGACAGGTCTCATATTGCATGTCGGCACGAGCAACGCCGGAGATAACAACTCGTTCGATGATGCGCCCGATACGACGGGTGAGGCTAGCCCCAATTCCAGCGCGGGGGACGTCGGCGTCGGTACAAATGCCGTTCTGGACGGCAACGGGCGTGTGAATGCCCGCATCGTCAACAACCAGTTCGACGGTAACTCGGGCGACGACGTCGCCATTGATTCGTTCCGTTCGACGATCCAGGTTCCCCTATCTGGTGGTTTCTGGGGTGTAGATGGTTCGGCATCGCTGTCGTTCGATCAAGGGGCCAATTATGCTCGTGATCCGCTGGCCCGCTTGAATCTGGTTTTCAAGGGAAATACGGGAGATTCACTGGATGTCAACCGATCCGGCGCTTCCTATTCGTCCGACGAACCGATGCTCAAATCGAGAACCAACAACAAGATCGAGCCCGATCCTGATGGTCCGTTCTCCAGCTCCACTCGAGATCGCAACGCCCAGCGCGTCGGTGATGCTTCACTCAGTCCCAACCACTATGTCCCGGTTAAAGGGGGCGGCATCCTTGACAGCACCGGTCCGGATGCGGACGGCAATCCCCAACCCATTACCCTGCAGACCTCCGCTCCGCACGGCCTGGCTACCGGTGACATTATCACCATCCGCGGCGTGGCCGGCGTGACCACCGCCAACGGTTCATTCCGGGTGGTCGTGGTCGATGCCACGCACGTGAATATCGTCCATGCGCTCACGGGTGCTGCAATCACTGCCAGTGCCGGCTACACCGGCGGCGGCGAGTGGACCAGCAGCATGTTCGGTTTCAGCCCCGATTATTCCGGTAGCACCACGCAGGAATTCTACTACGACGGCGTAGGGCCATCCACATTCCACGCCGAGACCGATGGCACGAACTTCTTCTCCAACGGCGATGATTTCACTGATTTTTTCAACAGTGGCGAATACGACTGGGCTAACGTCGGCGCGGGAACCATAGATACTGAAAGCCTGACGATCAACGATATCGTCGTCAGCGAGGCGGCGGGAACCGCGACGTTCACGGTCACGCTCTCGGACGTGGCGACTCACGACGTCGTGTTCTTGTATAGCACCCTCAGTCAATCTGCCACCGCTTTTCAAGGTGCGCCCCTTGCCGTCGAGAATGCTACCAATACCACGAACGACATCATTATCAATTCTTCGAATCACGGCCTCGTGACCGGCGATCTCATTGTGGTATCGGGCGTCGCGGGCAATACCGCCGCCAATAATACGGTGGCAAACCCGACCCACGAGGTCATCGTCATTAACTTAAACCGTTTCATCCTGAAAGGGATCAAAGGAAACGGCGCCTATACCGGCGGTGGTACATGGGTACCAGTTCATAACGGCGACTATTCGACGACGGCCTCGTTAGGATTCATCACTTCCGGAAATACCACGACGACAATCACCGTCCCGATCAACAACGATTCGGTCGATGAAGGCGACGAGAAATTCTTCGTTCTGCTCAGGACGCAAAGCAATGCCAATATAGTCGATCAATTGGGCATCGCCACCATCACCGATAACGATGCCACGCCGACGCTCAGCATTGGCGATGTGACGCAGAACGAAGGAACCGGCGGCCAGACCGCATTTAACTTCACCGTCACGCTCTCAGCAGCCTCCGAAAAAACCGTGACCGTCGATTTTGCCACCAGCGACGGAACGGCATTGGAGCCGGGCGATTACCGCTCGCAGTTCGGAACCCTGACGTTCGCGCCGGGTGAAACGACAAAAACGGTCACGGTCATGGTCGAGGCCGATGACATTGACGAACTCGACGAAACGTTCAACGTCACCTTGTCGAACGCCGTCAACGCCGGTATCACCGATGCCGCCGGCCTCGGCACGATCACGGACGATGACGTGCAGGTCACTCCGCAGATTTCGATCAACGATCGCTTGACGATCGCCGAAGGGAACATCGGCAGCCATACCGAGGTCTTCATCCTGTCGCTCGATCAGGCTTCCACAGTACCGGTCAGCGTAACCGTGACGACGGCGAATGGAGTGGTGTTCGATCAATCCGCGCTCGCCGGACAAGATTATCAGGCCACGACCCAGACCGTCACCTTTGCTCCCGGCCAGACGACGCAGGCGGTGCAAGTGACGATTCTGGCGGATACATTGGACGAGTTCAATGAAAGCTTCTTCCTCAATCTGACGAGTCCGGTCAATGCCACGATTGCCGATGCTCAGGGGCAAGGGACGATCATCGACGATGACGCCACCGTTGCTACGCTGTCGATCAATAACGTGTCGAATACCGAGGGAAATTCCGGTTTCCAGAATTACGTCTTCACGGTGACTCTATCGACGGCGAGCGGCAAGACGGTGACAGTGGACTTCGCCACCGCTGATGGTGCAGTCGTCGATGGCAGCGCCACCGAAGCGACCGACGACTATGATGCGAATAACGGAACGGTGACGTTCAACCCGGGTGAGACGACGAAAACCATCACCATCAAAGTCAACGGCGACAACGTCTACGAATTCGATGAAGAGTTCTACGTCAATCTTACGAATGCCGTGAACACAGCCGGCATCACCGATGCCCAGGGTGTGGGGACGATTCTCGATAACGAAGCCCCGCCGACGATCTCGATATCCAGCCCCAGCAGTCTGGAAGGGAGCGATCCGCTCAATCCCAATGAGATGGTCTTCACCGTCACGTTATCGCATCCCAGCGAACGACCAGTCTCGGTGGATTATGAGACTGAGGAAGGAGAAGTCACCAGCGGTGGTTCTGCGATCACCGCCGTGGACGTGTTCCTGGTATTGGACGACACCGCCAGCTTTGTCGGTGTGGGCCCCGGTTTAATCGCCGCGTTTCCACAAATCGTCGCCGACCTGCAGGCGTCTCTCCCCGGTTACAGTCTCGGTTTCGGTATCGGGCGCACCGAGGAGTACAACGCATTCTCGACCAGCACATCGAGGGCTTTCATCCTGAATCAGCCGGTTCTGGTCAGTAGTGATCCGGAATTTGACAATGCCATCAATTCGGCACTGGGCCGGGCGGCACCCGGAACCGGCGGCGGTCATCCGGAAGCCTGGCTCGAAGCTCTATATCAGGTCGCCACGGGGGCGGGATTTGACGGCAACGACGGGGGGCTCGGAGACACAACCGACAGCGGCAACGCGGGTCTCGTCAGCACACAAATCAACCCAGGCGCCTCCGGAGACATCCCCGCCTTCAGTACGTTTACCGCCGACCCATCCGGTCCCGTCGTCGCTCCGTCAGGAAACATCGGCGGTGTCGGATATCGACCGGGAGCCTTACATCTCGTGTTGCTGGCGACCGATACCGGTACCGGATACGAACCGGATGCACAGGCAACTTACATCGGCCTCGATGGTGTCACGGTCGATGCCACGGATATCACGAACGGCGGTCGCAATCAGTCGCCCAATGGCGTCGGCGCCAGCATTCAGGAAACGATCGACGCTCTCGTGGCTAACGGCGTTCAAGTCATCGGACTGGGAACAAATTCCTCAACCTTGTCACAGCCGAGACAAGGTCTGGAAGCGTTCGCCAAACTGACCGGTTCGGTCAACAAGACATCGGCACCGATCGACGGAGGCATCGCCGGCGATCCGATTGATCCCGGTGATCCACTGTACTTCCAGATCAGTACCTCGTCGTCCGCCAGCATCGCGGCTGCGATCGTCGCTGCTGTCACCGGTTCGATCGGCAACACCGGTGCCGCCGCAGGACTGGACTTTACCGACATCGATGGCACGCTCAATTTCACGAAAGGCCATCTGTTTGGGGCAGGAACCACGACGCTGGAAATTCATATTCCCATCGAACCCGATATCATCGATGAGAACGATGAAACTTTCACGGTGACGCTGGTCAATCCCGTCAATGGTACGCTCGATGCCAACGCGACCGTCGGTACGGGAACGATCATCGACGACGATGGCGAGCCCTCAATCTCGATCGACGATATTACCGTTCTAGAAGGGGGAGTCGCCGAGTTTACAGTCTCGCTTTCGCTGGAAAGCGGCAAGCAGATCTCGGTGCAGTTTGAAACAGAAGATGGTTCAGCCGTTTCTCCCGGCGATTTTTCGTTCACTTCCGGGCTGGTAGTCTTCGAGCCGGGTGAGACCTCAAAGACCATCCAGATCAATGTCAACGCCGACGGCGTCGATGAATTCGACGAAGACTTCTTCATTCGCCTGCAAGGTGCAATTAACGCTTCGATCGCCGATGATCTCGGCGAAGCGATCATTACCGATATCGATGCTGCACCTGTGGCATCGATCGACAGCGTCAGCATCGTCGAAGGTGACAGCGGCTCCCAAGACATGGTCTTCACGGTGACGTTGTCCGGCCCCAGCGAAAAAGGGGTGCAGATCGACTATCAGACCTCGGCCAACACCGCGATCGCCGATGTCGATTACACGGAATCGAATGGGACGTTGACCTTCACGCCCGGGAATGTTTCTGGTGCGGGAACGACGGTACTCACGATCAGTATTCCGATCATCGGTGATAATGTTTACGAGTTCGATGACACGTTCAACGTAACGTTGCTGAATCCCGTGAATGTCACCATCGATCCCATTGCGGGCGAAGGAGTCGGGACGATACTCGACAACGAAGCTCCGCCGACGATTTCGATCGACAGCCCCAGCAGTCTGGAGGGGAGCGATCCGCTCAATCCCAACGAGATGGTCTTCACCGTTACGTTGTCGCATCCGAGCGAACGGCCCGTCTCGGTCGATTATGACACCGAAGAAGGTGACGTCACCAGCGGCGGATCTACGGTTACGGCAGTCGACATCTTCCTGCTCCTCGATGATACCGGCAGCTTCACTGGCGTCGGTCCCAGTTTGATCGCGGGCTTCCCCGGGATCGTCACCGCTTTGGAAGCGGCTTTACCGGGATTCAGCCTGGCGTTCGGCATCGGTCGCTTCGAGGATTACGGCGGGGCCGATTTGCCATTCATTCTCAACCAGCCGATCGTCGTGAGCACCGATCCGCAATTTGATGCCGCGATTAATGGTGCCTTGGGACGCTCGGCCCCTGGGTTTGGGGGCGACGGACCTGAATCGGCAATCGAGGCCTTGTTCCAGATCGCCACCGGTGCCGGGTACGACGGCAACGATGACGGCGATACGACCGATAACGGCGCCGCTGGTCTGGTGACCACACAGACGACCCCAGGCACCGACGTTCCCGCATTCAGTACTTACACGCTCGATCCGACCGGACCGACGATTCTTCCTTCCGGAAATATCGGCGGCGTCGGCTATCGCCCGGGGGCCCTGCACCTCGTGCTCCTGGCCACCGACATTGGTTTCGCGTATCAGCCCGATGGCCTCTTGAATTACACAGGTAGCGGCTTTACGGTTCCCGCGGTTAACATCACCAGTGGCGGCCGGGGTACGACCCCCTTCGGAACGGGAGCCAGCATCCAGGCCACGATCGATGCGCTGATTGCCAACGGTATCGAGGTGATCGGTCTGGGGACCAACGCCGCAGCCGGATCACAGCCTCGACGTGGATTGGAAGGGCTTGCGCTGTTGACGGGTTCGATCAATGAGACCTCAGCGCCCATCGACAGTGGTATCGTCGGCGATCCGATCAATCCGGGTGAAGCGATGTACTTCCAGATCAATGCCTCGGCACCGGATAACATCGCCGATGCCATCGTTGCCGCCGTTGCAGGGTCGGTCGGTAACATCGGCGCCGCCGCCGGACTGGACTTTACGGAAGATGACAACACGCTCAACTTTACGCCGGGTTTCTTACCCGGTGCGGGGACGACGGTTCTTGAAATCCGTATTCCTATCGTCCCCGACTTGATCGACGAGAACGACGAAAACTTCACCGTCACATTACTGAATCCGGTCAACGGCACGCTCGATTCCAATGCTACGGTGGGAACCGCGACGATCATCGACGACGATGATCCGCCGGAAATCTCGATTGACGACATCAATGTGTTGGAAGGGGGCGTTGCAGAGTTCACGGTTTCGTTGAACATCGAGAGCGGGAAACAAGTTACGGTGCAGTTCGTGACCGAAGACGGATCGGCTCTGGTTCCCAATGACTATCAATCGAATTCCGGACTCGTGATCTTCGCTCCGGGTGAGACGACCAAGACGGTGTCGGTGAACATCAACACCGACGGCTTGGATGAATTCGAGGAAAACTTCTTCGTCCGTCTGCAGAATCCGACCGATGGAACGATTCTCGATGACATCGGCGAAGGAACGATCCTCGATATCGACCCGCACGCGCAGGTCTCGATCGGCGACTTCACTGTCGTTCGCGAAGGGGACACGGGAACCAAGACCGCGACCTTCCTTGTGACTCTCGACACGCCGAGTGCCAAACCGATTTCGGTCGACTATGAGACCGCCAATAACACGGCCGTCTCCGGATTGGATTACGAAACGAAAACGGGCACGGTGACCTTCGCTCCGGGCGAAACGTCGAAGTTGGTCACCGTCACCACGCTGACCGACATCCTCAGCGAATACGACGAAATCTTCCACGTCAATCTGCTCAATCCGGTGAATGCGGATATCGATGACGGCCAGGGAACCGCCGTGATCACCGACGACGATCCGCTCGTTACGTTGCGAATCAACGACGTCTCGATCAGCGAAGGAAACGTCGGCGATACCGTATTCACCTTCACCGTCAGCCTGTCGCGCGACAGCGGCCGAACGATCACCGTCGATTACGCCACGCAGAACGGATCGGCGACTGCCAACGGGGATTACGACGCGAAAACCGGTTCGTTGACGTTCAATCCCGGCGAAACCACGAAAACGATCGACGTCGTGGTTCACGGCGATCTCAAGCACGAAGCCAACGAGACGTTCTTCGTCAAGCTGACGAACCTGGTCGATGCCAACTTCTCCGACGATCTGGGGCAGGCCATCATCGCCAACGACGATGCGATCCCGTCGATTACGATCAACGACGTCACTTTGACCGAAGGGAACGCCGGGTTCCTGAACTTTGACTTCACCGTCACCCTGTCGAATCCGAGCGGGCAAAACGTTACGGTTGACTACTTCACGGTCGATTTCCCGCCGCTCAACGGCACGGCCAAGCCGGGCCTCGATTACACGCCGGCGGTCGGAACGTTGACCTTCGCGGAAGGGGAAACGACGAAGACGATTACGGTGCAGGTCGTGGGTGATCTGAAGAACGAGTTCACTGAAAACTTCTTCGTTCAACTTTCCAACGTGCAAAACGCCACGCTGGCCGATGCCAGGGGTGAGGGAACCATCATCGATAACGATACCGTCCCCTCGCTGACGATCACCGACAAACGCGTGGCCGAACGCGACGGCGGAACGCGCCCCGGCGTATTCGAAGTCCGGCTTTCTGCCGCCAGCGGAAAGACCGTCACGGTCGATTTTGCGACGATGCAGACAGGGGATGCGGTTTCGGGCGTGGACTATCTGCCGATCAACGGGACGCTGACCTTCCTCGAAGGCGAAACGGTCAAGGAAGTGATCGTTCCTGTCGTGGGCGATCTCTTCAATGAATTCGACGAGACGTACACGGTTCATCTTTCGAATGCGGTCAATGCCTCGATCGCTGACGCCGATGGATTGGGAACGATCGTCGACAACGATCCGGTCCCCACGGCGAAGATCAACGACGTCACCGTCGCCCCCAATGCAGGCAATGCCGTTCTCCAGGCGACATTTACCGTGACGCTCTCGCAAGCCAGCGGAAAGCCGATCACCGTCGATTACCAGACTCAAAACGGGTCGGCGACCGCGGGCAGCGATTACACAGCAAAGACCGGCACGCTGACGTTCAATCCGGGCGTTTCGACGCAAACGGTTACGATTGCCGTCGCCGGCCTGACGTTTAACGAGTTCGACGAGAACTTCTTCGTCAACCTTTTCAACAGCGTCAACGCGGGGATTCTCGACAATCAGGGAATCGGAACGATTCAGGGAGACACGCTGCAAATCAACGGCACGAATGGAAACGACGTCTTCAACTTGCAGTTAGCTCCGCCTCCCGCCGCGCCGGGTGGTGTTTCAGCGGCGTCGACCAATCATTCGCTGACGATCAATGGCGTCGCGCAGAACATTCCCGCGAACCGTTATCGCTTCCTGAACCTCAACGGATTGGCGGGGAACGACACGCTGCTCCTGAATGGGACGACTGCCTCCGAAACCGCCGTACTGGAACCGGGTGGGATTCAGTTCAAGAGCCCCAGCCTCAACGTGAACGGCAGCAGTTTCTCGACGATCGACGTGACCGGTGGAGGGGGCAATGACACTGCCGATCTGAAGGACTCCGCCGGCGATGACGTCTTCACGGGAACGCCTACGCTTGCGAGCCTCGTGGGAGCGGGATTCACCAATACCGTTCGCGGATTCTCGCTGGCACAAGGCTTGGCCTATGCCGGCGGGTTCGATATCGCCAATCTGCTCGACTCGACCGGCAACGACCGTTTCCTCGGTCGCGACGTTCGCAGTCAGATGACGGGAACGGGCTTCTATAACTCCGCGTCCCGCTTCGAACAGGTGAACGCGTTTGCCGATATGGGTGGTTTCGATATTGCCTCGCTCTACGGTTCACCCGGCGATGACGTGCTGGTCAGCCGTCCCGATCGAACGTCGCTCAAAGGGCCCGGATTCGAGAACATCGCGAATCGATTCGATAACGTTACCGCGTACGCCACTCCAGGCGGGAATGACACCGCGACGATCTTCGATTCCGCCGGCAACGACCGTTACGTCGGTACGGCGAATAATGGTGCGATGTCGGGATTCGTCAGCATAGGCGGCCCGGCCTATCTGAATCAGGCGATCGACTTCAAGGTTCTCGAAGTCATCGCCAGCACCGGTCACGACGAAGCCGACATGAAGAACATCAGAGCGGTCGATACCGTCTTCGGGCAGGGGAGCGAATTCACGCTTACCCGCAGCGTGCAGAAGGACAAACTGACCGGTTTCGACGTCATCACGGGTCGAGCCGCTGCCGGCCAGACCGTGACGGCTGACTTGAATGCCATCGATTACGCCTTCGTCACGGAGGGGGCATGGAATTTCATATAACCGCGTGATGGTCGACTGAAAATGCAAAGTGGTAGGGAGAGGGTGCGACAGATGCATCCTCTCCCTTTTTGCATCCAACGAATTGCAGCCTCGATCAGACCGGTTCGTTCAATCGCAGTTGCCGGCCTTTTGCCGTCGAGGGGGCGCTGATCAGCGGGTTTTCAGGGCCATCCAGCGCCTGGCCCACCCGGGCCTCGGCGACGCGCTGCTGCGCCCGCTCAGCATATTGCGGAGACAACTCGAAGCCGACGTATCGCCGGTCGAGTTTTTTGGCGACCGACATCGTCGTGCCGCTGCCAACGAACGGATCGAGTACGAGTTCGCGCGGGCACGAACAGCAGCGGATGATGCGCCCCAGCAATTGCTCGGGCATCTGACAACCGTGCCAGCCTGAACGCTCCTTGAATGTTCCGGCAACGCGCGGGAAGTACCACGTGTTTTCTTCGGTCGAAAACGATTCGGGAATATCCTGCGGACGAAGTATCCACGTATCGTCTGGAAGACGGCCTTTGGGGTTCGCCCGCTTGTCGCCGTAGACGAGTTCCCGCGCCGATTTGACGCGGACCAGCGGATCGTCGGCGAGAAACGTGAAGGTCGTCGGATCCTTCACGAAGTACAAGAGATGCGTATGCGATCGGCTGAATTTGCTCGCGCAATTCACGCCGAACGTGTAATACCAGATGACCCAACTGCGACAACTCAGACCGAGTTCGCGGGTGAACAGGACTTTGAGTTCGGCGGCGAAATCGTCGCCGATGGCCAGCCAGAACGAGCCGTCGGGTTTGAGGAGCCGCACGACCTCGCTTCCCCACTCTTTGCTCCAGTTGAGATATTCGTCGACCGACTTCCGATCTTCATACAGGTCGTATTTGTAACCGATGTTGAAGGGAGGATCGGCGAACACGAGGTCGACGCTCCCCGCGGCGAGACGTTGCATCCCCGTGACGCAATCGAGCAGATGGATCCCCTCGGGGATGGCGGGTGGGCTGTTCGAATCGGTTCGCGGTTCATCCTGAGATGGCGACATGTGCTTTGCAATCCATTGAGAAGTTAAGCGATGACAGTGTTCACATTGGCAAGGAGACTTCAACGGCGACGACAACCCGCTGCACCTGAGAGTCGAATATCAAATTGCATCCTTGACGACCGGGTTGACGAGCGTGCCGATACCCGTGATTTCAATGGAGACGAGGTCGCCGTTTTCCAGAGAAAAGTCGTCGGGGGGGACGACGCCGGTTCCGGTGAGAAGCATCGCGCCGTGCGGAAATTCATTTTCGCGTCCCAGCCAGCCGAGCAGTTCATCGAACTCGCGGACCATCTGCCCGACGTTGGTTTCCCCTTCGAAGGCCTTTTTTCCTTTGCGGGTGATTTTCATCTTGATGGCGGTGTTCGGGCGATCGAGCGGCTGTTCGGGGACCAGGACGCACGGCCCGAGGGCGCACGCCTGCTTGTACATCTTCGCTTGGGGAAGGTACAGCGGATTCTCCCCTTCGATGTCGCGGGCCGACATGTCATTGCCGATCGTGAACCCGACGAGTTTCATTTCGGGATTGGCGACGAGTGTGAGTTCGGGTTCGGGGACCGACCACTTGCTGTCGGCGCGAACGCGGACAGGCTGATGCGGTCCCGACACGCGATGGGGCGTCGCCTTGAAGAAGATTTCGGGGCGAGGCGCGGTATACACGCGGTCGTAGTGCGACGCTCCCGTTTCTGATTCTTCCATGCGGGCCACCTGGCTCCGCTTGTAAGTCACTCCTGCCGCCCAGACTTCCTGATGATCGAGCGGAGAAAGAAACGTCACCGATTCTTCCGGATAAGGCTCGGCCTGCGGATCGATCAAAAACTTCGCCAGCCCCCGCGGATCGGGTGAATGCAATATGTCGGACAGATTGCGGCAATTCTCGACCTGATTCAGATCGAGTAATTTGATCATCCGCCCTTCCCACACCGCGACGCGGCGGTCGCCGTTGGAAAGCAGAACTTTGGCCAGTCTCATGTCATTGACTTTCTGTGATGAGGCCCGTGATGCAGAGGCAAGGCCCTCAATGTCGCTAATGCGCTCAGCGTTTGTTGCATGTCTGACGGCAATGGTGCCTCAAATGAGAGTTTTTTTCCACTCTGCGGATGTAAAAATTCCAGCCGGAAGGCATGGAGGGCCTGCCGAGAGATCAATGCCGCCGAGGTGAAATCAGATTCCGCAGCTTGCTCGCCCGATTCTTCAGGAGTCGAATTCGATGTGGGACGGCTCTCTGATGAACCCCGTTTCAGATCGTTGAGCGTCAGCGCCGCTTGCCCGCCGTAGACGAGATCGGCCACGATCGGATGACCGATATGTTGCATGTGAACCCGCAGTTGATGCGTGCGGCCGGTCTGCGGCAGCAGTTTCACCGATGTAAACCCCGCGAAGCGCGCGAGGACTTCGAATTGCGTGACAGCGTGCCGGGCGTTTCCCCCTTCGGCGCTGACCATCATTTTCTCGCGATTCCTGGGATTCACCGAGATATAAGTATCGATGCGATCGCGATCGAACGAGATATCTCCCCAGGTGATTGCCCGGTATTCCTTATAGATCTCGCGGTGTTCGAACTGACGGCTCAGAAATTGATGCACCTGATTGTCCTTGGCGATCACCAGAATCCCCGTCGTGTCGCGATCGAGGCGATGGACGATGCCCGGGCGCAGCTTGCCGGCGAGATCGCTTAACTTGTCGAAGTGAAATTGCAATGCTCCGGCTAGCGTGCCGCTGTAATTCCCTTTTCCGGGATGTGTCACCATGTCGGCCGGCTTGTTGATGACGATGAGGTAATCGTCTTCGAACAGCACGTCGAGCGGGATGTCTTCGGGAGGAAGGCTGCTGTCGGGTGAGCGGGGCCACTGTAATACGCTCAACCGGTCGTTGACTCGCAAGCGGCGGGACGGTTTCGCTGGCAGTCCGTTGATCAGCACGAACTGATCCGAGATCGCCTGTTGAAACAAGGCCCGGCTGAAATTGGGGAACAGCCGCGAGAGATAGTGGTCGATCCTCCAGCCGTGCGCTCGTGCTTCGACGGTGATCTGAACCGGAGCCGCTGACGATGCATCGCTCATTTCAATCATATTTCAAATGAGGTGCATCCCTGCCCATTCGCGTAATGACGACCATTTGTTGTGTGACGAATTCAAGTTCGGAACGAGTCGATGCGATCAATTCGATTCCGTCTTTTCTTCGGGCGTAGCGTCCTTCGGTTCTTCGGAGGTCTCGCCGGACTTTTCAGTCGTCGATTCGTTCGCGTCGCTCTCTTCGGGAAGCGCGGGAGCTTCGGGTTCGGTTGAATCTTTTCCAGCTCCGGCTCCATCCTCGGGAGTAGCCGAATCGGATTCAGGCGGAGACTTCGCTTCGATTTCCGACATCGTTTGACGCAACATTTCCGGAACGCCGGGCAACGTCATCGGCAACTCGAGATCGTCGGGATTCATGTCGTGAAATTTGCCATCCTGAGGACGCGGCCGATCGGCGAGCTTGGGGTTCTGCTTCGCAAACCACGCGTAAAATTCCTGCGCCGCCCCGGTTTCCAACTCCTTGATGCGTCGTTCAGAATTTTCGCGATAGATGGTATAGATCGGATCGGTGAATTCGGCGGCGATTTTTTTGTAGGCTTCGATGGCAGGGGTCAAGTCTCCGTTCGAAGTCGTTTCGAGGCATCGCGCCAAGCCGAACAGAGCACGCACGCGAAGTTCGCGGGGCAGGTTTTGCGGGGCGACCAGCTTGTCGAATTTCTCTTGAGCCAGCTTCAAATTGGCGAGGGCCGCTTCGCGATTGGTGAATGAATCGCGGATCCCGTCCTGCAAGAGCGAGTTGGCTTCGTTCAATTGAGCCCAGGCCGCGGGCGCCGTTCCGGGAAATTCCTCCGAAATGCCGGCGAAATCCTCAACCGTCTGGGCCGTCAGCAGTTTTGTCCAGGCAGCGGATTCGGCACTGACTCGTGTCTTCATCCACCAATAGGCCCCTCCACCCAGCACAACGATGGCGATGAAACCGGCGAGCAGCTTGCTGCCGTTGCGCTCAAAAAACGGTGCGACCTCGCCGGCCAGTCGCCCCAATTCGTTCGTTTGCAATTCGTGACGATGTTCGCTTTTCATAAAATTCTCATCGCGTCATGAAAGTCTGTATTTCAGGGAGATTCTTCGCGCGAGTATAGGGTGAGTTCAGCGACAGGTCAAGCGGGGGTTGGCTGCCATATGGTTTAAGGGTTTCCCGCGAATGCTGACGGGAAAATTGAGCGTGTACCGACATCGTTCGGCAATCACACTCACTTTCCCCGGAAATCCGCCGGAAAGGTAGCTCTTTTTTGGCGGATTAACAGAGAGACCCTAACACAACCGGTTGTGCATGTCGAAACGGTCTGAACATTTGCAGATAATCACGCAGTACAGAGATAATCACGCAGTACAGAGGTTGTGTTAGAATGATATAGTCAGAATCGGCCAGAAAACGCTAAGATGGCGGACGACTTCCATTCGACAGACATTCAATAGACATAAAGCGTACCTGATGACTCCGACTGCACCCGCCGTAAAAGCCGATGAATACAGCATCGCCCTCCTGGAGGTGGGGAATCTCTGCCCCTCCCTGATCGTCACCGACCGCATCATGAAATCGGCCGGCGTGCGACTGTTAGGGATCGAAAGCACCGACGGGACGGCTCAGTGCATCAAGATCGCGGGACGAACCGCCGACGTGACATGCGCCGCACAAGCGGGCCAGGCGCTGGCCGAGCAAATGGGAAGCGAAACGATGCTGGCGATCATGCCGGCGCCACTGGAAGTGACGCGTCAACTGGTGAACGCTCCCCCCGCATTCAGCCCCTTACTGGGGATTTACGATTATCGTATTCCGAAAGAGGATTCCATGAGTTCATCCGATGCATTAGGGTTGTTAGAAACGCAAGGCCTGGTCGCCGCACTGCATGCCACCGATGAGATGCTCAAGTCGTCCAACGTGACGCTGGTCGGCAAGGAAAAAATCGGCGCGGCGTACGTCACGATCGTCGTGCGCGGCGACGTTGCCGCCGTGCAGAACGCCATCGAAACCGGCAAAGCGACGGTTGCCCGCCTGGGAGGCAAACTGATCATGGGAGACGTCATCACGCGCCCCCATCCCGAACTCGCGGCATTATTACCCAAATAGATAACCCGCTTCACTAAAAACGGTTGTTAAGAATGCGTGAGCTATTTGTTAGGCCACTTCAACATTCTTTACACGGAGGTTCTTGTTATGCCGTTGTGTTCAAATCGCCGATTTTCGTACTATCTTGCTGCTATCGCGGCAGTTCTTGTCACACCATTCGTCGAGG
>JBJXGP010000115.1:0-5690 GCA_046160425.1 Planctomycetaceae bacterium
GCGCTTCATCTGGCGGTCGACGGTCAACGACTGACTCTGTACGCCGCCCACGGCGCAGAGCACGAGCACGGCACCATCAAGCACGCGGAGCGAGCGTTCGACTTCAACCGTGAAGTCGACGTGTCCCGGGGTATCGATGACGTTGATGGTGTAGTCATCCCACATCACGGACGTAGCGGCCGAGGTAATGGTAATACCCCGTTCGCGTTCGAGGTCCATGAAGTCCATCGTCGCTCCCCCTTCGCCTCCCTTGACCTCCTGCATGCGGTGAATGCGCCCGCTGTAAAAGAGAATGCGCTCGGTCAGGGTCGTTTTGCCCGAGTCGATGTGAGCGGAAATGCCGATGTTGCGATGCTTGAATTTGTTCATAGTTCCGAACCAGATTGTGAGACAAACTTCTTTCTGAAAATGAGACCGATCCTTCGGTCCCGCGATACAACGTGAAAACCTGCGGCCTCATGGATGTGCTGGATTCAACGCCGGGCGATTTATTTCCTACACCCCGAGCGGCTCGATGATCACCAGCCTCGCGGCCGAGATTCATGAGGACATTTCATCCAATTGATGAGGTTGTGAACTCTGGGGTCAAGGCGGGAATCATCAGCGGGCACAAGTACGAGGGTTCCCCATCATATCGTCCATCAGGGGATATGGATAGAGCGATTCTGCACAAATTCGGACAAATTTTGTGCGAAATTTTATGCAACTTGTTATGAATAAAGGCCCTACGTCTGATTTTATCGACTCTTGACGCGATCAGATCCGCTCAAAAATTCATCTGAATTTTTCCATCCCGGAAAACAGGAACAAGACAGTTCCTCGCGCGTCTTTCCGCCGACATCACATCAGCCGGCATTCTCCTGCGCCACTTGAGCCGCTGCCAGCCGCGCAATGGGGACGCGGAACGGCGAACAGCTCACGTAATCGAGACCGATTCGGTGACAGAACATCACGCTGGCGGGATCGCCGCCATGTTCGCCGCAAATTCCGATCTTCAAATCTGAACGGGATTTGCGACCTCGCTCGACGCCGATCCGCATCAGATCGCCGACGCCATCCTGGTCGATCGTCTGAAACGGATCGTTGGGAATGATGTCGTGTTCGCGGTAGAAGCCGATGAACCCGCCGTAATCGTCGCGGCTGATTCCCAAGGTCGTTTGCGTGAGGTCGTTGGTGCCGAAGCTGAAGAACTCGGCCGAGAGGGCAATCTGATCGGCACGAACGGCGGCACGGGGGACTTCGATCATCGTCCCGACGAGGTATTCCACGGTGACGCCGGTCTCTTTGAATACGGCCTCTGCTTGCGAGCGAACGATCGCTTCTTGATGCTTGTATTCGGTCTCGAAGCCGACGAGCGGAATCATCACTTCGGGTTTCACGGGAGTCCCCGCTTTCTGAACTGCACACGCCGCCTCAAAAATGGCACGCGACTGCATCGCCGTGATTTCGGGATAGACGATCCCCAAACGGCAACCGCGGTGTCCCAGCATGGGGTTCGATTCGTGAAGTTCTTTCACGCGGCGGTGAATTTCTTCTTCGCTGACATCGAGTTGCTTTGCCAGCATCGCGCCCAAACCCGGTTGTTCTTCGAGATGGCGATCGGAAAGGAATTCGTGCAGCGGAGGATCGAGCAGTCGGATCGTCACCGGCCGGCCTTCCATCGCGCGAAAGATGCCGGCGAAGTCGTCTCGCTGGAAGGGCAACAGTTTATTGACCGCCTTTTGCCGGCTTTCCGGAGAGCGGGCCACGATCATCTCGCGAATTTCATCGAGATGATTGAAGAACATGTGCTCGGTCCGGCACAGGCCGATTCCTTCCGCTCCAAATGCCACCGCCTCGGCCGACTGCTCGGGGGTATCGGCATTCGTGCGAACGCGCATTTTGCGGTACTTGTCGACCCAGCCCATGAGTTGAGCATAACGTTGATATGTCTCCGATTCTTCGGGACGCATCGTCTTGTGAATCAACACTTCGACGATTTCGCTCGGCTTGGTGGGGACGAAGCCCGAAAACACCTCGCCGGTGAATCCGTCGATGCTGATCGAGTCCCCTTCTTTGAGTACCTTGTCGCCGACTTTCACCGTCCCGGTATCGTAATCGATGTTGAGGGCGCTGCAACCGACGATGCAGGCTTTACCCATCTGCCGGCTGACGAGCGCGGCGTGCGAACTTGCTCCGCCGAATGCCGTCAGAATCCCCTTCGAGACGCGCATCCCGCGCAGGTCTTCGGGACTCGTTTCGCGACGGACGAGCACGATCGCCGTCCCCGGTTTGGAGTTGTACAGCGCTTCGGCATCCGCGGCATGCAGACAGATAATTCCGCTCGCGGCTCCGGGACCGGCATTGATCCCCTTGCCGAGCAGACGGCCTTCCTTGACGGCGGCGGTCTTGGCCTTGGGATCGAAAATCGGCTGCAAGAGCTGGTTCAAATCGTCGGCAGGAATGCGGCGTTTCTGCATCGCTTCGACAGGGGTGATCAATCCTTCGTTGACCAGATCGACGGCGATGCGGACAGCGGCGAATCCCGTTCGCTTCGCATTACGCGTTTGCAGCATCCAGACTTTTCCGCGCTGAATCGTGAATTCGATATCCTGCACTTCCTTGTAGTGGCGTTCCAGCGTCCGGCCGATGTTTTCGAGTTGAGCGAATGCAGCCGGCATGTCCTGTTGCAGGCTGACTTCGATCCGCTTGGGAGTACGAATCCCGGCGACGACATCTTCCCCTTGCGCATTGATGAGATAATCGCCGTTGAAGCCTGGCGTCCCCATTGCGCAGTCGCGAGTCAGTCCGACACCTGTGGCGCAATCGTCGCCGAGGTTGCCGAAGACCATCGCCTGCACGTTGGCAGCAGTTCCCCAACTGTGAGGGATGCCGTATTCGCGGCGATAGACGCTGGCGCGATCGTTCATCCAACTGCCGAAGACCGCGCCGACGGCTCCCCAGAGCTGTTCCCAGGGGTCGGTCGGGAAACTCTTCCCCGTGCGTTCCTTGATGAGTTGCCGGAATTCGGCGACAAGTTCTTTCAATTGATCGGGGGTGAGCTGCGAATCGAATTCGACTTTCGCCGCGTGACGTTTCTTTTCGAGCAGCGTTTCAAACGGATCGTGTTCTTTTTTGTCGCGCGGCTTGAGTTCGAGCACGACGTCGCCGTACATTTGCACGAAGCGGCGATAGCTGTCCCAGGCAAACCGTTCGTTACCGGCCTGTTTCGCCAAAGCCTGAACGGTGTCGTCGTTCATCCCGATGTTGAGGACGGTATCCATCATGCCGGGCATCGAGTCGCGTGCTCCGGACCGGCAAGAGACGAGCAGTGGATTCGTTTTCGAACCGAACTCGGCCCCCATTACCTTTTCGACGCTCCGTAACGCCTCTTCGACCTGTGATTTCAACTCGGGAGGATAGACTCGCTTATTGTCGTAGTAGTAGTTGCAGACTTCGGTGGTAATCGTGAACCCCGCCGGAACGGGCAACCCGATGTTGGTCATTTCCCCCAGGTTGGCACCCTTGCCTCCGAGCAGATTCCGCATGGAAGCATTCCCGGCGGCTTGACCGTCACCAAAGAAGTAAACGTACTGATTTGACATGACCGTGATCCTTCGTTGAATTGTCTCGGACAATAGCCGCGGCAGTGACCCGATGGATGCGAGCCGTCCGCCGCGATATGCATTGACTGTTCTTGCTTCGGTCGCTGCGCGAAAATCCTGCCGATTTGACTGGCGGCTGTGCAGAAAAATCGCCAAACGACATGCACATGCGGATAGAGGCAATCCGTGCGTGCCGGTGCGTACGCCGTCTTTTGCCTCACGCCGATTCATCGCGAAAGAGCAGAAACTAGCAGTCCCAAGTTGGACCGTCAAGCCTGCGGACAAGAATGGATTATCTTCGCAAACGAGACCGATTCTCGGAAGTCCTGCTTGACAGACGGCGATGACCAGAAGAGACTGAATAAGGGCCTTTCCGCGGGGACGGTGTCACCGGTCCGGCTCATTGGAAGCGATCAATATCAATCTGCTCTCGGGCTGATTTTCGACAAATGACATATCTCCCAATCGCCTGAAACCGATCCCGTTTCAGCGTCGGAATCGAATCCCGACGAATGGCATGACATAGCACGGTATCACTGGAATTCGGCACTCATTGAGCGCCGGAAGCGGAATCAACCCATGATTGCTCAACTCGTACCACTCGATGGGGGCAAACCGATTTTGCTCGATCAGGACGTCACGCTCGTCGGGCGAAAAAAGGGACTGTGCGATTTGTTTATCGACCATCACAGCATCTCAAAACTTCAGTGCGTGATCGTCAAAACCGACGGCCTGCTGTTCATTCGCGATCTGTGCAGCACCAATGGGACAAAGGTTAACGGTCAGCGAGTCTCTCGCGGAGCGCTCTTGCCCGGCGATGAATTGGCCTTTGCCAGCGTGAAGTACCGAGTGCAGATGGGGGCTGGTGAATCGCGCGTTCCCTCCGTCGATAAGACCGAGATGATGACGTCGTTCCCGGCGTTTCCGCAGAATCGCGTCGAAGAGCCGGCGATCGATCGGACGAGCGAAAGCGACGTTCGCCTGTTATCGGATTCCGAAATCCTCCTGGATTCAGGGGACTGATGCGGGCGTTCCCACATCTGTCAGGTGGTCGTACCGCCCCCCCGAAAATGCCATCAGCCGAAGGGAATTCCCTCGGCTGATGGCTGTGTGCCTTGCACATAACCATTCATTAAACCATTCGACAATCGAGCAGCTTCGCGGTGCTGATGGGTTATTTGTACCGGCGAATAACCCCTTGAACAACACCCATGACTTGCACGTTGCTGGAATAGATCGGCTGCATTTTCTTGTTGGCAGGTTCGAGACGGATGCGGCTGGATTCCTTATAGAAACGCTTTAATGTTGCATCCTGGCCATCAACGATCGCCACGACGATATCGCCATTCTTGGCCGTCGACTGGCGATGCACGACGACGTAATCGCCGTCGGCGATCTGATCGTCAATCATCGACTCTCCCTTGACGCGGAGGCAGAAGTGATCTTCTTCACCGAACAAGTCGGCGAAGTCGATCCGTTCATCGGATTGCACCGCCAACACGGGAGTACCGGCGGCGATCTGTCCCGCCATGAGAAGACTCGTCCGCTTGTTGGGGGGATCGGTCAACTGAATGGCACGCGACATGTGCGATTCGCGGGTGATGAGCCCTTTCTTCTCCAATGCCTTGAGATGGCACATCACGCCGTTCGGCGAGCGGATGCCGAACTGTACGCCGATCTCGCGGACAGTGGGGCCATAGCCGCGGTTCAGAATTTTGTCCTTGAGGAACTCGAAGATTTCCTGCTGTCTGGTGGTCAACTGGGTCTTGGTGACATTTGGATTCACAACATTCACTCCGTAATACGATTCCAGGTAACAAACATTTTTTGGTGATTAAACCCGAGGGGCTACGACCTGCTGGGCAAACTTTTGACTTGCATACTTTGTGAACTATTCACTCAATTGCACCACATGAAACCACGCGAATTGCCTCTTGTGTGCATGCCAATAACATCTGATTTTGAAGCTGTATGACTCAACTTTTCACTGGCACTGCTCAAATACATTATAGGCAATTGAATACGCGAGTACAAACCAACATCAACTAAAAACCGGAAATTCCACCAAAATCAACCGACGGATTATCGCAATATGCTTCGCGACCT
>JBJXGP010000116.1:0-3908 GCA_046160425.1 Planctomycetaceae bacterium
TCATCCTCTTCGGTGACGACCGTGTTTACGAGTTTCAGTTTGGGATACTTGTCCAGAGCGCGGGCTTCGGCGATCCTCCGCCACGAATTGAGATTGTGAGCATCCAGACTCGCGATGGCAATGGCCCATTCTCCCTCCTCCTGCATCTGAGCGGCGAGGTCGTCCATGAGCATCTGGCCCAGCACCTGATCGTCGACCTGATTGACCATCAAGTCGCGGCCGCTCTCTTCGGCATCGCTGTCCCACGTCAGAAATGTAATCCCCGCGGCGTGGGCTTTCTCGACGAACCGTTTCATTGTTTTCGGCTGATTGGGAGCCACGCAAATGGCATCGACTTTCTGGCGGATCCACGTATCGATGAACTTCGTCTGTTCGGAACCGCTGTTATCCGACGGCCCGTCGTAGATCAACTTGACTTTCACCCCCTCCGCATTGAGATCGGCAACCGCCTTTTCGGCCCCCACGCGACAGGCTTCGAAATACGCAATCGTCGTCAGCTTGGGGAGCATGGCGATCACGATTTCGCGGTCGGCATTTTGCGTCGCGCTGCTGGAATCTCCAGCATTCGAGCTTGCTTCCGTAGCCGACGGAGTCTCGGACTTATCTCCCGAAGGGACCGAACCTGAGCCACATCCGAACGTACAGAAAATGGAGAGCAGGGTGAACCACATCAAATGCGAACGAACACATGCACGATGCGATGCGAAAACAGCAAAGTCAGATCGTGGATCTATGGAATTCGGAATCATGGAAACGCTCTCGCTGGGGAGTTGGCACCGGAATCGATACACAAGATAAATCATCTTGTACCGAAGTCCGGGCAAAAGAGCAAAGTCACGAATCGTTTCGGACAATTCACTCCGGTTTCAGACGATATCCGATCCCGCGAACGGTTTCGATGATCGCCGCATGCTCACCCATTTTTGACCGAAGTGCTCGAATGTGGACGTCGATTGTCCGTTCGAGAGCGTTGGCATCTTCGCCGCGGCTGTTATCCATCAATTCGTGCCGCGAAAATGTTCGCCCCGGCTGGCGGGCGAGCGTCCAGAGGAGTTTGAACTCGGTCAAGGTGAGTGCGAGTTCGTTCCCGTCGATGCGCACCGAATGCTGTTGACGATCGATTTCGAGATTCCGCAAGCTGACGATGTCTTTTGAGGCCGCTTCGCGAACAGGGGGCTGCAAGCGGGCTTTGATGCGATGGATCAGCGGTTTCATCTTGAACGGTTTAGAGACGTAGTCATCGGCCCCCATGTTGAAGCCGACGATTTCATCGACTTCTTCGCTGCGCGCCGTCAGCATGATGACCTTGATATGCCGGGTTCGAGGATCGGCTCGCAATTGCTGACAGACTTGCAAACCATCCATCACGGGAAGCATCAAGTCGAGGATGATCAGGTTGGGCAACAGGACTTGTGCTTTTTGCAGGCCCTCCTGTCCATCGGTGGCCGTCACCACTTCAAACCCCTCTTTCTGAAGGTTGTACGAGAGGATATCGATGATGGACCGTTCGTCTTCGATGATGAGGATGGTCTGCTTGGACATGCGGAGCCGTTCAACCTTCCCTTTAAGGATAATTCTTGCGGTGCCTGATGATTTCCCCTTCCACCAGATACACCACATCTTCCGCGATATTGGTCGCATGATCGGCCACGCGTTCGACGTGCCGCGAGGCGGAGAACAAATGGATGGCCGGTTCGATCAGATGCGGAGACTCGTGCATCAACTGCATGAGTTCGGCGATGATCTCGCGATTCAACTGATCGACGATGCTGTCGTGAGAGCAGACGCTGCGGGCGATTGATGAATCCAGTTCGACATACGAATCGATGCTGCGCTGCAACATCTGCAAGGCATGACGAACCATAGGTTCGAACGCATCCGGAACCTGTATTTCGGGTTGGCCGATCAATCCGCAGCCTCGTTCGGCGATATGGACACCGAGATCGGCGACGCGTTCGAGTTCCGCCGTAATTTTCATGACGGTGGCGATACGGCGGAGATCCATGGCAACCGGCTGGTGTAAGGCGAGGATTTTCAGGCACTCCTCTTCGATCCGCACATCGAAATTATCGATCTCATCGTCCTTGAGCGCCAATTCGGTGGCAAGCTGTTCGCTGGGATTGCGTAACCCCTTGACAGCCTTATGTATGACTTCCTCCACCATGGCGCACATGGAAAGGATATCATGCTGCAATGCATCGAGATCGCGGATCAGGTGGATCGACATACTGTTTTTCTCTCGGTGTGGTGATAAGAGATGACCGTGAAGATTTCACATAACGATTGTTAAGATTATATGAAATTGGAATTTGAGTCTCGTCGGCCAGAGCGAACGAATTTATCAAAATCGTCCAAATCGACGGTTGTTCGGAAATCCTGGCGATTGACCTTCGAGCCGCCGTAACGAGGCTGTATCCCCAAAGTTGAGAATTAACGCAACCAGTTTTGGGAAAATGAGAAAGTCCGTTTTCCCTGCTTTGACATTGCCCTGGACTATGAATAAACTGGCCGCACTGAAATTGGTAAACCTGCGGAGAGGTTGTAGAAACGGTCTGTGGTTGAGGGCGTTTTTCACTCCGTAACCAAGTTCATACCATGCCCGATCGCAAAATGCTCGCCAGGTCATCAACCGGCGAGGAGAGGAGCTTTGCCCATGCCGATGCCTCGGCAGAACCAAAGGCCTCCACTCGTGATTGCGATGGAGATGGTCTCTCAGATTACCACGATTTCATTGGAAATGTCCTTACCGGCGGCCGGTGGGTACTGGTTGGATAAGTCCTGGGGGACTTCCCCCTGGTTGCTCGCCTTGGGAGCAGTGCTGGGATTTTATGTGGCGATGAAGCATTTGCTCGCCTTGGCCCAAAGATCGAAGCGAGAGTTGGAACCGAAAACTCAAGATGAACAGTCTCGCCACCAACCCGGAAACCATCCCTCGGAAAGCGATCCATCCGGGAAAGGTTAGCATTGCGCGGCAATGTCTGAGTTTGGCGATCGGCATGCTGGCACTTTGGGCGGTCCTGTACTATCCTGCTGACCGCTTCGCCGGCTCGCGAGGCGTCGAAGGACTGACCTACGCCGGGCTTTTGTGTTTGATCCCCGGCCTCGTCGCTCTGATATTGTCCGGTGGAATATTGAATGCCGGCGCCAACGCCGGTCAGGGAGCTTTGATTTCGACAGGCATGCGGCTGATGACCGTCGGGCTGGCGGCCATATTCATGCAATCTGCCCGACCTGATCTACGATTCTGGCAGTTTCATGTCTGGTTGATTTTATTTTATCTGGCGAGCCTGATTTTCGAAACGTGTTTTATCCTGAAAGGAGTCCACCGCAAGTCGGCGTGAAGTGGCGGAAGAATCCCGGCGGATACACCGCGATATCTGAACGAGACTTAAGGGATGGATGAATAGGGATACGGGAGCCAAAATGGCTGCAGGACATGACACATTTCATCACGTGCGGGATTTCCCGTACTTCGAACTTCCGCAAGGGATCCACATTCCCTTGCCGGAGATTGCCGGTTTACAACTGACCAAATTCATGGTTTTGCAGGTCGTCGCCGGGTTGTTGGCCGTCTTGATATTCAAAGGTTTGTCGAAACGAGTCAGTCAGGGTCAACCCGCTCAGGGATCGTGGTGGAATTTTTGGGAAATGCTGGCGTTGTTTATAAGGGATGAAGTCGTTCGTCCCACAATCGGTACCGGCCACGATCACGGAGACGGACATCATGACGAACATCACGGTCACGGCTCACATGCCGCAACGCCGGCGTATGCACACCCCGCTGATCAATATTTGCCGTATATCTGGTCCTGTTTTTTCTATGTCTTGTTCTGCAATTTGTTAGGGGCGATCCCGTGGCTCGGTTCCGCAACCGGTGAATTGAACGTGACGGGGGCTTTGGCCGTTAC
>JBJXGP010000117.1:0-11960 GCA_046160425.1 Planctomycetaceae bacterium
ACGTTCGACAGACGTCGCCGCCGTTCTGCCATCCCGGCCGTGTCGTTCAGAAGCTGATTCAGTTCCGGTTCCGTTGGGGCGGACGGTGTTAACCTCGATCCCGAATACACCCGCCAGAAACTCGAGCAGGTATCGCTACCGCCTTCGGGGACTTCATCCTCGCTGCTGCTCGGCGTCCTCAGTTGCTTCCATTCCTTGCGGTGCGAGAAATCCCGCCGGGTTCTGCGGTCCACGCCGCCGAACATCGTGCGACGCACGCAGCGACTGATGCAGTGGAATACCTGAATTTCGTCGTCTGCAAAGATTTCGGACCGATTCACCCGCGGCATGCCTGCCTCCTCCCAAAAATACTTCTCGGATCAACCATTGCCCAGTCGGCGAGAACACTGCAAATTCATTGTCCGCTCTTCTCAAGGTACATGGTACTGGCTCCTCGGGCCTCTTCCGCAGCGAAGACGACGGCAAGACCTGGAACGAGTTCGAACTCGTCTTAGGTAAGCATCCCACGCAGCCGGAGGTTTTCTACAACGAATCGGTCATCTTCGAGAAGCCCGACGGCACGCTCGTCGCCTTCGCGCGCTACGACAACGAGACCCCGGCCCACCAGCGTTTCATGGGCAAGGTCGTTTCAAAGGACCAGGGCAAAACCTGGAGCACCCCCGTCGACAGCGACCTCCCCGCGATCTGCCCGGCCCTGCTCAAGCGTCCCGACGGCAGATACCTCATGTTCGCCGGTGCCCTCGATGAACCCGTCCCGCGAACCAGCTTCCTCTACCACAGCCCCGACGGCGAACACTTCACCAAACTCGGCCACCCCTACTACACCCGCACCGGCGGAACCCCCTGGAACACCGCCACCGGCGGCTCGCAAGTTCTCCTCCACCTCGCAGGCAACAAGTACGTCGTATCGTTCTACGCCGCCGACAAATCGCTACCGGGGCGGGATAAGACGTATGTTGATAGTAATGTGGTGGAGATTGAGTAGAATCAAGGGAGTGGTTCGACTAAAACTTCATTATGGTTATCTCTCAACCAGCCCCACCAAAAGGAACCTTTGAGTACATTGAAGCGAAGATTCGCCTTGATGCCGAGGGGACTGCGTTCGGTGGAGACTTCGAGTGGTTGTGTCAGTGGTTCCTGGAAAACGCTCCCCGGTATCGCGGCCAGTTCGAACAAGTCTGGTTGTGGAAAGATTGGCCGGATCGGTGGGGGACTGATGCGGGCATCGACCTCATCGCGCGCACGCGGACGGGTGAACTATGGGCCATTCAGGCCAAGGCCGATCATCCCGACCGCGCGATCTCCAAGCGAGAAATCGATTCGTTCCTGTCCGAATCGAACCGTTCGCAGTTCGCTTATCGACTACTGATGGCCACGACCGACGACATCGGCAGGGTGGCACTGCTGGCTTGCCCAGCAGTGTGTTTGTCTTGCTATCGTCCCCTGAAATCGAACTCCGGCGGAAGTCGGCTCAGTGTCGGCAGCAGCGGGTCGACGGGACTTTCTGGAAGAATGAATCGGCGGGCACTCGACCACCTCCAATCGACGGCTCGCTCGCACAGTCCTCGTTTCACCGGGTTGTTGTGGATGTAGTCAATCGTCGCTTGTATCGTCTGCGGCTCGGTGATGTTTCGGTCGTATCCCGGCCCCTCTTGCCAGTAGCGAAACGTCGTTGTTCCCGGTCTTTGACGAATCGTGAGTCTGTCCACCAGTTCGCTGTCGGTCGCCATCAGCAGTTGCTTGATTCGATAGGAATAAGGTCGCTTGATCCCGTTCAGCAGTGCCGATACGGTCGAGGCTTCGCGTTCGGGTAGCACGAGTAAATGCACATGTTCCGGCATGAAAACGAACGCCACCAGTTGATATCGATGACGATCTATCGCTCGTTGCACACTCACGGACAGCAACCCACACCACGCATCGTTCGTGAGCAACGGCAAGTGCCGGTAACAGGAAAACGTCAACTCATGCAGATGACCCGGCTCATGGATGTGCTTGATTCGCTTTCGTTGGGGCTGATTCATAACGGAAACGATAACACCACATGCACTGCTGGACAAGCCAGCAGTGCCACCCTGGCTGGTCACAGTGCCACCCTGGCTGGGTGCGCCAGTTAACCAAACCTCACTCCGCCGTCTGCTCTGCCAACGTCGGGTCGATTTCTCTTGCGCGGTTGCGATCTTCACTCGCAGCGGCGACTTCTCCGGATTTCTCGCGCTGTTCGGCTCGTAGCCAGAAGGCCTGGGCGACGTCGGCGTCGAAGCGACGGGATTGTTCATAATCCGATACCGCTCGATCGATCTCTCCCTTTTGCAGGTGAGCATCGCCGCGAATCGAATAGGCCTCATCGAGCGGCTGGATTTCGATCGCGCGGGTGCAGTCGGCGATCGCCTTTTCGAACTGTTTCAAGTTCATCCAGACGTTGCCCCGCTGCATGAGCGCTTTGACGTTCTGCTCGTCGAGGCTCAGCGCGTGCGTCAAATCGCGGATCGCTTCCTGATGCATGTCGGATGCTTCGTAATACTCGGCTCGCGAGATGTAGACCGCCGGGTCTCCCCGCTTGGAGCGGACCTGCTGGTGATGTTCACCCAGCCCGATCAGCCAGCGGACTTTAGAGTCGTCCCGCCGGGCTTCATCCATCATTTGCAGCGCGAGGTAGGCATCGCGCCGTTGATGGTAGAATTTCACGTTCTCCGGATCGCGGACAATCGCTTCGGTGAAGTCGGAAACCGCCTCATCGTGTTTCATCAGCCGATGCTTGACCAGCCCGCGATTGTTGTACGCATTCACATAATTGGGGTCGAGTTCGATCACGCGATCGAACTGCTCGAGGGCCTTGAACATCAATCCCTTTTGCAGTAAAGCATAGCCGAGATTGTTGCCCGCGTCGGTATATTTCGGATCGATGGTGAGGGCATTTTTCAGCGAGACGATCGCCTCATCGAATTTACGCTGCGCAATGTAGACCAGCCCGTGATTGTTGTGGGCCTGCTTGTACTGGGGATCGATCTCGATCGCCTTTTGAAAATCGCCGAGCGCCTGCGGATGGTGGCCCCGCGAGAGATGATAGAACCCTCGCGTATTCCAATACCGGGGGATCTGCGGAGCAAGCTCGATCGCACGGTTGTAGTCGGCGCTCGCCGCGTCGTCGTCCCCCTTATCGGCGAAGACTCCCCCCCGGCGAAAATAGACTTCGGGATGCATCGGCTCGGCGGCAACCGCCTGATTGAGCAGCGCGAGCGCGCCATCGAGATCCTGCTTTTCGATCAGTGGTGTCGCCTGCTTGATCAATTCGCCGGTAGCGGGCGCCAACGGAAGGTCAATCCCCGGCTTCGCGGTTCCCGACGTTGACGTTGCATTCGTTGAGGGAGCGGAATCGTCCCGTTGACATCCCCACACACCAATTAGAAGACCAATCATCAGCCACGCACGCATGATCGTCACTCCGGTTAAATACAAGGAAAAAACCCGGCGAGAGTTATTCGGCCGCAACTCGGTCGTCGGGCTGAGAATGCCCCTCAATCGCCGACTGGCCTTCGAAACGCGAAGCCGCGGGATTGCGAGTTGCAAAATGAACGTGAGACGTCGAACAGAAGTGTTATCGAAAGGAGAAGATGCGTGAGGAGAGATCGGAAAATGGTCCCGGCTTATAGCCCGAATCCGACGAGCCTGTCAATATGATCTGACCTGGGACCGTCGCCGTTCCGCATCCACGCGGAATCAGCGGCATGGCATCGATCGGCATCAATTTCGATGAATTTCCCGGCAGTACGTTGTGACGGCAAAGGAGTTCATCGATCGGCGGACGCCGCGACGGGATGCAAGAACCTCAGAAAAGACAAAGGCTTGCGTTGACCCCATCGCCCGGATTGCTAGAATAGGAGCCGTCTTGCAGATTTCGGTGCGGTCTCCAGCCGTGCCGGATTCACCAGATGCCGGCCATTGCGAGAACCAAAGTCGGGGAATTGGTGTCCCAACGTTGTGGGATGCTGAAAAACTCGCCGACAATTGTGCATTGACAGACCACAGGTGAATCCGATATTTGAAGTCGAAAATCGAATCGCCGTGACTTCGCCATGATGTGGCAGCGGCGGAAAAAGTTTCGGGGTGTGGCTCAGCCTGGCTAGAGCGCTTGGTTCGGGACCAAGAGGTCGCAGGTTCAAATCCTGTCACCCCGACTTGACTTACGACGACGACAATTTGACTTGCAGCAGACAGTTGCAGCAAAAACCCCCGATCAGCAGCCACTGACCGGGGGGAACGCGAGCCTTTCAGCTCGACGTGAGTGGATTCTTTAATCACTCAGTTGAGAGGTTCATCATGCAACAGCCCAAGCCGTATTTCCGTAAGTTCGACGGTTGGTGGTACGTTCAGCTTCACCTCAATGGGAAGCGTAAACAGTACAAGCTTGTCAAAGGACTTGAAAACGAGTCCGATGCTTGGCAAACGTTTCATCGCCTTATGGCTGCTCCACGCCCGGTGCAACTGGCACCTGTGACCAGTGAAACCGTGGTTGCACTCCTTGATGTGTTTCTCGGTCACTGCATCGAGGTGCGTGCTGAAGCAACGGCCAATTGGTATCGCTATTTCCTGACGTCGTTCGCGAAATTCATCGGTTCCACATTGACGGTGGAAGATCTCCGAACGTTTCACGTCACCGACTGGCTGAAAACCTGTCCGAAGTGGTCGTCGACCACGAAGCACGACGCGGTACAAGCCGTGCGAGCATGCTTCCGATGGCATTGGACGGAGGGGCGAATTGCGCACTATCCGTTGAACGGCTTGAAGGCCCCGAAGAAAAAACGCCGCGAAGTGGTTGTCTCGCCACAGCAGTTTGCCGACGTCCTTGACGCAGTGAAAGATATACACTTCCGTTTGCTGCTTCGGTTCTTGTACCTGACCGGTTGTCGGCCACAAGAGGCGACCAGCCTTTGCAAAAAACATGTCCAATTGGAACTCAGCCGTGTTGTCTTTCCTCCCTCGGAGGCCAAGGGCCAGGAATATCCCCGCGTGATCTATTTGAACGACGAAGCCAAACAGATCGTGGCGGGATTGCTCGCCCACCGGATTAAGCCCGATGACCGCATCTTCCTCAACTCGCATAACAAACCGTGGAATCGCAATTCCGTCCGCTGCCGGTTCCGCCGTTTGCGGGACAAGATTGGTTCGCTGTGTGCATATCATCTGCGTCATTCCTTCGCTACCAATGCCTTGCAACGACTCGATCCGATCACAGTCTCCGTCCTGATGGGCCATTCCGATGCTTCCACCGTCGCTCGCACCTATCAGCATCTCGCGAAGAATCCGGAATTTCTGATCGATGCAGCCCGTAAAGCATCGGGCGGTTAATGTTTCGCATCCGTGCCGATCAGGACGATCACAATTTGATGTGTTTCAATGTCACTCGTGTCACGGGTAGGGGAGTCGCACGCTCGGTACTCCTTCCTTGATGATGCTCGGTCAAATATTCGGTGAGATCTTCCTCGCTGATGCGGATCGCACCTCGGCGCGCGCCGATACGAACATGAGCCAGTTGCCCACTTTCGACAAGCAGATACACCGACGATGGACTGATGCGCAGTTGCTTGGCCACATCTTGAACGGTCAGGTACATGGCTAAAACTTTCGAAGTGATGATCCGGCGTAAAGCAATGAATGTCCCCGGCAAGCCTTCTGACGAAGACTCACCGGGACATTCTTGAAGCAATTTCATTCCTGATTGAGATTAATCTCGGCTTCCTGCGATTCGAGATATTCTTGCGAAAGCTGCAGGGCGCGGATCGCCTGGGGAAGTTCCGCCAGATTGAATGACGACGTGTACTTGGGCTCTTCGCCGTCGAGGTACCGCTTCTGCACGCTCACGCTGCGCAGGGTCCGTTTGCCGTCGTCGTTCTCCACATCGTGCGAGAAGATCGATGCGGAGACGAAGCCGATGCGAAAGACTCTTTCCGGCTTGTTGGTCCGTTTCTGGGCCATCTGACTGCTCCTGTTCTAAAAGAAATGCTGATTCGTTCCCCGCCGCGACGCGCGGCAAGGGACATAAGACTGCCACACCCTCCACGATGGGCACAGCAAGATTTCGGTAGTCGAAAGGTACAGGAGATCGGAAAGTTCAACCCTGCACCGAAAAATGGGCATTCCTTTGCACCGTTGTCCCGGTCGGTTCACTGATCCGCTACGAGCGGACACCACTGACCTCGTCCGGGACTTCCTCCCAAATCACACGGAAGCCGCCAGGGAGCGGCTCCCGTGTTGATACCTCAACATTGCATGTCGAGGTGCCGTTCAGCCCGTTGCAGGCCGTCGAGCAGTACACTGCACAAGTCGTGAAGATCCTCCTGATCCAGCAGAAACATCCTTCTTGGTTCACTGTCCGTCCGACTGACTTCGGCCAGCAGTTCGCTGTGTCCACACGTGCGTTCAAAGACTCGCATCTGGACGACAAATTTTCTGCCAGCGAATGCCGACTCGATCGGCAGCGTTGCTACGGGGTCGTCGCAGAAGGCCAGCTTGAGAAGTGATTGCCAAATGTGTTGCAACATGGGTTTTGGGGGGAATGTAGTTAAAACAGAGACAAACCCAACGGGTGGAGACTGCCGGTGCCCCTGCACACCGACCGACTATTCCGCCGATTGGAGGCTTTCAATCAGTTTGTGGATTTCGACAGCGGCGGCTTTATTTCAACCTGTCGACTGCGGACTTTGACGGCCTTCTGCAGGCAGCCCCAGCAGAGTGAGGAATTTTTGAGGAAGCCATCCTCAAAGGTGGCGGAGACACACTCCTTTTCCTTTTCGCACCAGGTGCATTGCCCCTTTTCCTGCCAGGCATGGAGTGAAACGATCATGAGTCGGACCTTTTTTCGGTGAGAGATTGGTGACTTCGCGCACAAGGCCCGCGCGAAGAAGAACACAAGAGGCGAAACGTCACGGGACAAGTCCGTGGGTTTCGTGAAAGAGGTCGTCGCGATCGCGACTGATATCCTGCCGTGGATCGACGACTGGTCTCCCTTGCGGCAGACACTGTCAGGTCTCACACGATGCGCTTCCAAAGATCGGAAGCCGGCGGGTTGTCAGGGCAACCCGCCGATTCACTTGCACCTACTCCTTCGGTTCGTCACCGTGCTTCTTCGCTTCGACCTCAAGCACATGCTCCCAGGCTTTTTTCAGCAGCAACGCGGCGATCGGCAGATCATCGCGGCTGAGGCTTTGGGTCTGCTTCCACTCATCATCCTGACGATATGATTTGAGCAGGCTGACTTTGTGGAAGGTCGTTTTGCCATCTTCGGACTTATTCGCGAAGACGCTGGCCGAGATCCCCTTAAGACGAAAGGTCTCGATGGGCTTGGCCGATTTGGTGGTAGAACTTTCCATGTTCATGGGGAGAAAAGAATAGAAAGGACGCGATTCCGCCGAGGCATGCACGCATCCGGAAAAACCCACACGAGGAGCCGATCGTCCGTCACGTCCCTGAACGCAGCGGAACAATCTGCTTCTCAACATGTGTGGAGGCTTGCAAATACGGTTCACGATCTTATTCATTCACTGTGGCCAGCATTTGAGGTGATTGCTGCTGTGGCAATTTGACGAGCGGCCCGCGCTCCCCGTGATGGTTCCAGGTAATCGCCCCGTGGAGAAACGTTTCGGGCTTCAATTCGTGTTCGTCAATGAACAGCCACAGGTCGGGTCGTGCTCGTTGACTGATTTCTGCGGCGGTCTGACGGCAACGATAGGCATTCGTGGTGATACACAGGACGCCAAACGAATCGGTTGTGGTCTCGGGAAAATGCCGGCGATGTCCCTGAGTCTCCGCCAGTCCGGCGTATCCCTTGGTTTTACGAGCCGCGATCTGCTTCGGCGAAGATGTGCCGAGATCGCGCTCCAGGTAGAAGACTTTGCGATGGCCGCGTAGCGAGAGTAAAAATCCGGCATCGGGACTGCAGGAGAGTGGGGGATTCTCCGAGAGTTGCGTATGCAGCGTGAAACGCTCCGTTTCCGCCACCTCTTTATCGATCGTCTCCCACTCGTTGATCCAGCAATCAAGCGTGACCGCTTGTTGGAGCGAGACGGCCTGTTCGATCACGATGCGAGTTTCGTTGACCGCAATCCAGTGATTGAGTCGATCGCCGCGCGGTTCGCGGGTGTTGACGGCGAGATGGCTGTCATCATCGAACCAGGAAGCCAGCAGTTCGGCACCCGGTTTGGTGAGGTAATAGACCGGCGCGGCTCCGTTCGTTCCGGGAAAAGCGACCGGCAGACGGTGTTTGTGGATGAAACCGGCGTGTTGCAGTTTCGAGAGCCGTTTGCGCGTGGTGCGGCCAGTGGCATGATCGGGAAAACACAGCCGCTGCAATTGCTCGCGAGTCAGGACGTAATACCGGCTGAGCATGAGCAGTAAGCGAATATCGAATTCCGTGACGGGCATGGATGACCTCTGAGTGTGACGTTTCTACTCTACCAAAAAAGATACCGAGCAGCATTCCGAAAAGGGAAATGCAACTCGGTAGAAACGAACCCGAGATCGGGATCAAGCGCTTGCTGAACAGCACTCTTACAACCGGTCGGAAGTTCTTCACAGCCCAAGCCGTGACGGAAACATCTGTGTCCCGGAGGCAACTTCATGAGAAGTCGATACTGTATTTCTACCAACACCCGTCAGGAATTCAAGAGCAGTTTTCGTCGTCTCCACGATTTTCAGAAAATTCTCACTCCCTGGATCGACGGCAGATCATGTCTGACAAGGACAATAATTGACATCATCGCTGTGGACTTTGGTCAGATGTGTTCGCCAAACACAAACAGCCTACACCTACAAAACAGGGAGGGGGGCCGTTTCGTTCGGCGGCGTGTGTCGCTGCACACACCGCCGACTGCGAGCCGCAGCGATCACAGATTGTATTTGCCCCAATTACTGACAATTGGAAGCGGCTCGCAGGGGTCGCCAGGGGCGTGCCCCTGGCTATGTTGGTGGCAAGCGTGGCGTGGACCGTCCGACCATGGGGGCGAAAAAGAGTGTGAGTGGAGCGAACACTCCTCCCCCCCAACGCAGCAACATAGCCAGGGGGCGCGACCCACCGGGAGCGGACCCCTGGCGACCCCGAAACGGCTGGGGGGAAACAACTTACAAAAACACACACCGGGCCGGGCTGGGGATCCGGGGAGGACCACCTCTGGACCCCCCTGCGGGAGCCCCCGGCAACCCCGAAACGGCTCCCCCCCCCGTTTGTATGTTGTGTGCTGTGTGCTGTTTGAAGACGTGTGATTCAAAAGTAGTTCCTGCTGGAATATTCGTCGTCCGTGCATCGACAATCAGATGTTATTGACAGGTTCTTAGCGCTCGTGCAGTCTGCCCGTGATGACACAATCGAAGTCAGTCGAATCGGTAACTTCGCCAGAAACAGAATCGCCAGATGTGATGCCCGAAGACCTGACACTCTTCCGCGTGACGCAGCGGACGTACGGCTATCGCCGGTATCTCGTGCAGGCACTCACGTGGGAGAAGGCTCGGGAGATCGTCGAGCAATCCGCGCCCGAAGATTGCGAAGTGTCACGATTTTTCGATAACGAGCGGGTACATCAGATCCCCGATGTCGTCGATGACGAAACGGAATATTTCGGGCCGGTCGTGTTCGTCGATTCCGCCGATGGTCGAGAGACTTTTTTTGAATGAGCCGAAACGGGTGGCGAACCAGAGTGAGATCACACCACATTTTTGCGATTTGCGCCAGTGACAATATTCTGGCGGGGTGTAGTATCGCCCCATGCTTGAGGCTCGCGCCCGCCATCCGCTCGACGGTTACGCACCCAAACTCCTGGCCGCGTATCCGGCGCTGTCTCCCATCGGCATCGCACTACGAACAGGGGATGCCCGGACACGTCTCCAGGAAATGCAGGACGCCGAGACCGAAACCTGTTCGCAAGAAGCACAGATCGTACAGGTCACTGATCGCCTCGCCCGTGTGCAAGCCGCGCACACCTTAGAAATGCAGTACCTGATGCAGTTCGGCGTCAAAGCCAGCGAAAGGCATCTCTTTCGCACGATTTTGGAGGACGTTTCTGGACATGGGGGACTGAGTCTGCGTGAAGCGGCCAATTTGACCCGTGCCCAGACTCACCGAAATAGCGACTCGCCGGTGGGACGTTGATCCATCGGCCTGGGCTTACCGGTCGTGATGATGATCTGCGGGTTGGTCAGAAGTCCCATTCGCAACGTTTCCGTTTCGCGTTCGACCTCGTCTTTGGACCGGAACAACTCCGAAGCGAAGTTTTTTTGTTTCAGCTCTTCGACTTTCGCGAGGGTCGCTGCCGTCTCTCCGAGGGGATGATGGGCAATGGCGATATCGTATAGCTGGGGATCGTCCTTGAATTTGCCGAAGGCGGCTCCCGTACGTTTCGAGCGGATTTTCTGCGCCCAGGTGACCCGCTGGTCGTCGAAACTGTAATATGACTTGCTCGAGGTTTCATAGAAATCTTCGTGAATCGGGACTAACGATTCACTGGACCCTTCTGTCTGACCGTCGCTCAGCGATTCTTTCTCCGACCGACCGCGACTCCCTGATCGATCGTGCCCCTCCGACTTCGTCGGTCGCAGAGCGGTCGGATCTTTCGACTCACCAGTCCGATAACCGCTCGATTCCGATTCGGAAATGTCGGTGGCGTGCGAGGAGGTAGACGACTTGCCGAAACTTTTCAGCCATTCTTTGCGGTGTCCGGCGATCCGCTGCCGCAGTGTGAAAAGTTCCTCCTTGAGTTTGAAGGGATCGTATGTGAGTGTGGCCAGTTCATGGGCAATCCGGTCGGCATCATCGGCGTCGTTGGCGAACATCAGCCGAGATCTCGCCTGCCAGATCAGCCCTGAGAGGTCGATGTCGCCCCGCTCCAATTGTGAAAAACTCTGGTGCGCGAGAATCATCCTCAGTCCCACCTGCCGGACGATCGGCAGCGCATCGAATAAGTCCGGCCCCACGAAATGCTGGAATTCATCGAGTAAAAGATACGTCGGATCGACTTCTTTCGGCGCGAGGTTCATCGCCCGCTGGATGATTTCGTTGACAAACAATCCGCCGATCGTCTGTCCGATGTGCCGGTCGAGCCGACCATAGGAAGCGACGTTGACGATCACGATCCGCCGCTCGCGGATGAAGCGTTCCACATCAAAGCGGGACTCCACCGACGAAAACATCCGTCGCAGGATGCCGCTGTCGAAAAAGGGAGCCAGCCGATTCCGGGTGCTTTCGAGGATCCGCACCCGTTCGTTGCCGCGCGAAGCGAGAATTTCCGACCAGACCAGTTTCAGGCGATCGGGCAATCGTTTCAGGACCGCCTCATGCTCCGGTGATCCGGGATGTAGCAAATACTGCGCGGCAGACAGCGGCAATCCCATCGCGGCGACCGCGAAAAAACTGTTGAAGCACCATTGTCGGAGTCTCGGCATCTCTTCGATGTTTTGGCTGGCCCAGGCCCGAAGCGTAATCTCCACCGCCCGCCCCACTTGATAATAGAGGTGATCGTCGCTGTCATGCACCAATGGATTAAAAGGGAGCACGACATCCTCGCGTGCCGGTTCGATATAGACGAGTCTCTCCCGGACATGCGGCGGGCAGAGTCGCTCGTTCGCCATCCACTTGAGCAGATCCTGCGAGAGGTTGCCCATCGGATCGACCAGAAACAGGCAGCACTTTGGCCGGTTGGTGGAGAGTAGCGGCCGCAGGAGCGTATGGATGCAGACGGTCTTCCCTGACCCGGTCGCACCGAGTAGATGCAAGTGCGTGCGCAATAGATCCGGATCGAGCGTCACCGGTTGCCCGGTCGTCAGGTCAGTGCCGATGGTGAGGGGGAGCATCGTGATTACCTCCGCAAGAATTCCTGGATCGCCGCCTCTTCCTGCTGATTGAGGGCAACGCGTAACGAGTCGCGGGTCTCCTCGTCGTAGGGGAGCGTTTCCAATTCCACCCGCTGCGTGGA
>JBJXGP010000118.1:0-4344 GCA_046160425.1 Planctomycetaceae bacterium
CTGTTCATGGCCCATGCGATCTTGACGGGTTTGAAGGCCCCGACCGTCGTCAGCGACGTCGCGATCCCCGCCCAGGGAGACGCCCAGGCGACGCGGTGTGCGATCACCAATCTGAAGCGCGACGGCAAGACGATTTCCTTCGACCGGCTCGATGAAGGCCTGCCGATGCCCGTGCAGCCCGATTGGGATTCACTGTTGCCCTACGTCAACAACCTGAAGGACTTGAACTGGTACGGCGTGAAAGCGGCGGGCTTGCCGGCCGGGAACTACGAGATTTCCCTCGACGGCGTGAAACTCGCCACGCACACCGCCGACGAACTGGCGGCCGGCGTGAACGTCGGCAATGTGCGCGTCGGGCCGGTGTACGAGCAATCGATGAAGGTCTTGCAGCACATCAACTCGAAAAACGGCATCGTCCATCAACGATTTCGCGGCGTGATTCTGGCAGCGGTCCCGGACTGGCTGGCCGACGTCGCCGCCGAACGCAAGCCGCGCATCCTGAGCGAGCGGCGGCAAAAGATCGACGCCGCCCAACAGGAGATTCACGCCTTGGCGGCGCCGAAGCCGCACCGTTGGGAAATCAAACCGGCGTCGTGAAAGCGGACCCAAAGAATGATCTTCCCCGAGCGGGAGGCGTCAGCCCCCTGGTTTGAGTCGAACCAAGAGGCTCACGCCTCCCGCTCGGGTCGATGTCACGCAACGTTTGACCTGGAGCAGCATGTTTACCGGATTGGTGGAAGGCCTGGGTGTCGTGACGCAACTCGTGCCGGAAGCCGCCGGGCTGCGGGTGACGATCGCGCCGCCGGCGGAAATGCTGTCCGCCGCCGACCCGTGCCGATTGGGCGACAGCATCGCCCTCAACGGCTGCTGCCTGACGGTGGTGGATTTGTCCCCTCGCCCCCGCCCCGGGGGAGAGGGCCAGGGAGAGGGGGCGAGCGCCTCAATCGAATCGCAACTCGCGGAGGCCTGGACCTTTCAAGCCGGCGAGGAAACCCTGTCGAAAACCAATCTCGGCCGCCTGAAACTCGGCGATGCCGTCAACCTGGAACGCTCCCTCCCCGCGACCGGCCGCCTCGGCGGCCACTTCGTGCTGGGCCACGTGGACGGCGTCGGCACGGTGGACCGCATCGATCAGAACGGCGAGTGGGTGACGATGACCTTCCGTGTTCCGAAATCCCTCGGCGACTTGATGGTCTCGAAAGGCTCGGTCGCGGTGGACGGCGTGAGCCTGACGCTGGTCGTCGTGGAACCGGAGCGCTTCAGCGTGGCCCTCATCCCACACACGCTCGCCGTGACGACGCTGGGCCGGCGCGCCGTGGGAGATGCGGTGAATATTGAGACGGATGTGCTGGGGAAGTATGTGCGGAAGTTTGTGTTGGCGTGAACACATCTTGGGTTAGCCGCGACGCGCAGCGGAGCGGAGCGTGTTTTTCAACCATAAAGAGCGTCACGATGGAATGGTGGCTTCCCGCTTTGGGCAAGACAATCTGGGGAGATCTCATTCCGCTTCTCGTGATTTTCTGCGGCTCAACGACGGGAGCCACGCTCGGCAGCTACCGCCAATGGTATTGGTCTCGCTGGCAATGTGGACTCTTCGCGGGATGGTGTGCCGGTCTCTTTAGTTATATGTTTTTCATCAGCCATCCGATGTGGTTAGGAGTTCCCCTACTCCAGGCTTTCATGCGTTTTGGGAATTCCTTCTATCCAGCCTATCAGTTCTTCGATTCTGATCGCACACGCCTGCCTGCCGTGCTTTCTGCCTTGCAAGCGTTCAGCGCTGCATTTGTCATTTCGCTGATCCTTCCTATCTGGCTGCGGCAGGCACAAGCGCATTGGCTTATTGAAATCCGGGAACGCCCCTTTTCCATGTGGAGACGCAATTGGTTTCGCCGAATTGGGGTCTTATTCTGCGTGCTGGTTTGCGTCGGTTGGATTTCCAGCCGATGGAATCGGATAGAATGGATGATGAATCAGGAAAAGTGCCGGCATTATTTCCCTCAAGTTGAATCACTGATGAAGACGTTCGGCGTCTCAGTGGAGCTTCAACAAGCCTCGTTCAAGGTGGAATTTTTGTCATCCAAGTCCATCTCGGAAAAAGCCCTCACCGAATTTGATTTGGTGTCATGTCCGCTGGAACCGGTATGCATTTTTTCCAAGGAAATAGGGGATGACGATCTCCGGAGGTTGACGCCGCGCCTGGCTTCTACGCATTACATCTATTTGCGCTGCGATGGCGTCACGGATGCAGCTCTCTTGGAGTTGACCAAATGTCGTCGTTTGCGGCAGATTTCGATCATCGATTGCTTTTCTGTCTCTCACAGCGGCGTCGAACGCTTTCACGAATTGCGTCCGGACGTCAGAATCAACGCCGACAATGGAATGTATAAAATCGATTTCCGACCGAAATCCCCTTACTAATACTCTGTCGCCCCTCCGGGGCTTTTTGAACACGCTCTAGGCTTCCCTGACGCCCTGGGCTATGTTCTTGCGCCCTGCCGGGCTGGGAAATCATTAACGCAAGAGGCAACCCTTGACCAAATACCTCGTCACCGGCACCGCCGGATTTATCGGGTTTCACACGGCCCAACGGTTGCTCGCGCGCGGCGAGGAAGTCGTCGGGTTGGATAATTTGAATTGTTATTACCGGCTGCAATTGAAGCAAGACCGGTTGGCGCGGCTCACCGGCAAGCCGGAGTTCACGTTTGAGCCCATCGATCTCGTGAATCGCGAGGCGCTCAAAACGCTGTTCGTCCGCGAGAAGTTCGACATCGTGATTCATCTCGCCGCGCAGGCCGGGGTGCGGTATTCGTTGACGCATCCGGAAGCGTATGTCGACAGCAATCTCGTCGGCTTCGTGAATATGCTGGAGGCCTGCCGGCATTTCGGGGTGAAACATCTGACCTATGCGTCGTCGAGTTCGGTTTACGGGGCCAACACCGTGATGCCGTTTTCGGTGCATCACAACGTCGATCACCCCGTCAGTCTGTATGCGGCGACGAAGAAGGCCAACGAATTGATGGCCCACACCTACAGCCATCTCTACAAATTGCCGACGACCGGGCTGCGGTTTTTCACCGTGTACGGCCCGTGGGGCCGGCCCGACATGGCGCTGTGGATTTTCACCGAGGCGATCCTCGCCGGGAAGCCGATTCAGGTTTTCAACGAAGGGAAGATGCGGCGCGACTTCACGTACATTGATGACATCGTGGAAGGCGTGATCCGCACGGCGGACCGCACGGCGACGCCGAATCCGCAGTGGACGAGCGCGCATCCCGACCCGGCGACGAGTTTCGCCCCCTACCGGGTCTATAACATCGGCAACAACCAGCCGGTCGAGTTGATGCACATGATCGGCGTCCTCGAAAAGAACCTCGGCAAGACGGCCGTCAAGGAGATGCTGCCAATGCAGCTCGGCGACGTCCCGGCGACGTATGCCGACGTGGACGACCTCGTCGCCGACGTCGGATTTCAGCCGAAAACCAGCATCGAAGCGGGCGTGGAGCGGTTTGTAACGTGGTATAAAGAGTATCACGCAGTTTAGGGCGAAAGAAAAACAGTGCGGGAGTGAGGGGGTGGAAAACTGAATGCTTCCACCCCCATACTCCCGTACTCCCGCACCCCCACACCAGATTGTGATCTGAAAGCAATTACCACAGGGTTCCACCATGCGCATCGTGATGATCGGCACCGGTTACGTCGGCCTGGTGACCGGGACGTGTTTTTCGGACAGCGGCAATGAAGTCACCTGCGTCGATATCGACGCCGGGAAGATCGAACGGCTGAATCGGGGCGAGATCCCGATCTATGAGCCGGGCCTGACGGAACTCGTGCTGCGGAACGCGAAAGCCGGCCGGTTGCGGTTCAGCACCGATCTGGCGTCGGCGGCGCAGAAAGCGCAACTGATTTTCTTCGCCGTCGGCACGCCGCAGGGGGACGACGGGGCGGCCGATCTTTCGGCGATCTGGAAAGTGTGCGAGTCGCTGGCCCCGCATCTGCCGCCGGGGGTGGTCGTCGTCGTGAAGAGTACGGTTCCGGTGGGAACGAATCGGAAGGTCTACGAAAAGCTGAAGGAGTTGACGGGCCGCGAGATCGACGTCTGCTCGAATCCCGAATTCCTGGAGGAAGGCTGCGCGATCGAGGATTTCACCAAGCCCGACCGGGTCGTCGTCGGCGTGCAACGGCCGGAAGTCGCCGCGGTGCTGAACGAACTCTACAAGCCGTTCCTGCGGACGGAAAACCCGTTCCTGTCGATGGGGTGGGAAAGCGCCGAGATGACGAAGTACGCGGCGAACTGCATGTTGGCCACGAAGATCAGCTTCATCAACGAGATGGCGAATCTGTGCG
>JBJXGP010000119.1:0-10607 GCA_046160425.1 Planctomycetaceae bacterium
GGGCGGTCTCGATATTCTCATCAACAATGCGGGGATCGCCTATTACGGGCCGACGGAGTTGATGACCGCGGCGCAGTGGCAGCTCGTGCTCGCCGTTAATCTCCTTGCCCCCATCGAACTCATTCGCCTTTGCGATCCACTGATGAGGAAACGACCGCAGTCGCACATCGTCAATCTGTGTTCGTTCTTCGGGCTGGTCCCCTATTACAAAAACGCTGCGTATCAAACGAGCAAATACGGGCTGGTCGGGTTAAGTCAGGCATTGCGGATGGAAGCGGCGGGGACTGGGCGGGGAGTGACGGCGATCTGCCCCGGCTTTGTGGCCGACACAAACTTGTTCGACGCGATGGAAGCGCCGGAATCCCGAAAGCCGCAGAAGCCGCCATCCCCCTGGATCACATGCACGCCCGAAAAAGTGGCGAAGGTCACGGTGCAGGCCATCGAACGCAATCGCGGACTGGTAGTCATCACCCCGCTGGCACGCCTCTGGTGGTGGGGCGTACGCTTCGCACCGTGGCTGCTGGAATGGATCATCACCGCCGCCCAGAAACGCAAACTCCGCCGGGCGAGGCGAAAGCAATCAAGTAATTGTAACGGGTAGCGGGTAGCCCGGACAGCTCTGTGTCCGGGTCGCGCAGCGACAAGAGGTCTTCATCGCAGAAAGGTGCGTCGAGACGCACCCTCCGAAATGGTGGGCACAGCCCACCCTACACTTACGGGAGTCTCCTCATGAAAGACCGGCTTATCACCATCGCGCTCTCGGTCGCCGCCACGTGCGGATTGCTCAAGGCGGAACCGGAACGGGTGAAAGAACTCGAAGTCGATCGCCTGATTGTCAGGCAGGAACTGATCGTCTCCGATACCGGCGAGCCTTGGGAAAAGGGCTACGAAGAACACCAAATTGCACGCGGGATTTACGCCCGATCGCTGGGCAACGGTCCCGGCGGGCTATGGGTTCGCAGCCGGCTCATCAAAGGGGAACTCGACGATCCGTTCGACGACCGCTTTCATGCGCTCGAAACGAATGGCAGCATGCGCGGCTCGCCCGGCCATATTTCGTGGAATGTGTGGCTCGACGGCGCATGGCGGCAAATGGCGATCATCCAGGGGGAAGGGCTTGAACTCTCGGAGATCCCTCGCGAAAACTGGAACGGGCTGACGCACCCCGGCCGGCTGCGTTTCCAGTCGTTCCGGCCGGGGCATCCCGAACCGCTCACCGATGCCGTCATCGGCCAGGGGAAGATATCGCTGGGAGGAGGAGGCTTCGGCGGAGGCGGTTTGCCTTACCCGCGCGAAGTCCTCGAACTTTGGGGCGGAGACATCCAGCGACACGACATCCCTGTTCCCGATGCACCCAGCGTGCTGAAGGACGACGGCTCGGGCGAGCATGACTATGCCATCATCGCCGTCGGACCTCAGGGAAATCGCACAGCGGCTTCGCGCTCGACCCCAGCGCAGGGCCTGGCGACGCTCCGCTGGGACAGCGTGCCGGGGGGCGATTCCTATATCATTGTCCGCGACGGAAAAGAATTGACCGAACCCATTCGCATCGAAGGGTCACACAAAGAATGGACGGATGAGACGGAACAATCATCGCCGGATGAGAAAGAATAGCAGCGGGTAGCCCGAACAGCTCTGTGTCCGGGTCGCGCAGCGACAAGAGGTCATCAATGAAGAAGGTGCGTCTCGACGCACCCTACAGAGATGGCGGCACAGCTCTCTCTACAAAACTATCGCATCACAACTCCCCGAGCAGCGTGCGGATTTTCGACGTTTGCTGATTGATGGCGCTGCGCATGAAGTACCAGTCGATGCCGATTGTCGTGAGTTGGATCCCCTGGCGTATCCGGTGGACGACTTCTTCGGGCGTGCCGTCGACCGCCATGGCCAGCGTACGTCCACACTTTTTGCCGGCGGCGATCACGGTCTCGATCGCGGCGTTGAGTTTCGGGTGGTCCCACTGCAGCGGGACTCCCAGCGAATAACTCAGGTCGCACGGCCCGATAAAGATCGCATCGAGTCCGGGAGTCTGGGCGATCGCATCGACATTGCCGACCGCCGTGGCATGTTCGATCTGGACCATGACGAATACTTCATCGTTCGCCGACGCGAGATACGCTTCGAATTGCGTTCCATGCCGGCCGACCCGCCGGGGAGCCACGCCGCGCCGGCCAACGGGTGGATATCGGCACGCCGAAACGATGCGTGCCGCTTCCTCTGGCGTATTGACGAACGGGACGACGACTCCGCTGGCCCCCAGGTCGAGCACGCGAGCCATGAACGTCGGATCGTGCGACGGGACGCGGACGAAAAATGGAATCTTCGATCCTTTCCATCCCAATAGCACCGCCTTGAGATTTTCCCAGCCGGTTCCCGCGTGTTCCATGTCGAACATCACCCAGTCGGGTCCGCAATCGGCGGCGATCGCTTCAATCGCCAGCGGGTCGGTGATCGTGAGCCAGCAACCCAGAGAGGGTTTTCCGTCCTTAAGCCGTTGACGCAGCGTGCGGGTGTGAATCAGATCGGCGTGGGATTCGGTCATGATCTCTTTTTCGGCTTGAAAGCGGGAAGTCACCAGGGGACGAAGAATGGCATCGTTCATGATGCTCTTCATTTATCATCGCCATCGTCATCTTCGTCTTCATCCTCGAGTTCATCTTCATCGAAGACGACTTCGTTGGCTTTGCGTTTCTCTTCCTGCTTCTGCCGTTTGAGTTCGTCGCGTCGTCGTTTCTTTTCGGCGCTGGAGACGAATTTGAGTTCTTTCTTGGCGGAGATCAGGTCGAGTTCGCGCTTGAAGACCGCCGTGAACAGTCCTATGCCTCGCATGTTGAAGAGGACGAAAAAGCCGTAATACATGCAACTGACGAGCCAGATGGCATTGGGAATAAAGGTTTTGGTGTAATCGACGATCGTCTGTTCTGAGGCCGCCAGGGCTTTGGCCGCATCGAGACTTGTTTTTTCTTCCGGTTCGAGATCCCGTTTGACTTCACCCAGATCCGCGACGATCAACTTGGCCTGTTCGATCGCCGTGTTGCGAGTGATTTCGTTATACATCGCTTCGAGGTTGTTACCGAAGAAAAATATGATCAAGCCCCAGATGAGCAGCACGGGCAAGCTCGTGAGTGCCGCCCAAAATGCCCAATGAAAGCAGGCTTTTGCGTTCCGGAAGAAGATCGGTAGCATCTTATGCGGCAACCATGCATGACCGGTGATCGGCATCGACATGTGCGCCATGACCACCGGCATCACGGGAGTCACCAGCACGAAACCGACCAGGATCGGCAATGCGCACATCCAGAGTTCCATCTCGGCGAAGTAGTGCATCGCGCCGCCGGCGAGCCAGAACGGCGACAGAAAACAGAGCTGCCACACGAGGGCCTTGATCCCGAGTGCCGAACAGAGAAAAAAATCGAAATTGACTTTCTTGATGACATCGACTTTATCGAGCGTAGTTTTGATCACGAACGACGTGAGGAACCACGTCCACCCCGGCGTGATCATCAACGTGACGAACGTGAAAATGGACCAGAAAACCTTGGGTGGCGTATTGGTGCAGTAGAGCACCATAAACAGACAGAAGAATGACAGGTTCGATGTGACGACCATATAGATCGACGTGCGCAGCGCCAGCATGGCGTTGTCGGTCATGAACTTCCACGAGTTGGCTCTGAAATTCTTGTGGAACTGATCGGGATCGACCCCTTTGAGTTCCTTGATGCGCTTGGCCTTTTTGGTCAGTTGCCCGGTCTCCTGATCGACCCCGCACGCAGTGCAGACGATCGGCTTGCCGGCTTCTTCTTCATCGTCCTCATCGACATAGGGGAGTTCGGCGTGACAGTTAATGCAGAACTTGACTTCGTCGTCGGCAGCCCGGCTCAGATCGATGTTCCCGAGCAACTCTTCGGGGCTGTGCTCCTTCTTTTCCGGCTTTTTCTTGGCGCCGGCGGATGGAGCGGGTACGCGGATCGGGTTCTTGCAATTCGGACAACGAATCGCTTTTCCCTGGGCCGCGTCCGGAGCATTCACGACCTTTTCACAATTCGAGCAGCGAACTTTTACCGGCATCAAACCTCTCCCTGCGGACGCGCGCAGCGCACGAACCATCATCCCCCAGTCATTGCGACACATTGGCGGCTTTCAATGTACCAAGTTTTCACAGAGTTGCATCTCCAAACGCGCTTTTTCCTGCCGGCGTTGTTTCATCGATCAGGGTTGCAATTGACGCTCTGGAGAATTTCAACGCCACGACGACCGCCTGTATCAATCGAATTCCAACCCGGAGTATCACGGGCCAAATCCTCTCTTGCCTTGCCGCATACCAAGAGTTCGGGATGGAGCGAAAAACCGGCCTAGCCAGGCCATGTGGCGATCATTCTTGCCAGTGGTCCGTCTGTCAGGTTTGTCATTTGTAATGGCCGCCTGGATTGGAAAAGCTGCCAACTTGGCAGGGAGATGGTGGGGGGACGAGATCCGATGGAACGTTGTAACATAATTATAAATATGTAGTTATGGAACGTTCAATGTCTTGGCGCGCGAATTGCTTGAACTGACAACGACATTGTATTTTACTGGACAGTGCGACTGGACCAGGCATTGTGCGGGCTTGGCCGTGTAACTGCACCAGACAGCGATAGAGGAGAAATTGTGGCTAAACAGCTTTGCTTTGATGAAGACGTGCGTAAGGCGTTGTTAGAGGGTGTCTCCAAGTTGGCCCGGGCAGTCGCCTGCACATTGGGGCCTCGCGGACGGAATGCCGTCCTCGACAAGGGATGGGGCTCCCCCAAGATCACCAAGGACGGCGTGACCGTCGCCGAAGACATCGAACTCGAAGACAAATTCGAGAATATGGGGGCACAGTTGGTCAAGGAAGCCGCTTCCAAGACCAGCACCGTCGCTGGTGACGGCACGACGACGGCCACCGTGCTCGCCGAAGCCCTGTTTCGCGAAAGCCTGCGATTCATCGCGGCGGGTGCCGACCCGATGTCGCTCAACCGCGGCATGCAGAAAGCGGTCTCCGCTGTCATCGACGAGTTGAGGACGCTCGCCAAGCCGGTCAATGCCAAGGATCGCAAGTCGATCGAAACCGTCGCGGCCATTGCCGGCAATAACGATAAAGAAATCGGCCAGATTCTCGCCGATGCCCTGATGAAGGTTGGCCAAGATGGCGTGATCACCGTCGAAGAAGGACGGCAGGTCAGCACCGAAGTCGATCTCGTCGAGGGGATGCAGTTCGAACGCGGCTATCTCTCTCCGCACTTCGTCACCAACGAAGACGCTCAGATTTGTGAACTCGAAAACTGCAAGATTCTGATTTACGAAGAAAAAATTACGTCGGCCAAGTCGCTCGTGCCGCTGCTCGAAAAGATTTCAAAGGCGAATGTCCCGCTGTTGGTCATCGCCGAAGATCTCGAAGGCGAATCGCTTGCGACGCTGGTGGTCAATAAGCTGCGCGGCATCCTCAAGGTCGCCGCGGTCAAGGCTCCCGGTTACGGCGATCGTCGCAAGGCGATGCTCGAAGATATCGCCGTGCTCACCGGCGGCCGGGCCATTTTCAAGGATCTCGGAGTTCAACTCGAGAACATCCAGCTCTCCGACCTCGGCTCCGCCAAGAAGATCAAGATCGACGCCGAGAATACGACGGTCGTGCAGGGCGCCGGAACCAAGTCGGCGATCGCCGGACGTGCCGAGCAGATCCGCCGCGAGATTGAAGTCACCGACAGCGAATACGACCGCGAAAAGCTTCAGGAACGACTGGCGAAACTCGCCGGCGGCGTGGCGCAGATCAACGTCGGCGCCGCGACCGAAACGGCGATGAAGGAACGCAAGGATCTGATCGACGACGCTTTGGCAGCGACTCGCGCTGCCGTGGCCGAGGGGATTGTTCCCGGGGGCGGCGTGGCCTTGCTGCGATGTGCAGGCGTCTGTGCCAAGCTGAAGCTCGATGGAGATGAAGCACATGGCGCTCAATTGGTGGAACGCGTTCTCGAAATGCCGTTGCGCCGAATCGCCGAAAACGCCGGTCTCGATGGAGCCGTGGTCGCCAACAACGTCAAGAAACTCAAAGACCGCAGTCACGGCTACGATGCCTTGAACGATCGTTACGGCGACATGTTCGACTTCGGCATCGTCGACCCGACGAAGGTGGTCCGTTCGGCACTGCAAAATGCGGCGAGCGTCGCCGGCCTCTTGATGACGACCGATTCGATCGTCGTCGAAGAGCCCAAGAAGGATGAGGATAAAGATCATCATCACGACCACAACCACGATATGGGTGGCATGGGAGGTATGGGCGGTGGCATGGGAGGCATGCCGGGAATGGGTGGCATGGGCGGAATGGATTTCTAAGTTCTTCGCCGGTCAGTCCTGCGGGATGGCTCAGTCATTAGAAGCGTTATCAGTTTCATTCACCGGCCTTGGGCCGATTCAAACATAAACAGTCTTGGCAACGATAGAGACAGGAGTTTCGATTATGCAGTTGAAGCCTCTCGATGATCGGATTGTGGTGCGACCCCTGGATGCGGAAGAACGAACGGCGGGGGGGATCGTCCTGCCCGATTCCGCAAAAGAAAAACCGCAGCGCGGCAAAGTCGTGGCCGTCGGCCCGGGTCGCCTGCTCGAAACCGGCGATCGCTGTGCGGTCGAACTGGCTGTTGGTGACGAAGTCCTGTTCGGCAAGTACGGCGGGACCGATATCGAAGTCGACGGCAATGACGTCAAGATTTTGCGCGAAAGCGATATCCTCGCGAAGATCGGCTGACATCCCGAATTTGAACTGTGTCCTGAATCAGACTGTGTCCTGACCAGAATAGTGCGGTGGGCAAGTCCCCCCCCATAACGTATAGAGTATTGACTCAACGAGGAGTGCAGAGGCGTGGCTAAGCAAATACTGTTTGATGATCGTGCGCGTCTGAAGTTACAAAAGGGCGTCAAAGCCTTGGCGGATGCCGTCGCGGTCACTTTGGGTCCGACCGGACGCAACGTCATTATCGACAAAAACTTTGGTAACCCCCTGGTGACCAAGGACGGCGTGACCGTCAGCAAAGAGATCGAACTCGAAGACCCGTACGAAAATATGGGTGCAAAACTCGTCAACGAAGTCGCTTCGAAAACCAGCGATATCGCCGGTGACGGAACGACGACGGCGACGGTGCTGGCCCGTTCGATCTACGAAGAAGGTTTGCGTCACATTTCGCTCGGTGCAAACCCCATGATCGTGCGCCGCGGAATCGAAAAAGCGATCGATGCCGCCGTCGAGTTCATCAACGCGATGGCGAAGCCGGTGACTGAGCCTTCTGAAGTGGCTCAGGTCGGTGCGATCTCGGCGAATAACGACAAAGTGGTCGGCGAACTGCTCGCCGAGGCGATGGGGAAGGTCGGTCGCGACGGCGTGATCACCGTCGAGGAAGGCAAAGGCAATTCGACGACGCTGAAGCTCGCCGAAGGGATGCAGTTCGACAAGGGGTTCATCTCGCCGTACTTCGTCAACACTCCCGCCGAGATGAAGTGCATCCTCGAGGATTGCTACGTCCTGATATTCGAAAAGAAGATTTCCAGCTTGCGCGAATTTGTCGCCGTACTCGAAAAAGTGGCGCAGACCGGCAAGCCGCTGCTCGTGATCGCCGAAGACGTCGACGGCGAAGCCCTCACGGCCCTCGTGGTCAACCGCCTGCGCGGCATTTTGCAGGTCTGTGCGGTCAAGGCCCCCGGGTTCGGCGATCGCCGCAAGGCGATGCTGGGCGATATCGCCGTTCTCACCGGCGGGACGCTGATTTCCGAAGACTTGGGCATCAAGCTCGAGTCGGTCGAGATCAGCCAACTGGGTCGCGTCAAGAAGGTCGAAGTGACCAAAGATAGCTGCACGCTCATCGAAGGCCACGGAGACCGCGAAACGATTCAAGCTCGCGTCAAGCAGGTGCGCACGCAGATCGAAAATACCGAAAGCGAATACGATCGCGAAAAGTTCCAGGAACGATTGGCGAAGCTGTCGGGCGGAGTCGCGATCATCTCCGTCGGTGCCGCGACCGAAACAGAAATGAAGCAGACGAAAGCCCGCATGGAAGACGCCCTGCACGCCACCCGCGCTGCGGTGGAAGAAGGCATTCTTCCCGGCGGCGGAGTCGCCTTGATCCGTGCGATCGAAGCCGTCAAGGCCGTCAACGCCAAGGGTGACGAAAAGATCGGGATCCAGATCGTGGCGAAAGCCCTCGAAGGCCCGATCCGCCGCATCGCCCAAAACTGCGGCATGGATGGCTCGGTGGTCGCCGACGAAGTGCGCCAAAAAGGGAAAAACATCGGCTTCGACGCGAATACCGGCGAGTACGTCGATATGTACTCACGCGGAATCATCGACCCGGCGAAGGTCGTCAAGAGCGCGTTGCAGAACGCAGGCTCCATCGCCGCTTTGATGTTGACCACGCAGGTTCTCATCACTCGCGGCGACGATCTCGAAGGTGGCAAGCGTCCGCAGGTCGAAGGAGCGGTTCGCTAATATCGATGGCCTTGAATTGCATTTCCGATTCGTTGACACCGGCAGGCTCGGTGAAACAACTTTGAAATGTCCCCAGCAACGTCAACGGGTCACCTTTTAGGTGGCCCGTTTTTGCTCTGTGCATGTAGGTTCCTTCCGATTACGATTCGTCTCCAACAACGACTTGATTCGACGGCGTCGCAAGATCACAAACGTGTCGAATGTTCGCATCGACTCCGGTTTTCCAAGTGAGTATCAGGAAGTATCCAGGTTTCGGTTACGCCCATGGCATCAACACGTGACTATTACGAAATTCTGGGTGTCTCCAAGAGTTCCTCGGCCGAGGAGATCAAGAAGGCATACAAGAAACTCGCGCTCGCCAATCATCCCGATCGCAACCCCAACGATGCCGAAGCCATTGAACGCTTCAAAGAAGCGGCGGAAGCTTTTGAAGTTCTCGGCGACCAGGATAAGCGGTCTCGCTACGATCGCTTCGGTCACGCGGGAGTCACCGGCGCAAACGGTCGCTCCGGAGCCGGCGGGTTTCACGACGTCTCCGACGTGTTCGAAGCGTTCGGCGATCTCTTCGAAGGCTTCGGCTTCTCGTTCGGCGGCAGAAGTTCTACCAAGGGAGGTCGCGCAACCCGCGGCGCCAGCCTGCAAGCGTCGATCACGCTCAAGCTCGAAGATGCAGCCGTCGGCTGCACGCGCGAACTCGATATCGAACGCCACGAATCATGCACGACGTGCAGCGGTTCCGGCGCCAAGCCGGGAACCACTCCGCAGAAATGCGATTACTGCGCCGGACATGGGCAAGTCGTGCAATCGCGAGGCTTCTTTCGCGTGCAAACGACGTGTCCCGCTTGCCGGGGGAGCGGCACGACCATTCGCGATAAATGCGAATCGTGCGCGGGTGTGGGACAAATCGCCAGGAAAGTCAAACTCGAAGTCAGCGTCCCCGCAGGGATCGACAACGGCATGCAGTTGTGTCTTCGCGGCGAAGGCGAGGCCGGGACGCTCGGCGGACCGCGCGGCGACTTGTACGTCGACATCATCGTCCGCGAGCATCCGCTCTTCAAGCGGGACGGCGTGAATCTGTTGAGTCAGATCCCCGTGACGTATACGCAAGCCGCGCTGGGGGCGGAGATTGAAATCCCGCTGCTCAAGGGCCGGCATCAGTTGACCGTTCCTCCGGGGACGCAACCGGGCGAGGTCATTCGCATTCGCGGAGCGGGAGTTCCCGACCCGCGTGGCCATCGCAAAGGAGACTTGCTCGTGAACGTCCAACTGGAAGTTCCCCGCAAGCTCAATGCGAAGCACGAAAAAGCCCTCCGCGAACTCGCCGAATTCGAACGGGCAAACGTCTCGGCGCATCGCAAATCGTTTTTCGAAAAGATCAAAGAGTATTTCGTTAATGAAGTCGATGAACCGAAGGAGTAATTTTTCCCCACGCCGCAGTTCGCGTCGGGTGGCATCGGCGGCTTGTCCGCCAGTGGTATAATTCGATGTGAAAGTCGTCATCCCTCAGAAAATAAATATCGCCAACTCATGACACACAAAAAACAGCACGAAGATGAAGAATCCCCCCATGCGACGCCACAGCCGGTGAGTGGAGAACAGGAATCCGCGGGCGATGTTGGCCAGACTCTCACCGCGGACGATATCAATGCGCTCTTGCAGGCCCTGCACAAGCTGCAGTCGGAACGGGACGAATACTTCGACCGCTCGATGCGGGCCCAGGCGGAGTTCGACAACTATCGCAAGCGCCAGCAGAAAGAAGCCGAGCAGGAACGGTTGTATGCCCCCCTCCCGCTCGTGCGGCTCTTGTTGCCAGGCATGGACAACCTTCAGCGGGCGCTCGACGCGGCCAAGAACACGGGCGAAACCGGGCAGACGATTCAAGGGGTCGAACTCGTGCTGAAAGAATTTCAAGCGGCACTCGAAAAAATCGGCGTCAAACCGATCGCCGCGATCGGCGAGCACTTCGATCCCAATCTGCACGAAGCGATTCAGCAGTTGCCCTCGCCCGATCACGAGCCGTGGCAGATCATTCAGGAACTCGAACGGGGATACACGATGCACGACCGCGTCGTGCGTCCCAGCCGAGTCATCGTCTCCAGCGGCCCGCCAGCGTACT
>JBJXGP010000120.1:0-6730 GCA_046160425.1 Planctomycetaceae bacterium
TCGTACTCTCATGGGAAGACAAAACATGCCGTTGCTTCGCGTTGCGACGTGTCAATTTTCGACCGAACCGCAGATCGACAAGAATCGGAAATCGATTTTGAAATTGATGCGCGAAGCCGCCGAGCAGAAAGCTCACGTCGCTCACTTCCCGGAAACCGGCCTCAGCGGCTATGCGGGGGTTGATATTCCCTCCACGAAAGAGATCGACTGGGACGAACTGGTCGATGCGACGGCTGAAATTCAAGCCGAGGCGAAACGCCGGAAGTTGTGGATCCTGCTCGGTTCGACCCATCGCTTGAACGAGCCGAACAAGCCGCACAACTGCATCTATGTAATCGACGACAAGGGAAATATCGTCAACCGTTACGACAAACGCTTCTGCACCGGGGTCTGCGATCCGAAGAAAACGCTCGACCTGCAATACTACTCGCCGGGAAATCGCTTCGTCACGTTCAAAATCCGGGGAGTGAACTGCGGCGTGCTGATCTGTTACGATTACCGTTTCCCCGAATTGTACCGCGAATATAAAAAACTCGGAGTGGACGTGATTTTCCAATCGTTCCACAACGCCCGCAAGTCGGTCGTGCGCGATGGAAGCTACAACATCTGGCGAACAATCGTCCCGGCGACAATGGCCTGCCGTGCCGCGGAAAATCATTTCTGGATCAGCGCAACGAACAGCGCGGCGAAGCCGTCGATGTGGGGAAGTTTCGCCGTGCGGCCCGATGGCCACATCCTCGGCAAACTTCCGCTGCATAAAGCGGCGGCTCTCATCACCGAAATGAACGTCGGCGGAAAATACTTCGACGCCCCCGGCCCCTGGCGCGATCGAGCGATGAATGGCAGACTCCACAGCGGCGAGCTCATCGACGATTCGCGTTCTGCCGATGTCACATGCTTGTGACGTCGTGCTTCTTGACGTTTAACCTTTGATCTCGGCAAGATAGCTTGTCAAGTGCCTGATTTTTGCATCTTGCATGACGAAGACATCGCAGAATACGACGTTGAGAATGCCGCCGTCTCTTCGGGTACATTGCACGGCCCCTTCGGCGACCACGACATCGTTTTCTTCGATCAGGCGCGAAACCGTGATCGTCGGACTGCCGACAAACGCATCGTTCTCGATTTCCTTGTCAAAGGCAGCTTTGCCCTGCACGTGAAATGCACCGGGGATGAGCCACTCCACGTCATCCGTCAGGCAAGAGAGGATCATTGCATGATCGGTCTTGCGGAAACCTTCCATATATTTCAGCACCGTCTGCTTATTCGGGCTCATGATTTTATTCCTCGCTGATTCAGGTGATGACGGGTTCGATGAAAGGAATTCTGTTTATCAGTCCGATGCTCATGGGAGCTTTCAGAATTGCCCTGGCCGACATCGTCGGCACCAGATATTCATCACTCAGTGCTTTCCGATGTGCGCTCAACTGCGTCTTCAAGTTCGACAAGGAACCGTGGATCATACGTTTGGTCCAGATAGTCCAAATTCCAGAGATTACTACGACGGATCTCGTCTCGTGGGCTGTGCTGACCCAGCCAGTCCACGGTAGTTGACTCAATTGGAGTAAAACGGTTCGAGAGAAGAGCGATGGCGTTTCGCTCGATTAGAGCACGTATGCTGTTGGGGCCGGGCCCATCTGGGACATCTACCCATAACACCGTCATGGCACCGATGTACTCGGATACTTTCCGTTCCCATGCAGTCTCTTGCGCCTGAACCTTTGGATTTTCGCGAACGGATCGAGGGGCAGATAACCCGACGCCCCAAGTAGGTAGAGTCACTCCATCACGCGAAAGCAAGGCATCACCAACGTGGCGTCGAAAGATAGACCCACGATGATTTCCTCCGCCAGCCCGTGTCCCCAAGTGGGCTTTAAGCCTCCGCCACAAGGTGGATTTTGCGTTCGCACTCACCGCATGAGTACCGACACGCACAATTCGTAGCGAGTCAGACTTCGTCGCTCTGTACTCTCCTGCTTCCCGGAAAAAGTAGACTCCGCGTGATGGGAATGAAGATCTCCCAGTGTAGCTATCTAATCTCTGCCCTTGCTGCCCCAACTCTTCCAGTCGTGAAAGAACAGTATAGAACCGATCCAGATCGGCATTCACAGCGTTCATTGTCTATTGCCCTTTATCGGCGCAACTGATCTTTGAATCTGCAACTCCGGTGCGTCGCGACGCACCCTACGAACTCTGATGAACTTCACTCCACGCACTTGCGAAAACTCAACCGATATTCATCGAACCTCGGCGTCTTCGTCGGGTCGTCGGTACTCAATTCGATCACCACGCGAACCGTTGAATTCACGTTGTCCAACGGCTGATCCGGCTTCGCGTCGCTTACAATTACTTGGCCGGCTTCATCGATCAGGCTGACGTTGCATTCCGTCCCCTTCGGCGTGTCGACAAGGTATGTCAGCGTTTTGAACTCGCAACCCGGCGGAAGTTCCAGCGGCTCTGAAATGAATCGACCGCCGTTGCGATAGATCGGTTCGCCAGCGTCATTTTTGCCGATCCTTTTGAGAATCAGATTGTCTGTGCCGTTCTGGATCCCCTTCTTCTCGCCGCGATAGATGAAATACGTCTCTTCATACGCCCAGGGGAGCACGTTCAGCCGCTGGTATGTTCGCCTGCGTTGGAAGTATTCCCATTTCGGGCCGAAGCCCTGCAAGTTGATGACATCGAATCCGCCGCTGCCGGATAACACGACCGAGAGATGTTCGCCGCGGCCTAACTGACAGACGAACGCCTCTCCGAAGTATCTCGCCGACCCGAGATCGAACCGGTCGAGGATTTCTCCCTGAGTGCTCAAAGCGAACAAGATCGCATTGGGCTTGCCCGCCTGTTGCTCGGCGGTTTCGAAGTAGACACCGTTCGTCATCGCCAATATTTCAAGCTGCTCGTCGCCGTTGAGATCGCACAAGATCGGCGGCGTTGGGGGAGTCTTCCTCGGCGATATCGGGGACACTCCACAGTTTTTCCCCGTCGACCGAATACGCCGCGAGTTCTTCGTGATTGTCGTCCCCATGATAATTGTCGACCGACTTGAGAATTTCGACGGTTCCATCGCCGTCGAGATCGACGAGAACGGGATCGGCGCTCGAGGCGTTGTCGTTGGTATCGTACTCCCAGCGGCTGGCGAGCGTCTCGGGATCGTAGCGAATCATCCGCCCCTTGAAGCCGAAGTCGTCTCCCGAACCGGCGAAGAAATCCCAACGCCCGTCGCGATCGACATCGAGTGCCGTCGTATGACACCCGCACTGCGACCAATTGATGCGGCGGGCAAGTTCGGTGAAATCGCTCAACCGCAGGCGAATCAGCGAATCGGCCCTCGTCCCGAAAATCGCATCAAGCTGTCCGTCGCCGTCGGCGTCGAGAATCACTGGGGAGTTCCCGATCTTATTGTCAGTCGTTACCCAGAAGCGGACGATCTCGCCGTTATAATCGACGAGGTTCAAGCGTCCGGGGGCCGACGTCGTGTACAGGATTTCGAAATCTCCATCCTGATCGACATCGAAGGCACACAGCGATTGCTGCTCGCCGGGGAACGGCTTGCTCCAGATGACATCGCCGTTAACCGCGCGTAGCCGCGTCATTTGTCTGGTCGCGCGCGACGTGAAAAAGAGGTCGCGTTCTTCATTGTTGTCGCCGTCGACGCAGCACGAGGCATAACAGAAACTCGGATCGTCGATGCGATACCGATATTGGAACAGTCCGTTCGGCGACGACCGCTTCTCGTCAACGAAATCGCAGATGACTTTGAGGGTGTTCGCTGTTTGAGCTTTCCCGTCGGTATCAGCGGCGAAGGCGAATTCCTTCACCGCGATTGCGTGTATCAAGAGAGATGCCGAGCAGAATCCGATGCGGAGAAGGTCGGAAAAAAGTTTCACTTCGGTTAGCTCCCTCGCTCACGCTTCGGGTTACGATAATACAAATACAACGGCGCTATGCGCGAAGGCGGCGTTGGATGTCGTCGACGAGGTCTTTGATCGGGACGCGGACCTGCTGCAATGAGTCGCGGTCTCGGAGGGTGACGCATTGATCCTTCGCCGTATCGCCGTCGATCGTCAGGCAGTAGGGGGTGCCGATTTCATCCTGTCGTCGATAGCGGCGACCGATGGCGGCCTGCTGGTCGTAGGTGCAAGCGATCCCCGCTGATTTGAGGTCACGATAAATCGCCGCCGCGGTCTCGGGCATTCCCTCCTTTTTGATGAGCGGGAAAATCGCGACCTTGACCGGTGCGATGCGGGGATGCAGGCGGAGAACCGTCCGCTTTTGCATCTCACCTTTTTCGTCCGGCTGTTCGTCTTCGTGATAGGCTTCGCACAAAAAGGCGAGCGTCGCGCGGTCGGCACCGGCGGCGGGTTCGATGACATGCGGGATGAAGCGGTCGCGCGTCTGATCGTCGAAGTAGGACAGATCCTTGCCGCTCCCTTTGTATTTCGGGGCATCCCCTTCACCTTTCTCGACGACAAGCTCGTTGTTCTGCCGCATCAGCTTGCCTTCCATATGCGAGCGGAGATCGAAGTCGCCGCGATGGGCGATCCCTTCGAGTTCGCCGTATTCGCCCGCTTCGAGAAACGGAAAGGCATACTCGACGTCGGCGGTCCCCACGGAGTAATGGGCGAGTTCTTCCTGGGTATGATCGCGGAGAATCAGATTCTCCGACTTGATGCCGTGCGTGAGATACCACTTGTATCTGCGGTCGCGCCAGTATTCGTACCACGCCCGCGATTCGCTGGGGTGGCAGAAGAATTCCATTTCCATCTGCTCGAATTCGCGCGAACGGAACGTGAAGTTTCGCGGAGTAATTTCGTTGCGAAAGCTCTTGCCGATCTGCGCGATGCCGAACGGAACCTTCACCCGGCTGCTGTCGCAGACGTTCTTGAAGTTGACGAACATCCCCTGTGCGGTTTCGGGGCGGAGGAATGCCGTGTCTTCTTCACCGCCGAGAGCGCCGAGGGTCGTCTTGAACATGAGATTGAAATCGCGAGGTTCCGTGAGTTCGCCGCTGCATTTCGGACATTTCGGAATCAGCCGAGGATTCGTGACCATCTTCTCTTTCAGCGTCTTCCAGCAGGCATTGAGCGTCGTGTTTTCGATGGAACCGGTCAGATTTGATCCACTGGCCCGATTGAGCTGTTGGATCGTCTGCTCGAGCGACTTCTGCTTTGTCGCAGAGAGCCCCATTCCCGTAACCTCATCCCGCTCGTACGTTTCACACGCCAGCCAATCGTCAGGAAAACCGGCAGGGGTCATGATCGCAATCGCGACGTGATCGAATCGAAATCGAGACTTGCACGCCTTGCAGTCGACCATCTTGTCGATGAACAGATCGTAATGTCCCGAACATTTCCAGACCTGCGGATGCATGATGATCGACGATTCGAGGCCGACCATCGAGAACGACTGCGGTGCGCCGGCGGGGACGTCGAGTTCGCTGTGCATCGTGATCATGTCGCGCCACCACGCCTCGCGGACGTTGCGCTTGAGTTCGACGCCCAAGGGGCCGTAGTCCCAGAAGCCTTGAATCCCGCCGTAGATGTCGGACGATTGAAACAAAAACCCTCGTCTTTTGCACAACGCGACAAGCTGTTCCATTTTCTGATTCATCGGCGGATTCTTTCCATTATGTAGCTTTGGGTGGGCAAGTTGAGCAACCAGACGATAGATATTTTTGCATTCGTCGGCAAGAGGGAATGCGAATCAGGTCAGCGTGAGCGTTCCGGATTCCGGATGAAACACGGGCACCACCTCGAACAGATCGCGCGTGACGGACCGTTCGATATCGCATTCGTAGCCGAGTTCCAGCAGATTGCGCCCTCCCCGGCTTTCGCAAAACGCGGCGTAGAGCGAATCGTTTGTCGCGGAACGTTGGATGAAATAGTCGCGCGCGATCATCGCCGAGTCGTTCCATTGAAGTGCGCTGGGAGACAATTGCTGAATCTCGGAGGCAATCGCTCCCGCCGTCAGTACATCCTCTGCGGAGATTTCCCCCTCGGTCCCCGCGCAGACCAGGTGCAGCGGACGCCCTGTCTTCAGAGCCGCCAAGGCGACGGCGTGCAGATTGACGATTGCTCCGATCAGGATGATGTCCGCCGATGCGCACTTCGCGAGGGCGCGCGTGCCGTTGGTCGTGGTGAAGATGACGGTCTTGCCGCGAACGATCTCCGGGGTGTAATTGAGTGGTGAATTGTCGAGATCGAATCCGGTAATGAGTTTGCCGTATCGTTCTCCACCGAGGAGAACCGAGCGTCGATCGCTTTGGGAAGCGAGATGCAAAGCCTGTGCGATTTCCAGCACGGGGATCACGCTTTGAGCACCGTGGGCGAGGGCATGCACGATCGTCGTGGATGCCCGCAAAACATCGATCACGACGGCGGTGCAGTCCTTGAGTTTTTCAGGTTCGATCGAAGCCGGGGTGAAATGCACGTGAACGGAGATTGTCATTTCCGAATGATAAAGACCGTCAATCTGCGGAGCAACTCATTCACCAGGACGTGTGCTGAAATTGAAGCATGATGCAAGAACGCCACATCGAAGAGGGTGGTACTGATGATTTGCGGAGGCATTCGCTTCCGAATCTTGAACGAAAATGGTGCGAATTGAGAATCCGCGAAAATCCGAGAGCGTTTTTCTTGACTGTCCCGCGCCTTGACCTAGGTTTGCTGTGTGCAGAGTGAATGTGATCGAACGCGATCGTGAAATCTCAATCACAACTGCATTTTGG
>JBJXGP010000121.1:0-5098 GCA_046160425.1 Planctomycetaceae bacterium
AACTGTAAAGCCTCTACAGCCCTTTGTTTATAAAGACATGGCTAGAATGGCCATACAGCGGGTTCAATCGAAATGAAACCCGGAGGCGAACTCGGGTGCATCCCTACTCGCTCATGCAGGAATGGGAAGCACTTTGGACTCGCCGGCAATTAAAGACTGAGTCTCTCTGGTTCGTGCAGATAAAGCATCAACACTGTCAGATCGGACGGGGTGATGCCGCTGATGCGTCCCGCCTGTCCGAGATTGCCGGGGCGAACGCGCGTCAACTTCTCTCGCGCTTCGGCCCGCAGTTGGGGAACCGCACGGAAATCAAAGGTCTCCGGGATCTTGATCATCTCGACCTTCGACTGCTCGGCGATTTCCCGCGACTGACGGCGGATGTACCCCTGGTATTTCGTTTCGATCGAAACCTGAGCCGCGGCACGGGGAGAGATTTCCATCTCCGAAATCTCCGGCGCGAACTGTGCGAGCGTTTCCCAGGTATATTCGGGGCGGCGCAGCCATTCTTCGAGAGTCAGTCCGTGATGCCGACGTTTGAGGAGAAAGTCATTCGCCCGATCGATCTCGGCCTGGTAGCGACTGTACGACTCCCAGCGTTTCTGCGAGACGAGACCGATCTGACGGCCGATCGGCGTCAGTCGTCGATCGGCATTGTCATGCCGCAACAGCAGGCGATACTCGGCCCGCGAGGTAAACATGCGGTATGGTTCATCGACTCCCTTGGTCACCAGATCATCGATCAGCACTCCCAGAAATGCCTGACTGCGGTCAAGAACCAGCGGTTCCCGTCCCAGCAACTTCAAACCGGCGTTGATCCCGGCGAGCAATCCCTGGCCGGCGGCTTCTTCGTAACCGGTCGTGCCGTTGATCTGTCCCGCGAAATACAACCCTGCGATGCGCTTGGTTTCGAGCGAGGAATGCAGTTGCGTCGGCGGAGCGAAGTCATATTCGACGGCGTACCCATAGCGCATGATCTCAGCACGTTCGAGGCCACGGACAGAATGAATCAGCGTATCTTGCACGTCGCGAGGCAAGCTCGTTGAAATCCCGTTGCAGTAGACTTCGAGCGTATTTCGCCCTTCGGGTTCCAGGAAAATCTGATGCGATTGCTTATCGGCGAAGCGGACGACTTTGTCTTCGATCGAAGGGCAATAACGCGGCCCGGTCGATTTGATCTGCCCGCTGTACATCGGTGCCCGATGCAAATTCTTCCGAATCAATGCGTGACAATCGGCATTGGTTTCCGTCAGGTAGCAGGGGAGTTGTGATTGTGTGATCCGCTCGGTGAGAAACGAGAACGGCTGCGGATCCTCATCCCCGGGTTGAATATCGAGTACGGAATAGTCGATCGTGCGTCCATTCAACCGGGCCGGGGTGCCGGTTTTGAAGCGTTCGAGATCGAAACCGAGTTGATTCAGCGATTGCGACAGACCGCCGGTCGTCCCTTCTCCCGCACGTCCGCCGGGAGTTTTCGCTTCGCCCGTATGCATGAGTGCCTGGAGGAACGTTCCCGTGGTGAGAATCATCGCCCGACAACGGTAAATGCCGTTGCCGCGCACGCGGAGACCGGTCACGGCACCGTTCTCGATGAGAATTTCTTCCGCCATTTCCTGCCGCAGTGAGAGATTCTCTTGCGATTCGACCCGATGCTTCATGCTGAACTGATACGCTTTTTTATCGGCCTGGGCGCGGGGACTGTGCATCGCCGCCCCTTTGCTGAGATTGAGCATCCGAAACTGCAAACCCGTTTCGTCGATGACCCGCCCCATCTCGCCGCCGAGCGCATCGATCTCGCGGACGATTTGCCCTTTCGCTACGCCGCCGATCGCCGGGTTACAACTCATCGCCCCGACGGTGTCGCAATTCATAGTAATGAGCGCGGTCGGAATGCCGAGCCGCGCGAGGGCCAATGCCGCTTCGCAGCCGGCGTGCCCGGCGCCCACCACAATCGCGTCGTAATCGTAAAAGGGAGTCGACATCAAATGCTTCCGAAAAAATTTCACCGGAGATCCCAAGAACCCGGCCCAACGGCACGAATATGCGATTCACACGGTCAGTCGTGAGAAAATCGGCACGCGGTTCGAGAGGACATCATAGCATGTCCCGCGAATTATTGGGGAGTAGCACGGGGCGGGAACAGCCAAATCTTCTCGAAAGGCGATTTCACCTTCAACTCTGATTCCAGAATCGAGTTGCTGGTTCGCTGATGTTCGGCTCGATTTTGCTCAGCATCCGCAGCAGAAACCGCATCGGCGGCCACGTTGGCTTTCACGCTCGCGCTTCCGCTCGCCGACGTCGATGAAGCATCCGTCACGCTCTTATCGGCTGCATTTGTCGGAATCGGCTTGGCATCCGCGGGGGGATTCATGACTTCCGGCGGTTTTTCGGCCGTGGGAGCGGGAACCTCAGCACCGGCAGGGACGACGCCACTCGCGGCTTCAGCCTGATTTCCAGGAGTGGTTCCTGCTTTATCACTCGGCCCACTTTGAGATGTGCCTGCCCGGGCAAATACCTTTTCATTGAAATACGGCTGCGTCCGAATGGTATCAAAATCCTCGTATGTCTGGACCAACGGCAAGTTGAGTCCCATCTTGGAACCGGCAAAGCGGGGATTGCGATGAATCGTACCTCGCTGGAACGGTCCCGCACCCAGCACCCATTCCGAGCGAGCCGTGCTGCGGGCCTGCGAAATCCCCGATTGCCAGACCGCCATGCGCGTCTTCTGATCGTAGGCAATCAAAGCGATCTTCGCCGCCGCCATCTGATCATCTTTTTTCGCCAGTGAAATCTCGGGGACCGTCGGCAAGGGGGGAAGCGTCGTGACCACGTTCGAAGCGGCGTTCAACAAGTTATTCGCGGGGACTCCATAGATCACTTCGTGCTGATCGGTACCGAGCGCGCCGATTCTCCCCTCGACGATGAGTTCCGCATCGTCTTTCTTATCTTGCAGCAGGCAACCCGACGCGATCATTTGTTGACGTATCGAGCCGATGACGTAGGGAGAATTGACGAATCCGATCTCTTTGACAGGCTTCAGGAACTCGGTATCAAAATAGACTTTCTTCCCGCTCAATTCGCTGAAATCGATCGCCGCGACCGCCCGGTCGACGGAATCCGAAACCAGCAATTGCGAAGTCGCCTCGCGGGCAATCATTTTGCCACATCCGGAGAGGATAAGGAGCATCAATCCGCAGATCGGTCCACGACAGCGCAAGATCATGCGCGACATGGGCGAGGGGTAGCGGAGTGTCTTGGGGAGATGATCCATGATCACATGCAAGGAGGGAGACAGGCGGGATGAAATGAGAATCAGCAGGAAAATTCATGCGGAAGGGTTGTAACCCAAGGGGGTTTCGAAGGGGCGGTAGAATATCAACTTCCCGCCAAAAACCCAACTGGACTTTCCCGGCGCTGATGATTCGGCGACAAAGCGTCGCCCCGCCCTCACTTTGTGCTGCGTAAACCCAAGTGGATCAAACCCTTATGAACGACGCATGCGATCCTCGGTCTTGTTTGCGCCTCTCGAATTCGAGCAGGTGAAAATCGCGACGATCGACTTTTCATTCGCTACCGCTTCAGCTTGATGCTTCGCATTCTCGGCGGCTTCGGTCTGTCCCACGCTGGCGTAACAATCACCCAGCGTCCGCCACAAATCGGCACACAATTGGAAGGGGTGATGCGTGAGAGCATTCGTCAAAAAGTTGATCGCCTCGTCCATATGATCCTGGGACTTGTGGGCCCGTCCCCACAACATCAGGCGGATTCCTTCCATCGAACCGGCGTCCGTCACTGCGCTGAGTTCCCCTTCGGCCTGCGTCGCCAACTCCAAATCCAGATAGCCTTCGGCCGCTTGCAAATGTCTGAACACGATGGGGCTGACTTCAGGAAACACAATATATTCGACCGGTTTCATAGGACACCTCACTTCTCCAGACTCGCTCGCACGAATTTCGATTCATTGGGGAATTCTCGCGTTGCCATTCGGATGAATCGTGAAATTCAGTGCGTCGCTGATCTTATTATTAGCAACTCGCGTACCAAGAAAAGTGTCAATCGCAGGGCACATCGCATAACCGAATGCTGCAAGAAATGTTACGACATTTCCGGAATAACAGATCGCAAGCTCCTCACTGTCGGTTTGGCAGAATTTCATGTACGATTTGCCCATGCAGCGACACTCGTTATCACTTTGACGACGGCACCATCGGTCCCGCATCTCGTAAGACACAACCCACTTGAAAAGGTTACATATGACGGAACTCATTCCACTCGCCGAGCAAACCTGGACGTTACTCACCACTCCCAGCACGGCGACACTGGCGACTGTGCTTGCCAAGCATGGGTTATGGAACGTCTTTATCACCGGTTCGAAACCGCTCTCGCCGCAACTGCGCATGGTGGGGCAGGCCTTCACGCTGCGATACATTCCGGCACGGGAAGACCTCGATCACAACCTGATTTTCGATAACTTGCGCGATCCACAGCGGATCGCCATCGAACGGGTCGGTCCGCGCGATATCCTGGTCATCGACGCCCGCGGCGACGAACGCGCAGGAACGATGGGAAGCATTCTCGCCACGCGCATGAAAGTCCGTGGTGCCGCGGGGATCGTCACCGACGGCTGTTTTCGCGATTCTCCTGCAATCGCCGATTTGAACTTTCCGGCGTATGCGCGATCTCCACATGCCTCGACGAACAAGACGATTCATCATCCGGTCGACATTCAGTTGCCGGTCGGTTGTGGAGGGGTCGCGGTCTTTCCCGGAGACATCTTAGTCGGTGACGGAGAAGGGGTCGTTGTCATTCCCCGGCACCTCGCCGATCAGATCGCGAAGGAAGCCGCCTTGCAGGAACATCGCGAAGATTTCATCACCGAGAAAATCTCTCAGGGAGCCAGTCTCGTGGGGACGTATCCGATGAACGAACAAACCGCCGCCGAGTATGAAGAATACTGCAAGAAACGCCCGAAACCGGCGTGATGCGCATGAAAAAACTGGCGGGGCATCCACCAGTCGTTTCGATTTTGGTGCCGCAACGGGTTAACTTGACACGGTGGTTTCTGGTGGTACGCTCTGAGTCTTCGAAGGGCGTGGGATTT
>JBJXGP010000122.1:0-24008 GCA_046160425.1 Planctomycetaceae bacterium
ATGGTTTGGTTCCCGGTGCCAGAAAAGCCAGTTGGTAATTCGTGCGGCTGCCGGTCGATCGATTCGTCCATCCGCTGAGATACTCGCGGCAATAAGGCGTGAAGGTCGAGCGGGCTGTCGGCGGATAACTCTCCGGCGGTTTGGTTAAAACTGATAGATAACAATTGGCGAATGGACTCAGATTTTTTTTCGCGGTTTAATTAGAGGATATTCTCAGATATGATGACCGACCCGATTGCCGACCTGTTAACCCAGATCCGCAATGCCCTACTCATCGAACGTCCGTTTGTCGACATTCCAACATCCAAGTTGAAGGTTGCCGTCGCATCGGCATTGCAGCGTGAAGGATTCATCTGGGATATCGAAATCCTGGATGCCGAGCCGCGCAAAAAGTTGCGAATCAATCTGAAGTATGGTCCGAACGGCGAACGCGTCGTGCAGCACATCTCGCGAGTCAGCAAGCCGGGGCGGCGTATTTTCCAGCAAGTTGACGAGCTTAAGCCGGTGCTGCAGGGGATGGGTATCAAGGTATTGTCTACCAATCGCGGCGTCCTCAGCGATCGTGAAGCAAAAAAACAGAACGTCGGCGGCGAAGTGTTGTGTCAGGTCTGGTAAAAGTCGGCATTTGGTAAATGGTCATCGTTTCGGCGCGTCATCTGGATGAAAGAAGCCTGTCGCGCCGGATTCAATCGTTGTGAAATCGTTACGTCAATCAGGTGTTTCCATGTCTCGTATCGGCAAGAACCCGATTAATATTCCGGACGGAATTACTGCCAGCCTCGAAGGTCAGGCGATCACCGTCAAGGGCAAGAACGGCGAATTGACTCTGGATGTGCATCCGAATATTTCCGTTGCAATCGACGCCGGCGCCAAACAGATCGTGGTCACCCGTGGCGACGATCAACGCGAGAGTCGGGCGCTGCACGGCCTGACGCGTGCGCTCATTCAGAACATGGTGACCGGGATCGTTACGCCTTATGAGAAGCGATTGGAAATTCAAGGGGTGGGGTATCAGGCCTCGTTGAGCGGCAAGACGCTGTCGTTGCAAGTCGGTTACGCCAACGTGGTCAAACTCCCGTTGCCCGAGCGAGTCAATTGCGAAGTTCCCGACCCGACCCACATCACCGTTCGCAGTATCGATAAACAAGCGCTGGGGCAATTTGCCGCCGACATCCGACACGTTCGTCCGCCCGAACCGTACAAGGGCAAAGGGATTCGTTATGTCGGTGAATACGTCCGACGCAAGGCCGGGAAGGCATTCGCCAGCGGCGGGTAATCAGGATATTAACAATCGAGGAATTCAGATTCTCGTTCGGCCAGACAGCAGTATTCCGCGAGAATTGGCTTATAAAAATTGTGCATAAGGTTTGAGTCCCATGGCAGTTCAAAAAACTTTGGCGAAACAGCGACAACGCCGTGTCTATCGCGTTCGCAACCAGGTGCGCGGCGCAGGCCGACCCCGACTGAGCGTTTTTCGCAGCGGTCGGCATATGTATGCCCAGATCATCGACGACAGCGCCGGCCGGACTCTGGTTTCCGCCAGCACTGCCGAAAAGACCTTCACCGCTCCTAAGACCAGCACGGTCGAAGCGGCAACGGCAATCGGCAAACTGATCGGCGAACGGGCCGTGAATGCGGGTATCAAACAGGTCGCCTTTGATCGCGGTCCGTATCGTTATCACGGCCGGGTTGCGGCGTTGGCCGAAGGCGCCCGGCAGTCGGGCCTCGACTTTTAATCATCCTCCGCGATGAGCTGGAAACTCCAGCCATCCGGTTATTGAACAGCCGGTTGAATCAAAATGTTGGAACAGAGATCCGCAGGGAGTACAGGTAGTGGCGTTACAAGAAAATCAAAAAACCGGTCCTGAAACCGTCGTCCAGATTCGTCGCTGCGCTTGCGTGGTCAAGGGAGGGCGACGCTTCAGCTTTTCCGCCTTGGTCGTAGTCGGCGACGGCAAAGGACGAGTCGGCATCGGATACGGCAAAGCGATTGAAGTCCCCATGGCAGTCGACAAGGCCGTCAAGGTTGCCAATCGCAGCATGGTTTCGATGCCGGTGGTGAACCAGACCATTCCCCATACGGTCGAAGGACGCTTTGGCACGGCGCGAGTCGTGCTGATTCCTGCCAGTCCCGGTACTGGCATCAAGGCCGGGGCGACCGTTCGCGCGGTGGTCGAGTCGGCCGGCATTACCAACATTCTGACCAAGGTCCGCGGTTCGAGCAACCCGATCAATTTGCTGAAAGCGACCATCAACGCCTTACAACTTCTCAGAACCCGCGAGGCGGTCGCTCGTCTCCGAGGGGTGGAATTATGATCCTGAACGACGTCCATCGCGGCATCAATAAACACCGTACCGGCAAGCGCATAGGTCGCGGCACCGGCACCGGCCTCGGCAAAACTGCCGGGCGCGGTCACAAAGGGAACAAGAGCCGCTCTGGCGCGAAGACACGCATCGGGTTCGAAGGGGGACAGATGCCCATCATGCGGCGGGTGGCCAAACGCGGCTTCAACAACAAGCAGTTTGCCACAGTCGTCAAGGTGGTAAACGTGGCTGCGTTGAACGAGGTCTTCGAGGATGGGGCCGTTCTCGATCCCACGGTCCTCGAATTGCACGGCCTGGTTCGCGGTAAGTACGAAGAGATCAAGATTTTAGGTAACGGCGAATTGACGAAGAAACTCACGGTCAAGGCCCATCAATTTTCCAAGTCGGCCGAAGAAAAGATTACTGCCGCCGGCGGAACTTTCGAACGGATCTTGTTCGGTTGATCCAAAATCGCTATTCTCCCCGTCAGTTGATTTCAATCGACATCGGGAGTTACTGTCGATAACTGGAGCGAGCATCTGGCGCCGCTCCGCAAGACTTAATCCAATAATCTGGCTATTCACAAAGCCGTTGACTCCTGACAGGATGAGCAATCGTCTTTTGAAGTCAACGGCTTCGTCGTTATAAATGATCGGAATACTCCCGCGACCATGCGAATTCTATTGAACGTTGGGCATGAAGGATCAATCTGATGTTTGCCAAAATCATGACGGTCTTCCGAATTCCTGAGCTGCGACAGAAAATTCTGTTGACGCTCGGCTTATTAGCCATCTACCGCATGGGGTTCTGGATACCGCTGCCGTTCATCGATCAGCAACAACTTTCGACGTACATCGCCGACCTGCAGAAATCCCAGGGGGGCTTCGGCCAGGTGATGCAGATCGTGGCGCTGTTCTCGGCCTCGAACGTCGGCAACAGCACGATCTTCGGGTTGGGGATCATGCCGTACATCTCGGCGTCGATCATCTTTCAGTTGATGGGCAGCGTTTATCCTCCGCTCGAACGGCTGCAAAAAGAAGGTGAAGCCGGACGAAAAAAGATCAACGAATATACGCGATACGCGACGGTATTTATCTGCCTGGGGCAGAGTTATATGTGGATTCGAGCACTTTCAGGAGGGTTAGGCTCAGGACAAGGTCTGATCCTCGCCGGCTACGACAACTTCTACTACCATGTGATCTGCACGATCACCATGACGGCGGGTACGATTCTGCTGATGTGGATGGGTGAGCAGATCGACGCCTACGGCATCGGCAACGGCATCAGCCTGCTGATCATGGCCGGCATCCTGGCTCGCATGCCTCAGGCCGGTTGGCAATTGATTGAACCGGCCTTAACGCAGGGGGTGAAGATCGGCACCGACACCGGGATCGAGCGCATGTTGATGTTGGGGATACTCTTCGTATTCGTCGTTGTGGGCGTCATCTTCATGACGCAGGGGCAACGGCGCATTCCCATTCAGAGCGCCAAGCATGTACGCGGCCGCCGCGTGATGGGGGGACAGCGTCAATCGTTGCCGCTCCGCGTCAATCAGTCGGGCGTGATGCCGATCATTTTCGCATCGAGCCTGCTCATGATACCCTGGTTCCTGTTCCAGCAACTGAGCAACATCTGGCAGGGCAATACCACCCTCAGCATGCTTTCCGAAGCGTTCGGCAGCGGACGCGGCTATGTCTACAACGTCTTTTACATCGTCCTGATTTACTTCTTCTGTTATTTCTGGACCGCGATCACATTTAACCCGAAAGATATTGCCGATAACCTGAAAGATCACGGCAGCTTCATTCCCGGTTACCGGCCGGGGTTCCGAACCGCCAGCTATCTTGAGCAGGTGATGGTTCGAATCACCTATGTGGGAGCGGCGTTTCTGTCGCTGGTCGCCATCATCCCGACGGTCATTTCGTCGGCGATGGGCATCGACTTCCTGATCGCCAGTTTCTACGGCGGCACGGGATTGCTGATCGTTGTGTCGGTGGCGCTCGACCTGGTCCAGAAAATCGACAGTCACCTCATCATGCGGAACTACTCCGGACTGATGGACGTCGATAACGAACGTTGATCGTATTCGAGTGGACGCTGCAATATTCCCCGTCGCCGTTCGGTCTCATCGCCGTGATCATCCTCAAAAACGACGCTGAAATCGAGAAGATGCGACACACGGGGAAGCTGGTTGCCGCCGCACACCGGGAAGTTGCCCTCAATATTCGTCCCGGCGTTTCTTTATCGGAACTGCATGCCATTGTCGTCGAGCTTTATCGGCATCACGCTGCCGAATCCGTGTTTCGCCTGCGTCAACCTCACGGTGAAACACGACTCGTCCCCTGTTTACTCTCATTGAATAGTCGACTGGGTACGCCGGTCGACGATGCAGCAACGTTAACGGAGGGAGATATCCTGACGCTTGATACCGGATGCCGACTCGACGGCTGGTGTGCAGAAGCGGCATGGTCGTACCCGGTCGGCAGGATCAGTTGCGAGAAGCAAACCCTGCTCGATGCGCTGCAGTTCACGCGAGAACTGCTCGATGGGCTGTTATCCCGACGCCAAAGCTGGCGGGAGATTGCACTCGCTCTGCAACACCATGTGCGAAGCAGCGGATTACGGCTCATCGATGACGTCATCGGACACGGAATCGGACAGGAATTGCACGAGGATCCGCAACTCGCATGGAACCTCGGCGAGACATCCCTTGTCGAATTTCCCGTTATGCGTCCCGGCATGGTCCTCGCCGTCGAATGGGGACTGACAACGGGCAAGGGAGCGCTCAGACGCCTGGAAAACGGCGGCTGGGAAACCTATGATCGCTCCCCATGCGTCCACGGCGAGATGACGGTGGCCTGCACCGCAGCCGGCATTAAAGTTCTGACAGACGCGGCATGACGACCGATCTCCGAAAATATCACGCCGGATCGAGGCGATTGCCATCATTTGCCTGACAGACGAACGAATCGTTAAGATATACGAACGACGAATTTCATGCCGGCCCGAACGAACAAGTTTTTAGTAACTCTAACACAACCTCTGTACTGCGTGATTTTCTTAAAATTTTGAGGCGGTTTCGACAGGCACAACCGGTTGTGTCAGGATCTTTTAATCACAGGAGCAATGAACGTGTTGGAGACAGTGGGAGTCGTAGGGGCCACGGGTGCGGTCGGGCGGATCATTATCAGCATGCTCGAACAACGGAATTTTTCCGCGAAAACGTTTCGTTTTTTCGCTTCCGCTCGCAGTGCTGGCAGCCACATTACATTTCGAGGCCGGCAATATCAAATTGAAGAATTGACGAAGAGTTGTTTCGAAGGCATCGATCTGGTGATCGCCAGCACTCCCGATGACATTGCGGGGGAATACCTGCCCGCAGCGGTTGCCGCCGGTGCGATCGTCATCGATGAATCGGGCTATTGGCGCATGAATCCCGACGTGCCGCTGGTCGTCCCCGAGATCAATCCCGAGGAGGCGTTCAAATCCAAAGGAATCATCGCCAGCCCGAACTGTTCGACCACGCAAATGGTCGTCGCCTTGAAGCCGTTGCACGACGCCGCTCGCGTTCGCCGCGTGATCGTGAGCACCTATCAGGCGGTCAGCGGCGCCGGCTTGCAGGGAACGACCGATCTGATGGAGGGGACCAAGGCCGCGCTCTCCGGAGGCGATTACAAGTACCAGGTATTTCGACACCCGATCGCATTCAACGCCATGCCTCAGATCGGAAGCCCCAAGGAAGAAGGCTATACCAGCGAAGAGATGAAAATGGTATACGAAACCCGGAAAATTCTGGGCGATGAGAGCCTGCAAATCGCCGCCACGTGCGTGCGTATCCCGGTGGAAAATTGCCACAGCGAAACGATCACCGTCGAGACCGAACGCCCCGTCTCTCCCGAAGAGGCCCGCAAGCTTTTCGCGGCCTTTCCGGGAATCATCGTCATGGACGATACGCAGAACGGCATCTATCCCACGCCGGGGATCTGTTCCGGACGGGATGAAGTCTTCATCGGCCGCATCCGCCGCGATTTGTCGCATCCCAACGGCTTAAACTTCTGGTGCGTCAGCGACAATCTCCGCAAGGGGGCGGCAACCAATGCCGTCCAGATCGCCGAATTGCTGGCCAAACGCTGGCCAGAACGGGCAGTTGCACGATAAGTGTCCGAGACGGATATCGGATGGATTGGCCGCCATTACGGTTTCCCGCGGGCGAGAAGTACACCCAGTAGCGAGCGATTCGTCGTTCTCGCGATCGGGAATTCTGCATCCAAGCCGATTTTGATGTCGGTTACGAAGCAGGCTGATCTTGACCAAATTCGCCGGATGGTCGATATTTTCGCACCCCTGCGGCTTGTGTTGAAAGATTGCACGATGCAATCGCCTCTCTGATCGACATTTCTCCCGTCTTCCGTCAAGCGTTCGATTCGCAATACACATGGAGGTGCATGCGATGAATAGAATCATTTCCATCGGAAAATACGCTCGCGTCTGGTGCGTGCATCTGATCATCGGTGGGTATCTCAGCCTCTTGGGTTGGGGGATCATCGCGCATACGTTCAACTTCAAACAGGCCAGTCATCCCGGAATGTATTATCTCGTATGGGATATGTTCTGCGGGTGGTCGGCGTACGATTTTCGAGTGCATATTCTCGCGGAAGGTGAGAGCGGAAAAATCTACGAACTCGCTCCCGGACCGTGGGGACAGTATTCTCCCTACGGAAAACTGGCCCGGCATCATTACGATACGTTTTGCAATGCCATCATGAAGCAGGCGACGAATTGCCTCGATCATACCCGGCACGAACCGATCACGCGAATTTTCTGCGTCGAGGAAGCGTGGGCTAAAAAATTCAATTTGCCCGACTCGATCTGGGTCAAGCGCTACCCTGAACCGAGAGAGCGCTACGCGTATTACCATCTGAGAAACATCTTCGACATCGACGGCAATCCGCTGCTGACGAACGCCAACTGGTATAGCTACAACTACACTCGGGTCATGATGGACAATCCCCGGCTGGTCAGCGATTCATTTCGCAATCAGCCGTATATGGTCAGCGGCAGAAATGCGAACGCTCCGAACTATGTCTCTTCGGAATCGAATCATCAATCGGCTCAATCGCTGTCGGTCGGCTCTCCATTGGGAAATTGACGGCCTGAGAATCGCCTTATCCAGTTCGCTGTCCGGTCTCCCTATGGGATGATATCGGGCGAATGGTGACGGAGCAGAAAGGAAGCTGCCATGTTGAACTCGTCAACGATCAAGCGTACGCGCCTGGGACAATTCTTCTACGCGGAAGAAGTCCCCTATGCGATGGCCTTGATTCGCATCGTCATGCCGCTGATCGTGCTGATCGTCGTGAGCTGGCGCTGGGCTCGTGCGCGCGAACTCTATTCGCTGGATGGCGCACCCGCTCCGCTCGCGGATAATTTCGGATACTACGATGTATTCCCGATCTTTTCAGGGACCGTCGCCGTCGCCTTGTTCTCGGCGCTGGTGATCTTACTGCTGTTCAGTTCGATCGGCTGGTGTACGCGATTTTCGCTGGCATGCTCGACGGTGCTGTTCGCGTACTTCAACATGATCGACTACTTAAGCACCATCAATAAATACTGCGTGATCGCCAATCACGTGCTGTTTATCTTGACGATTTCGGAATGCGGCGCGATCTGGTCGGTCGATGCCTGGTTGAAAAAGCGAGCCGGGAAAAACTACTGGCCGGGACAACCGTCAACGGCGTATCCGCTCGTCCCCGTCTGGCCGCGACGACTGCTGCAACTCCTCATCGGCGTCGTCTATTTTGGAGCGGCGATGACCAAGTTTCATACTCCGGCGTTTTTCAGCGGCGATCAGATGATTTACTGGGCCATGACGAACGTCAATCACTCGCATCGCCTGGGAGAATACTTCACGCTCTACCCGGTGTTGTTCGTCATCGGCGGCTATGTCACGATAATTTGGGAAATCGTGTTTCTGTTCATCGTCTGGTCGCGCGTCGGCAGGTGGTTTGCGCTGGCCGGTGGTTTCGCCTTCCACCTCGGCACGTTGCTCTTGCTGGGCTTGTATATCTTTCCGGCGGTTTGCTGGACGATCTATCTGAGTTACATGAACGAACAGGACGTGCAATGGCTCGCTGCCAAATATCGGAGGTTAAGTAGACGATATGCCTGGTTGCGGCGAGAATGGATTCCCAACGGGATCTCGAAGCTGGCTCAGCGCCTTCAATCGGGCCGCTGGTATCACTCGCAACTGGTTTACGCCTTCGCACTCGTTTCGCTGGTGATGATCGGCGTCGAATGGGAATACCGACTCGACGTCTATGGCATTCGCCGTCCCGAAGGACCGCATCCACTCAAAGAAATCACCGATCGCGAATTGATCAATCGCATGTTGCGCGTCTCCGAGCCGATCCGCGAAGAAGATAAATTCCTCGCATTCGATATTGGCACAGGAATCATCAGCGGGATCCTGTCGAACCGGCGCGACACCTTTACGCACGGAGAGATGCTGTTCGCGCAAATCACGTTAAGCCCGCCACACGAAGATATGTGGGTCGAATGCAACCTGCACGATGCCGATGGACCGATCATCGATCGCGTCGGCAATGTCATCGGCCGAGAATTATCGCGCGTCGAATTCAATTTCGACCTGCGGGAATCGCTCTCCCCCGGCGATTACATGGTGGTTCTCAAATCGAAGGGACGCGAAATTACCCGCCGATATTTCACGCTCCTCCCTAAAATCTCCGTCACGGCGAACTGAAAACCGTCGTCGACTATAATTCACTTCAATAAGTAACTCGCCGTATGCAATTTACCGATTGCGTACGGCGATGTTGTTTTCACCCATGCTTCCTGACACATGGCCGGATAGCTCCCTCGCTAACGCTCCGGATTATTCCACCACTCTACCACTCCACCACTCATTTTTTTCCCGTGTATCATTGCTCGATAGTCAGGTTATCGAGTCAAATGAGTGTTGCGTCACTGATTCTGAATCCATACGACAAGGAAACCACATGCCTCAAGCAGACGCCAAGTTTTTGCACGGGAAAGTCGCACTCGTCACCGGGGGTGGGCGCGGGCTTGGGCGTTCGTTCGCCGAACATCTCGCCCGCATGGGCTGCGCAGTCGCCGTGCATGGCATGCGCGAACAAGGTCCGGCCGAATACGGCGAAGGTACGACCTTGACCGATACCGCCCGGCAGATCGGCGAGACATACGGCGTGCGGACGAAAAGCATTCTCGGCGATCTCACGCTGGCCGATCAGGTCGAACGCGTCGTGCAGACGGCGACTGCCGAGCTGGGGCCGATCGATATCCTCATTCATAACGCCGGAGGAGACATCGCCGCGGCGGGAGGGAAGCCGAACCCCAACGATGCGGTGATGATCAAGGAATGCGACGTCCGCGCGGTGCTCGATCGCAATCTCATCAGCACGATTTACCTCTGCCAGCAGACAGCCCGACAAATGATCCTTCGAAAATCGGGAAAGATCCTCATCATCAGTTCGATCGCCGCGTTTCGCGGCAGCGAGAACGGAGCGATTTATGCCACCGCGAAAGCCGCCGCGATCGAATACATGCGGTGCCTCGCCGTTCAGCTTCGGCCGCACAACATCAACGTGAATAGCCTTGCTCCGGGAGACACGCGAACGGGAAGGTTTCTCGGGACGCGGCATGTCGATCCGCAACGTCTCGTCGAAGGGGGGACGCTCGACCGGGTCGGCCTCGTCGATGAGGTGACCCGCGTCGTGGAATTCTTTGCCGGTCCCCTGGGCGAATTCGTCACCGGACAAGTCCTGCGCGTCGACGGCGGTTCTCAATGCTGGCCATCGTAACAACTCTGAATCACATCTCACTTCAGGAGTAGCTTAATCATGTCCAACCTGTTGAAATTTGGCGGCGGAAAACGATTGATGCTCATTGCGTTCGTCGCGCTGATGACTCAGACCTCATTCGTCTTCAGCGATAAGAACGAAAAATCGGCGGAAATCAAGGGGTGGCAGAAGGGAAAGGGCTGGGGCTGGATCTGGGGGCCTGACGACGAAGTCGGTTCGCTCAACGCGATGACTCCGCAGTCGATCGCGTCGGCGATGAAGCTCGCGAAGTCTGGCGCCGTGTACGACATGGGGATCACATACAGCCGAAAAAGCTTCAAGTGGCCGGGACACAGCCCCGGGGAGATCATGTCGTACCGCAGTCCCGAAGGGGTCGAACGGGAACTCGATTACGACTTCATTGCCCCCGACAAGAATAGGCTGAGAACCGCATGGCATAGCTGCGCCCTGTTCATCAACGACAATGTCGCCACGCAAATCGACGGTCTCGGCCACATCACAGCCGGTGAAGATCATCACTGGTATAACGGTTTTCGCGAAGGGGACTGGGGCGGCGATCACGGCTTGCGCAAGTGTGATGCGACGACGATCCCGCCGATCGTCGCACGCGGAGTTCTGCTCGATATCGCCGGCATGAAAGACGTCGATCAACTCGATGCCCATTATGCGATCACTCCCGAAGACGTCGAAGAGGTGCTCAAGTGGGAGAAGGTGCAGCTTCATCCCGGCGACGTCGTGCTGTTCCGCACGGGAACACTGCGGCACTGGGGGAAAGACGGCTCGAATGTCGATGTGCTGCAGGAATACGATTCCGCAGGCATCACGCTCGAAACGGCGAAACATCTGATCGAGCAGTACGGAGCGATGCTGATTGGTTCGGACACGAGCGGACTCGAAGTCGCGCCGGCTCCGGAAGGCTCATCATCGTTCATTCCCGTGCATAACTATCTGCTCGTGGAACAAGGAGTCCACATCGGAGAATTCCACTACCTCGAAGATCTCGCCCGCGACAAGGTCTACGAATTCTGTTATATGGCCACCGTCAACAAGATCGCCGGTGCCACCGCCGGTTTTACGCTGCGTCCGATCGCCTTGAAGTAGAATCGTCTGCCTCCGCATTTTCGAGAAGAGGATTTTCACAGTGTCTCAAACCAACGATTCCGAGAAGGCCTCGGAGCAGAGTATTCTCATCCGTCGGCAAGTTCCTTTGCTCGATCATCTGTGCATTCGCCCGGTCAAGTCGGGGAACGGGCAGGCCGAATTTGAAATCACGGTCGATGATCCTCATCTCCGATCGTTGGGGATCCTGCACGGAGGGGTCGTGGCCACGCTGCTCGATACGGCGATGGGAGTCTCGGCGAACTCCGTCGCTCCCGCCGATCATCACGTGGTGACGATCCAGCTCGGCGTGAACTTCATTCGGACCGCTGAAAAAGGAGACTCGCTGATCGCCACCGGTGAAGTTCTTCACAAAGGGAGAAAAACGATCGTCACCCGGGGCGAAGTTCGCAATGCCGGCAACGAACTGGTCGCCTTGGGGACCGCAACCTTCATGGTCCTGCCGTTGCCGACACCCAAAGCGTGAACGATGCCCTTATGCAGGCGTTTTCCCCTATTTTTCGAGCTGCTACAACAGATCAAGTTTCGCGTTGACAGAAATCGCTCCCTGACATACGCTGCCCCCCGGATGCATGACGCATCGGCAGTTCCCACTTGCAAAACGAATCGCCCCTCGGGCGCGTGTAGCCAATCAGAATGCGAAAGGAATCGCACATGAGTCCCACTGAAGTTCCTGCGGCAACCTCCCGAAGCCCGATCCCTCTCATCGATCTTGTCGCTCAATACCAGACCATTTCAGCGGAGATCCAGGAAGCCGTTCAGCGAATCTTTGCCACTCAAAGTTTCATTCTGGGAGACGAAGTCGCCGAATTCGAATGCGAAGTCGCCGAATACTGCGATGCCCGTGATGCCATCGGTTGCGCATCGGGGACGGATGCCTTGATCCTCTCGCTGATGGCGCTCGATATAGGCCCCGGCGATGAAGTCATTACCTCCCCCTTCAGCTTTTTCGCAACCGCCAGCACCATATGCCGCGTCGGTGCGAAACCGGTCTTCGTCGACATCGACCCGGTCAGTTTCAATCTGCTCCCCGATCAGGTGGAAAACGCGATCACCAGCCGGACGAAAGCGATCATCCCCGTCCATCTGTTCGGACAGTGTGCCGATATGGAACCTCTCTGGAGAATGGCCGTCAGTCACGGCTTATCGGTCATCGAAGACGCCTGCCAGGCGATCGGGGCCGAGTACCGGGGTCGGCGCGCCGGCGTGCTTGGGACGCTCGGCTGCTTCAGCTTCTTCCCCACAAAAAACCTCGGTGGCGCCGGCGATGGCGGCATCGTCACCACCGACGATCCCGAACTCTCGGCGCGATTGCGCCGATTGAGAGTCCACGGCGACATGGGTGGATATCGTCACGTGGAAATCGGCCTCAACAGCCGCTTGGATGCCCTGCAAGCCGCAGTACTCAGAATCAAACTTCGTCATCTGCAAGACTGGACCGAAGGTCGCCAGAAAAACGCAGAACGTTACGAACATCTCCTGTCGGATTACGTGACTGAAGGGGCTTTGACGTTACCGAAAACGCTCCCCGATCGTCGGCACGTCTTCAATCAGTTCGTCGTGCGCATCGAGCACGGTCGACGCAACGAAGTTCTCGCCGCACTGCGCAGCCGGCAGATCGGCGCGGCGGTCTATTACCCCGCACCGCTGCACTTGCAGAAGTGCTTCGAATTTTTGGGATACGGCTTGGGAGATTTTCCAGATGCAGAAGCGGCGTCGGACGAAGTTCTCGCGCTGCCGATTTTCACCGAGCTCCGCGAAGATCAACAGGATGCCGTCGTCGAAAATCTCGCAGAAATCCTCGGCCTGAAACAGCGCTCGACGATGAAGTTTGCGCCGGCGAGTTCAATCTCCGATCAATCCCAGGCAGCCTGATGAAGACGCGTTATTGCTTCTTTCTCCCTCGCCCGTTTGCGGGAGAGGGTGGAGTGAGGGTGCCTTACCAGCGAGATCTCATGCAAGAGTTATCTCGACGTCACTCGGAATCATTCGCAAAATGTTGCAGCCTGCGGTCCTACCGGTTAGGATCAACGGCATGCAAAACTTCCGCTGGAAAAAGCAATTATTGTTCGCCGTTATTTGTGTGGCGGCGTTGGGACTGGTCGCCTCTCGCTGGCTGACTCGCGAATCCCCTCCCAACATCCTGTTGATCACGCTCGATACCACCCGCGCCGACCGAATCGGCGCCTACGGTTATGCCAAGGCGCGCACCCCGATCCTCGATCAGCTTGCCCGCGAGGGAGTTTTATTCGAGCACGCCGTCAGCCCGGCACCGTTGACGCTCCCCGTTCACGCCAGCCTGTTTACGGGGCTTTATCCTCCCGAACACGGCTTGCGAACGAACGGTTACGGAAGCCTGCCGACAAATCTCACGTTGATGAGTGAAATTCTCGGCCGCGAAAATTACGATTCGGGAGCGTTCGTCGCGTCGTTCGTTCTCAACCAGAAGTTCGGCCTCAGCCGCGGCTTTCAGGAATACGACGACAACCTCGCCGACGCCAAACCGACACAGGATTCGATCCACCGTTTTCGCGACGGAGCGCTCGTCGTCGATTCGGCACTCGAGTGGCTGACCAAGCCGCGATCGAAGCCGTTCTTTTGCTGGGTGCATCTGTACGATCCCCATGCTCCCTACGATCCGCGCACGGCGGAATTCGGCGACGCCTTCGCCGACTCACCCTACGACGGCGAAATTGCCTACACCGATCAGCAAGTCGGCCGCTTGCTCGAATTTCTCAAGCAACACCCGCACACCATCGTGATCGTCGTGGGAGACCACGGTGAATCGTTGGGAGATCACAGCGAACTGCAGCACGGTTACACGCTCTACGGCAGCACGCAACATGTCCCGCTCATTTGGCGCGGCGTGCCCGAGACGGTCCCGGGAACGCGGGTTTCCGCTACGGTTTCGCTCGTCGATATTCTTCCCACCGTGACGGAACTGTTGCATCTACCGGAACCGAAAGAGATCAGCGGGCGCAGTTTTCTCGCCGCGCTGCAAGGACGAACATTTGAATCTCGCGCCTATTACGGGGGGACCGATGATCCCTTTCTGCAAAATGGGTGGTCGCCACTGCGAAGCCTGACGAACGACGAATGGCGTTACATCCGCACGACCAAGCCGGAGTTGTACGATCTCAAAGCCGATCCGCGCGAGCTGAAAAATCTCGCGGCCGACAATCCACAAAAACTGGAAGAGCTGGAAACGCAATTGTCGGAGATAGAATCGGCATTGTCCGTCGGCGAAGCAGGGGAAGTTCAGCTCTCCGACGCCGAACAACGGGCGTTGGACAGCTTGGGATATGTCGGCGGCTCATCCCGGCACGAGGTGCCGGTCGAGAACAATCTGCCCGACGTCAAGGACATGCTCCCTTTCAATCTCGAGACGCAGAAAGCCATCGACCTGATGGATCAAGGCAAGCATCCTGAAGCGGCGATCATTCTACAGAAAATCGTCGCGGAATCTCCATCGGAACATTTTTCGTCGCGATTGTATCTGGGGGCAGTGCTCGAACAGCAAGGAAATTACAAGGACGCCGAGAAGATCTATCAGGGCGTGCTCGAGCGCCGACCCGACGACACCAATGCCTTGTTCCACCTGGGGGCCATGTATGCAGTTCAAGGTCGCTTCGAAGAGGCGGCCAGGATTTTTGAAAAGTCTCTGGCCACCGAACCCGATTCGCCACAACCGCTGTTCAACCTGGGCTTGGCACGGGCCAGGCTGGGCCAGGCGGAAGTCGCCGAACGCCATTTCGTCGAGTTGCTGCAACTCGACCCGTTGTTTCCCGGTGGCTGGGTCGCGCTCGGCAATCTTCTGTCGCGGCAAGGGCGAACCGCCGAAGCCATCGCCGCGTTTGAATCCGAACTGGAGTTCAATCCTTCATCGGTCGAGGCGCACGTCAACCTGGGAGTGATTCTTGGCGGGCAGCAGCAATTGGAAGAATCGCATCGGCATCTCGCGGAAGCGGTCCGGCTCGCCCCGGAAAGTGCCGAAGCCCGCTTCAATCTGGGAGTTTGCGAGGGGATGCTCAAGAACTACGACGCCGCTGTGCCGCATTTACAGGAAGCCATTCGATTGCGGCCGGATCATCCCGGAGCGCGGACGGCCTTGGGCAACATCTTCGCCAAATCGGGCCGACACGCCGAGGCGATCGAAGCCTACGAAGCCGAGCTCGAAAAAAATCCGAAGTGGGTCGAGGCCCAGGCCAATCTGGGGGCACTGTTCGGGGAACAGGATCGCTTTCCGGAAGCAATGGAACATCTCGAAGAAGCTCTCCGGCTTGCCCCCCACAATATCGAAGCGCGATTCAACCTGGGGTCGATCTACGCGAAACAAGGGGATCTGAAAAATGCCGAAATACAATTCGAGCGGATCCTGCTTCGCCAACCGGACCACTCCCGCGCCGCCGCCGAGTTAGAGCGAATCAGAAATCTGCCGCCGCAGCGGTGAATTTAGGGCTGCAAGCGAACGTGACTTGAAGACGGATCCATCGCGCACGCCGTATACCGATTATCCGCAACGGCTTATTTCGACGTGAGGTCGAAGTTGTGGGTGTTGTCCCCCTCTGTGACGGTCACTTTCTGTTCCGATTTTTCATTGTATTTTGTAGGGACCGTTTCAATGTCGCTGCCACCAGTGCCGGCGGCCCCCAACTTTGTGGCAATGCGCACGGTGTGTTCGCCAAGCGCAGCACCAGGATGCGTTTCATCGTACTGGAGCGTATAGACCCCGCTGGCATCGGTCATACCCATGGATGCCCGGGCCTCTGAGGGGACGAATTCCACGCGAGCATTCGCGAGGGGTTTACCATCTAGCGTAACCGTCCCTTTCACGTTTGCGAGTTTGGGAATTTTAATTCCACCATCGTCGGCATCGGGACAACCCAGAAGGCAAAAAACGCTGGAAAAACAGATAAGAGAGAAAAAGAAAGCACGGCTATTATATGTCATCGATTTCAACTCCAGGTAGAAAATTGTCGGACTGTCACCCCGCAAGATCGACAGTCCGACTTGAAAGTTTCAAAATACAATCGTTTTGCAATTTAGTATTCGCTGGGTATTTCCTCACCTGCGATGCTATTCAGGGCCGCCAAAGTCGCGGAAAAAGTATTCTGGCTTATAAATCGGACCGCGCCATCACATAATAGAGCATGACATCCACCCGAATGCACGCTGGAGGGAGCGCCCCACATGAAACTCGTTCCATTCTTCTGGTTGATCGTCCTGGTGACCGGGCTGACCTCGGAATAATTCACATAGGTGTGAATAAAAGGACCGTACCAGTTTGAAGGCGATCGGTTGAAGCCACCTTCCATAAACATGAACGTATTGCTGGTGCCATCCTTAATGTGACTGATGTTGGCAGCACCGTTCAGGCCGGCCCACGGTTTTGTAACTGTCGCATCGCGTTCGTAACTCACAGAGATGTTGGCAAACCATCGGGTGTCTGTCACAAAGCAATAACTGATGCGATAACCGTTCGTCACATTGTAGTAAACGTGCGACTTGACGGACGGCTCTTCGCGCGGTGTATCCGAGGGGCAACGCAATGCGGGAAGTTTCCTTCCCAGCGTCGCAGACTGACTATCCACGGGATTGCTTCCAAATCCGCATCCACCAGCGTCAACATTTCCGAAAGGAATATTGAAATTCGCCAAATTATATAGATTCGCCTGATCGAGATAAGGCAACAGCAGGAAATGACCGGTGATGTTGCGCGTGGCACCTACGCCCGTGGGGAAAATTGAGGCACATGTCGCCGTTCCGGCGTTAATTGCCGCCGGCGGGAGGATATTGAACGTATCGCTATAATTGTGGACCGCCAGACCCAACTGCTTCAGGTTGTTCTTGCACTGCGTGCGACGGGCCGCTTCACGGGCCTGTTGCACGGCGGGGAGCAATAAAGCGATCAATACAGCAATGATGGCAATGACCACCAACAGCTCAATCAAAGTGAATGCGCGACGCCAAGATGATTTCATAAAACGCTCCTTGAATAAGATATGACGAAACAACAGAACAAGCGATATCTCAACGGGGGGCGTGATACGGCATTCCCGCTGGAGAGTCAATAAGAAATGGAACTCGATAATGCATTTTAGAACTATCGAAAGTCACCACTGATCTTAACCAGCCTTTCATTCCGATTCAATGGAAAATCGCTCAAAACCTTCAGGCGGTCCCGAAATTGCTGACCCCCAATCCTGCCGCAAGAGTCGTGAACGCCGTTAAACTGTACACAATGTGCTTGAATTGACGGGGCGAACAGATCCCTCACGGTTTTCCTAATCGTTCAAATGTTCTGAGTTCAGGCAATTCACCCGAGGAAACGTCCCCCAAAAGAGGGCATTCCCTCTGGCATGGCGTAGACTTCATCGGGGTGGAGTCGGAGACCTCCCCCATTTCGCTACGTGTTGGCCCAAGGTCGGCATGTCAACGTCGCCAGGATTTTCTATCGTTACTATCGGGAACCATGAAGATCAATACGCGTGCCTACTGCAACTTGATGCAAACATGCCGGTCGATCGTGCGCATCGCTTCGATGATGCGACTCCATGCCGCAGACGTTCTGACGGTTGGCGCGATGATCGTCGTTGGAATTTTCGTCTCGCCCGCTTTTTCTCCTGACGGGGCACATGCCGCTGACGACGTCAACATCGCTGCCGAACCTGGCCCCTCCGTGACGCCGGCGGTTCAATCCGCAACGAATCAACGGCAGTCGATCGCCGTCGCGCTCAACTATAGCCGGGCCTCGTTTCATCGCATCAAGAAGGCGACTTCGGTCGCCGTCCTCAAGGAAGAAGAGGAAAAAATCCTCAACAACCTGAACCTGAACGGCATCGCCGATGAAGACGTGATCAAGCTGTATTCGTCGGTGCTGGATGAAATCGGGCAGATTCAACTCGCCGACCGCGAACGAGAACTCTTTCAGGACAAATACAAATATGCGATCCGGCAACGGATGGCGGTCAACGCCTTCGCCTTCGGCACGCAACTGGCGACGGCACAAGTCGGGTCGGCCATTCGGACGGGAGCCGATAGCTGGTGGGATTATCGCTCGAACGAACTCAATCGCGAGATGGAAATCTGGAAGGTCGAAAAAAGCCGGATGAACGAAGTCGTGAGCAAGTCTTCGCGATTTCTCGATACGTTCTGGAAGATGGCTCAGAAAAACGACATCCCCGATCGCTGGCTCGTGCGCGGCGACGATCTCGACAAACTCGAACTGGCGATCCGCGAACCGAAACCCGAAGTCCGCCTCCGAGTTTTGCAGCGGATGGAACCGTTCATGGAATGTTATCCACCCTACTGGTATTACGTCGGCCGCACGCAGCAATCGCTCGGCCAGCTTTTCGCCGCGGCCAACACTTACGAGCACCTAGCCGAATTGGGAACGCAGCATTTCCGCAAGGATGACATGCTCGCGGCGGCACTCGCGAATCGCTCGATCATTCAGGAATATCTGGGGCAACCCGGTGCGACGACGACCGCGCGCCGCGCGCTGGGATATTCGACCGACGTTCCGCTTGCGAACCTGATGTGCGCGGGAATTTTGGAGCGCGGAGGACATACCGAAGAAGCCGAGGACGCGATTCTTCGCAACATCGACGTCGACCTCGAACGCACTCAAAGCATGATCACATTGCTGTCTCTGTATTACCGGACTGACGCCGACGATAAAATGATTGCCCGGTTGAGCGATGCAGAGACCGTGCGCGACGTCCCCATTCCCGTGCTCGTGCAATGCGCGGCGAAACTGGGGAACGAGCGGATCCCACAAACCCTCTCGACTCATCTCGCTTCGTCGCTGAACCTTTATCCTCGGTTCAGCTTCGGAAAGGACGACGTGATTCTCGTCGCCAATCCCTCATGGCAACTCAAGGATGCCGAGGTCTCGCTCTCGTGGAAGGGGCAGACCTGGCAGCAGCCCGTTCTCGAAGAACGGGGCGCTCTCGAACAGGCGCGATTCGCAGAGATCCTCGATCTCGGCCATCCCTTCTCACGCTCCAACGATTTGTCGCAGGTGCAAATCGCACTCAAATATCCGAATACGCCCGAGATCACGATCAATCTCCAGCAGGGCGTGGCATTCGCCGATTTACCCGCGACATCAGGAAATGCCATCGCCAAAACCGAGCGGACGCCCATGCCGAATGATCCGTCGGCCGCCTCACGGAAAACGACACCTCAATTTCGCCTAACGTCGCTCAAAGTCGGCGAGTCAACGGTCACATTCGCCCCGGCGGTCGATGACGTCGACGAGGCGAATCCGACAGATTCATCCGACAGCAAACCCGACGATGCCAGCCCGGTCTCGCGGACGGATACAGACGCAAATCCATCTTCCACGTCGGCGTCACCTGTTCCACCGGAACCCAAGCCGGTCGAACTTGAGGGGATCATTTCCGAGTGAGATTTGCGGTAAACAGAAGTCAGCAACCATTCGGTTTGCGTCACTTCCTTGTTGCTCACGATATTGGCACTGGAGGATGCCGTCTATTCGCTGTAGAATGGATGGTGGATAACTATCTCTCCCCAGGCGCATGATCAATATGTCAGATTCTCGAACTCGCTTTTTTGACTTGAGTCGCGAGGCACTCATCACGTGGTGCGGCGAACGAGGCGAAGCCGCGTATCGAGCCGATCAGATTCGACAGGCGGTTTTTGCCCATCGCGCGAATTCATTCGCTGAGCTGCTTGAACTTCCGAAATCTCTTCGCGCCGCGCTCGACGAACAATTTCAATTCTTCACCGCCAAACTCACCCAACACCTGATCGCCCGCGACCGGACTGAAAAACTGCTGCTCGAACTGGGCGACAACGAAGTGGTCGAATGCGTGCTGATGCGGGAAGAAGATCGACGCACGATTTGCATCAGCACTCAAGTCGGTTGCGCCATGGGCTGCATCTTTTGCGCGAGCGGTCTTGAAGGCTGGAAGCGAAATCTCTCGACGGGGGAAATCCTCGAGCAGATAATGCGGCTCGATCGGTTGCTTTCCTCCGACGAACGGATCACGAACGTCGTCGTCATGGGGATCGGCGAACCGCTGGCCAATCTGTCCGCTCTCACGCCGGTCCTCGAAACGTTAACTGACAAGTCGGGCTGGGGACTCGGTGCCAGACGGATCACCGTTTCGACCGTCGGCCTACCCGATAAGATCCGCGAGTTCGCCCGGCTCGGCCATCAATACCATCTCGCGATTTCGCTGCACGCCCCGAATGATGAGTTGCGCGATCGGCTCGTCCCCGTGAATCGCTCCATCGGAGTGCAGGCGATCATGGCCGCCGCCGCCGATTACTTTTCACTCACCGGCCGGCGAGTGACCTACGAATACGTCCTCTTGTCGCAGCTCAACGATAGCCCCGAACAGGCGCGCGAGTTGGCTTTACTGCTCAAAGGCCGACGGGCACACGTCAACTTGATCCCGATGAATCCCGTGAAAGAACTCGAACTCGGCGAACCGACGCAACCGCGAACGATGGATTTCCGCCGCACTCTCGAACAATACGGCATCGCCGTCACGATCAGAAAGCGCAAGGGGGCCGACATCGATGCCGCCTGCGGTCAGCTTCGCCTCGAACACGAACAGCATAAGCTGGTGACGCTCGACCCGGCTTGAATTGAGCCATGATCTCGCGATGAGACCTTATTATTCCGCGAATTTGTATGTCTTCTCTTTGAGTCGATCTTCAAATTCGTGCGGATCGAAATTCACGAGATGGTTTTCGCGAAAGACGAGATAGATCGTCCCTCCTTCGCTGTCCGGTCCCCAGCGGTAGACATCATCGTCGGTGCGATAATTGCCCCCGTTGGTCGTCAGCCAACTCGAGTTTTCTTCGCGGACTCCGTTCTCGCCGAGAGTCCGGTTGACGTCGTCCAGCGACATGCCCGAGTGAATTTCGTGAGCCAGCAACCAGCAGATGGCATCAGGCTCCCGCGTTTCCTGATAACGCTCACGATACTTTTCGGCGAGCTTGAAGTCCGACTTGCCGCTGAAGAGTCCGGAGTAGAATCGATGATCCTTGACCGAGAGCGCCTTGCAACCGGTAGGAAGACCCATCAATACCATCAGGCCGCAAAGCCTGATCAAGAATGAGACCGAACGGCCCATGAAGCGACTCGCACGCGAACGGTAGGAAGTGTGGAAACGGCGCCACAAGATTGCGGAATTCGAAAGATGAGCCGCGAATTGTAGCTGCTTTCTCAGTTCTGCCTAGAGGGAGTTTTCGACTGTCCATCACCGCTCAATTATGGTTAGCGACTGCATGTTGCAGCACATTCAGATGTCGCATTCGCCTCGTCAGCCACTTCAGTTTTCTGAAGGTGTCGGGAAGGCTGGAGGATCCCAACACGACTGTTGCCCTACGGACGAGTGCCATTGAGAACTTCATGCGATCGATTCGCTCGTAAAGCATCGCTAAGTTCATCAGATCATGAACTTGCGCCGACTGATCGCCGCAGCGAACGTGAAAATTGTACGCTTTCCAAAGGTGGAGAATCCCTTGCCGGGGGTTACCAGCCAGTCCCTCTAATAATCCCAGATTCCCCCAATCGTCGGCTTCACCGTTGAGATTTTGTGTTTGCTGTTCCCAGTAGATAGCCTGGGAAAAATATTGCCGCGCGAGGGGGAACTGTCCCTCGATCAAGGCGTCCTGCCCCCACGCCGAGAGGAGATCAGCGCGCGACAACAGCGGGACGTCGCTGGCATGTGAACTGCGGGTTGCTGAACCTAGAGGCTCACTTGGCTCCGAAGAGACAAATAATGCCCGCCCCGCCGATTGCTGATGGATCACCGCGAGGGCGAAATTCCCCTGCCGGCGATGAACGGCAGCCAGTGCGTGATGCAAATAGTCGGTCAGCTCGCGGTGCCGACGCACGGCAGGTTCATTCAACAAGGTTCCCAGCGTGACTACGGCTTCGTCAAAGCATTCGCGTTCCAGTAGAGAGCAACACAACGCGGGAATGAGCCGTCGTAAAGAGATTGCGTTCTCAATGAACCTGATGAATTGGGAGACTTCAGATCGAGATGCCGATTCGCATAAGTGGCGCAATCGCCGAACGGAAACCTGCAATCGCACGGAATCGATATCTGCCTGGGTGAAGAACATCGCGTGTTTCTCTCCTCAATCAATGGAGGAATGTTGGTCAAATGAATGAACCACAAACACGTGCGACGAACGACAGCGCGCCCACCGGGACACGGCCATTGAGAAGTACAAAGAGAGGGGCTGGGAATGTGCCTTGCTTGAAACCTGCGAGCCACATCCCCCAACTCAACCTATAATACCCATTATTACTGTTGTGTCAATTGTAATGCTTGTAGCAATTTTCCGGATTTTGCGAATTCGTGAGGGGTGCGGTGCTCCGACATTTCAGTCACATTCCACTCGGTACGCTGCCAGATTGGCAGATGAAACGAAATCGCGACTGTCCAATCCCCTCCAATCTGGCAGGGATCCGCCCGACATCGTATTCCATAAGAATCTATCATATATACACTTAACAAGTTGCATCATCTTGGCACACAATTCGCAATTAACCTCGCAGCACCACTCTTGACTGAGGAACCCACCATTGGCGTTCTTTTCAGAGTGTAACAACTGGAATTTGGGTCTGTTGTCAAGTTACTCAGAGTCTACGAGGGATACGAATGGCTAAGAAGGCGACCGAGAAGAAACCCCATAAGTTGGTTCCCCTGGGGGACCGTGTAGTTCTTAAAAGAGATGAAGCGGACACCAAAACCGCCGGGGGGATCGTTCTTCCCGACAGCGCTAAGGACAAGCCGCAACGCGGCCGCATCATCGCAGTCGGCAACGGCTACGTGAAGCGAGACGGCAGTCGCGCTCCGCTCTCCGTCAAAGAAGGAGATCGCGTGATTTTTAACTCCTACAGCGGGGAAGAAATCAAGGTCGAAGACGACAGCTATCTGCTGCTCAGAGAAAGCGACATCCTCTGCACGTTCTAATGCATCGCGTCCGCGATCCATTGCATCCTGCGATCATGACCCCGGTCGATGCATTTGTCGTTCAGGGGTGGGAGTGAAAGACGAAGTCATCCGACCTCCCGAATTGCTCCCGGCCTGAAGACTTCACCGACGGTCGGGGAATTAACAAATCAGCTCAATTGAATCCGAATACTGAAGAGGAGATAAGTTGCCATGGCCAAGATGATTGCCTTCGATCAAGAGGCCCAAGAAGCGATGCGCCGCGGTGTGAGCAAGCTCGCCCGTGCCGTCCGCGTGACCCTCGGCCCCCGCGGCCGTAACGTCATTCTCGAAAAAAGTTTTGGTTCCCCGACCGTGACCAAGGACGGCGTGACCGTCGCTCGTGAAATCGAACTCAGCGATAAGTTCGAAGACATGGGCGCCCGCATGGTCCGCGAAGTCGCCAGCAAGACCTCCGATACCGCCGGCGATGGGACAACCACCGCCACCATCATGGCCGAAGCGATTTTCGTCGAAGGCTTGAAGGCCGTCGTTGCAGGCGTGAACCCCATCTCCATGAAGCGCGGGATGGATCAGGCTGTCGAAGACATCGTCGCCAAATTGAAGTCGATGTCCATCGAATGTAAAAACAAGAAAGCGATCGCCCAGGTCGGCACCGTCGCCGCCAACGGCGATACCGAAATTGGCGACATCCTCGCCGATGCCATGGATCAAGTCGGTAAAGACGGCGTGATCACCGTCGAAGAGGGCAAGAGCCTGACGACAAGCTACGAAGTGGTCGAAGGGATGCAGTTTGATCGCG
>JBJXGP010000123.1:0-6281 GCA_046160425.1 Planctomycetaceae bacterium
GTAATCACGATCGTGGCCCAGACGATCAACAGGGGTAACATGACCCACCGCAGATTGTGGAAGAAAAACATCAGCACGCCCCCCAGTATGGTGAGCGAAACGAAGAACAATCGTTTGCTGTCTTCCCGGATGTAGCGAAATGTCTCATGCACGAGCAGCGGTTCACCGCTCATGACGGTGCTTGCGGAAAATTCCTGCGAGATCGCGTTCAATTCCTCAAACGTCTTGGACCGCGAGCGGTTCTTTTCATCCAGCGGCTGCATGCGCAGCACGACGGCGGTCGTCTGATCGTCGTTCAGTCCGAGCAGCACCCCGCGAAATAGTTCCGTAATTTCATCTTCGCGGGTTCGCAACAGGATTTTCTGAATCCAATTGGCATCTTGCGGAGAGAGGGCATCCGCGATGCTTTGCGTCGAGGCCTTGATGACGCCGTCGACTTCCGAAAGTCGGCGGGCCAGTTCACGGTTCCGTTCTAATCCCTCGGGTGTCAGCAACCCGGGATCCTGATAGGCGACCATGATCAGTTCATCACCGCCGAAAAGGTCTTTGCTTTCGAGAAAATCGAGCAAATGCGGGTCGTGCGGGGCGTATAACGATTCGATCGATTCCTGGTACGTCAAGCGGGTCGAAATCCAGCCGGATAAAACGATCAGCCCAATGCCGACGACCATCAGCAATTTCGCATTGCGGATGAGCGAGTCGTTCCAGCGTCCCAGCCAGCTTGATCGTTCAGTTTCCGGCATACGAATCCATCATTCAGAATGTCAATCGGTGCTGATATTGCGATTGCGAAAGTCATCGGATGGGCGCGGCCTCATCGTCGGACAATGCGGACTTTCCTCGTGGCATTCGATGTGAGATCCCTGCACTTCGAATGCGAGGTCGCATAAATCTTATTACATTGTACGTAATTCCTCCATCCCAGCGACGATCGGCCTGAGCAATGACTTTATCGTGATCGTATGGCATTCCGTCAGAGGCGATTGATTGAGGGTTGTTTCATCGGCTGGTATAGTCTGAAGGCGCAATACCGTCTGAGGGCGCGATGTCGTCACTTGTGACGAGGCGACGTCGCCGGATAGCGATACTCAATATCCCATAGGGCCGCTGATTTTCGAGAAGGATCGATGATGACGACAGAGGCATTATTGACGACGGAGATTCCGGGCGTATCCGTCCGTCGCGGGAAAGTCCGCGACGTCTACGATTTTGGCGATCGGCTGCTGATTGTGGCCACCGATCGACTGAGCGCATTCGACTGGATTCTTCCCGACGGCATCCCCGACAAAGGGCGAATCCTGACCGGCATCAGCCTGATGTGGTTCGAACGGCTGGGGGTTCCGCATCACCTGCTCAGTCTCGATCTCAATGACGTCCCCCTGCCGCAACAGGTCGACCGTCGTCCGCTGCGCGGGAGGATCATGATCGTTCGCAAAGCGGAAGTCGTCCCGATCGAGTGCGTCGTGCGTGGTTACATCGCCGGATCGGGGTGGAAAGAGTATCGCCAGAATCAAGCGGTCTGCGGCGTCAAGCTCCCCGCAGGACTTCGCGAAAGCGATCGGCTTCCCGAACCGATTTTCACCCCGGCGACCAAGGCGGAGACCGGGCACGACGAGAATATTCCATTTTCTTCAATGGTCAATGTCGTGGGCGAACAGACGGCACAACGACTGCGATCGTTGAGCATCCTGATTTATCAGCAAGCGGCTGAATACGCACTCACTCGGGGGATTATCATCGCCGATACCAAATTCGAATTCGGATTCCACAACGGAGAACTGTTGCTGGTCGACGAAGTTCTGACCCCTGACAGCTCGCGATTCTGGCCGATCGATCAATATCAGCCGGGCGGTTCCCCTCCCAGCTTCGACAAGCAGTTTGTCCGCGACTGGCTGGAAACGACGACGTGGGATAAGAACAGCCCGCCGCCGCGCCTTCCAGCGGAAATTGTGACCAGAACCCGAGAGAAATATTTGGAAGCGTACCAACGGTTGACGGGAAACAGCTTCACAACGCCACCGAACGAATGACATCCAATTTGACGATCGTGCGGGAAATTCCAGAATGTTCTGCGTCCGGCATTCGTCAGAAGTATGTTGCATTTTGACATCCATGTGCCGCACGACGTGGCAAATCGGATCATACCTCAGCGAGATAATGGATCGATTTTTGAAAAAAAACATTTACGAAACGGGTTCCCATCGTACATAATAGGGCGTGGCGAGGGTTATGATTGAATCCCTCACCTCCTGGAATAGACTTTTTTCGGTGGATGGTATACAAATTGCAATGGCACGCTTGGGGAAATTGTATTCAGCAACGCGGGCTTCAATTTTTCAAATCGGCAGACGGTATGTGGGATCTGGTATGCCAATAACTTTGTCGTGTGGAGGGACGTGAACATGAGTAATTCATCCGCTGGTAATTCCGCCGATGCCGATCAGCGCACATTCATCTCCACGGGCGATACGAATGCCGACGATCAGGGAGCGACGTTCATTCCAACCTCCCCGGATTCATCGGGCGATGTACCAAACACCAAAGGCTCAAAAGCGACCTCTGACGCCAATGCCAAACCGGCTGCGAAAGCCTCCGCGGGCGATGCGAAACAACCGGCCAAGACCGTCAATCAACTCGGCGAATTCAAGCTCGTCAAGAAGCTGGGGCAGGGGGGGATGGGTGAGGTCTATCTCGCCACGCAGGTCGGTCTTGATCGAAAGGTTGCCATCAAGGTTCTTGCCAAGCAGTTCGCTAAAAAGCCTGACTTCGTCCAGCGGTTTTATCGCGAAGCCCGTTCGATGGCCAAGCTCGACCATCCGCATATCGTCCGTTGCTACTCGGTCGGCGAAGACAAAGGAGTACATTACGTCGCCATCGAATTCATCGATGGTTCGAGTATGCAAAATTGGATGGATAAGCTCGGCAAGCTCTCGATCGGGGATGCCATGCATTGCGTTCTCGTCGCTGCGGAAGCACTGCATCATGCACACGAACTGGGGTTGATCCACCGGGATGTCAAGCCTGATAACATGCTCGTGACGACGACAGGCATCCTGAAGGTCTCGGACATGGGCCTGGCGAAAGCCCAGGATGAAGATGTCTCGATGACTCAAAGCGGCACCGGAATGGGGACTCCGCTTTACATGGCCCCCGAACAGGCGAGAAATGCCAAGCACGTCGATCTGCGAACCGACATCTACGCTCTGGGGTGCTCGTTGTATTACTTCCTGACGGGAAAGCTCCCCTTCACCGGCGAGAACGCCATGGAACTGATCGTCGCGAAGGAAAAAGGAACCTTCTCCCCTGCCCGGCGATTGAATTCCGAGATTCCCGAACGTCTCGATCTGATCATCGACAAGATGATCAGCAAGAATCCTGCCCATCGTTACGCCAGTTGTGCGGAAGTCATTCGCGATCTTGAAGCGCTCGGGCTTGATAACCCTTCCTTATCTTTTATTTCCGAGACCGGCGTCGAAGCCGCTTCTCGTGCGACCTCTGCCAATCGCAGAGGGGGTACGACGGCGGTGCCGCATGGCGCGACGCAAGCTCCCGCCAGCGCACGCGCGTCGCAAATCATGGCCTCACATGCAAAGCCCGCGGCGGCTCCTGAACCGGCGGCTTCCGAGTCCCCAGGACAGCTTTGGTATGTTCGCTATTCGAATACTGAGGGAAAGGTCGTCATTGCCAAGATGACCAGTGCCCAGGTCAAGCAGGCGATCCGATCGGGACTCGTCGATTTGAGGGCCAAAGCGAGTCTCACCTCCAACGGCGATTTTCGGCCGCTGGCTCAATACGCCGAATTTGAATCGGCGATGAAGGGACTCGCCGTCAAAACCAAAACCGATCACCGCTCGCAAGGTCTCGCCGCCGAATTCCAGAAACTCGATCGTCAACATGGCCGTCGCAAATACTGGCGAATGTTGCAGAATTTCATTCAGAGCACGATGGGCGCTTTCAGTCTGATCATCTATCTCGCGGTACTGGCCGCCGTCGGCTATTTTGGGTTCTTGTATATTCCCAAAGGCTATGAATTCGTCGCCGGCAAGCTGGGCTTAGGACCGAAAGCAACCGCCCCGGCAACTCCCGGCACGCCGACACCCAATGCCCCGCAGCAACCCGTCCAATAAATTGGTAGTGGGGCAGTTTAATCGGCTGTTGGGTGGCACGCCCTGTCAAGGGCGTGGAATTCGCAAGATATGCCCCCACGCCCTTCGACCCACTACCCATAAATTGAGCACCTTTCAGCGGTACTTTTCGTCGTTCGACAAGCGAACCTGGCTCCTTCTCGATTGTTCCCGCTCCGTTTGAGCTTTAAGATAATGCTCACGGAGGGAGGAACGAGCATGTCGAAATTTGCCGTCATTTTAGCCGCGGCGGGGAAGAGCACGCGGTTTCAGGATCATCGCCGCAAAAAACCATTCATCGAACTCGCAGGCCGACCGGTCTGGGTTCGTTCGGCGGAGTTATTTACCAATCGCGACGACGTCGGGCAGACGATCATCGCCGTCGCTCCAGAAGATCTCGACTGGTTCAAGGAGAAATTCCGACCGAACCTTGCGTTCATGAATATCGACATCGTGACCGGCGGAGCCGAACGGGCGGAGACAGTTCAGAAGGCGCTGGCGCATGTGAAGCCCGATGCCGAGTTCGTCGCGGTTCACGATGCCGCCCGGCCGTTGATCGTCAGAGAATGGATCGATGCGATCTTCGCGGCGGCAGTGCAGTACGGGGCGGCGATCCCCGCCATTCCCGTGACCAGCACATTGAAGCGAGCCGGTTCCGAGCAGCAGATATTAGAGACCGTCCCGCGCGATCAATTGTGGATGGCGCAGACTCCGCAAGTCTTCCGTCGCGAATGGCTGCTCGAAGCATATGCGCAGAGGGGCGAATTTCAGGCGACGGATGAAGCGCAGCTCGTCGAGCGTCAGGGGCATCCCGTGCATATCGTTCCTGGGAATTCGATGAACATCAAGATCACCACTGCGGAAGACTTTCGCATGGCGGAAGCCCTGGTCGATGCACTTCCCAAGCCCAGGGGACTGCGCGCGCTTCACCCCTTCTCCGATGAAGAACCGCGTTTCCTGTGAGTTCTAAAAACGAGTCCCTCCAATCGATAAAGAAAGTTCCTCGCTCATGAGCCAGATCATGAAAGACCTGTTGCAGCAACTCGTCGAGCATCAACCGGTCTCGGCCGATCAGATTCGCAGCGGCATCGGCTCGGTGATGGATGGCGAATGCTCACCGGTGCAGATCGCCTCATTATTGACCGCTTTGCGGATGAAAGGGGAAGAAGTCGGCGATATTGTCGGCACGGTTCGCGCGATGCGCGAGCGGATGTCGCGCATTCCTACTCAGCGAAAACATCTGCTCGACACCTGCGGCACGGGGGGAGACCGACTGCATACGTTCAACATCAGCACGGCGACCGCGCTCGTCTGTGCGGCGTGCGATATCCCCGTCGCCAAGCACGGCAACCGAGGGGTTTCCAGTTCCAGCGGTTCGGCTGACGTGCTCGAGGTGTTGGGAGTCAACATCAATCTGTCGCCCGAGCAAGTCGGCCAATGCATCGATCAGGTGGGGATCGGTTTCTGCTTCGCCCCGTTATTTCACGGTGCGATGAAACACGCCGCCCCGATCCGCAAGGAACTGGGATACCGCACGATCTTCAATTTCGTGGGGCCGCTGTGCAATCCCGCCGGTGCCGAGCACCAATTGATCGGCGTCAATCGCCCCGAAACCGCAGAACTTCTGGCCAACGCCATACTGCAACTCGGCGGACAGCAGGCGGTCATCGTCTGCGGGAACGATGAACTCGATGAGGTCTCGCTGTGGGGAGCAACGACCGTCTATCACGTCCAGAACGGCAAGATCGAACGCAGCACGTGGACTCCGGCGTCGTTCGGGTTGAAAGATGTTTCGCTGGCGGATATCCAGGTTTCATCGCCGCAAGAGAGTGCCGAGTGCATTCGCGGCGTGTTGAACAATCAACCGGGAGCCTGTCGCGAGATCGTCCTGGCCAACGCCGCCGCCGGACTCTTCGCCGCCGAGAAGGAGCCGGATTTGATTAAGGCGGTTGCCCGAGTGGAGGCGGCGTTGACATCGGGCCGCGCGCTGAACCTGCTCGATCGACTGGTCGAGTACACGCTGTCGATTGGCAAGTCATGAGACGACCCCGAATCGCTCACGTTACTTGATACATCGCATTACATGCTTCTTGTGCATAAAGGCACTCAGAAGGAGGACCGTCTGAGACACCCCGCGCCTGCATCCGTGCTATTATC
>JBJXGP010000124.1:0-13447 GCA_046160425.1 Planctomycetaceae bacterium
CGCCACTCCGATTTCGAATCGATACTCCGATATTTCCACCATCATCAACCATAAGCAGGCCGGCCATTATGACATGTATACCAACATTTCCGACGGCATCGTCAAAGCCATCGACCTGCTGGAAGAACATCGTCGTGCCGGTGCGAAGCCGATCATCCTGCTGATGACCGACGGTAACGCCAACAGAAAAGTCACTGTTTCGGCACCCGCCGGCTGGAACTGGAACGAACTCACCGATTACGACGGCGACGGGGATGCCGACTATACCACGTCCGATCAATATAAATTGGCCACCTTCTACAAGGCCAAAGAAGCCATCGATCTCGGCTTTACGATTCACACGCTGACGGTGGGCGTCGATGCCGATCGCGATTTGATGAAGGCGATCGCCTTCGCCGGCAAGGGCGTCTGGATAGATTGCCCGGGCGGCACGACCATCGACGAAATGCAAGATCAATTGCTGGTGGCCTTCGGTCAGATCGCCGCAAATGTTCCGCCGGCGAAATTGATGGCCGATCCCGATCAGGCGGGAAATTAACGATCGAGAGTGACGAGCATTCACAATCGTTTTTGAAAATGACACGCAACCCGTATCGGCGAAAGTCGATGCGGGTTGCGTTGCATGACGGAACTTAACAATCGGGAACTGCGCACGGCAAAACACTTCTGCAGTCTATTTCGCGTCAGGGCCGTCGTTGCCGTTGCGGGTGCTCAGTTGTCGCAGGATTTCCGGATCGGTATCGTTCGAGAAGAACTTGACGGAGCCGTCGCCGAACAGGAAGACCGCACCCGTATCCTGCGAGTTGCCGAAACCGACCGGCTCGCGATTGAGTCCTTTGCCGATCTGGCGCCAGTTTTCGGGTTCTCCCCACGCGGGATACCCATAACCGACTTCTCCCACGACGATTGTCTGCGACAGGCCGTCGGTGACTTGCGGCCGGCGGACATCCGAATTCGCTCCGAAAATTCCCAGATCGATGAGACGCCCGTTTTCGTCCTTCTCGGTCCCACCGATGGCGGCGAAGTGCGAAACGGCCAGACCGCGGCCGATTTTTCTTTGGTCTCCTCCCGATGCAAAAAACGTGGGGACGCTCTGACTGAAGACCGCAAAATTCGCGGGGTCGTCATACGCTTTTTGGAATTCGATCATGCTGTACAGGTCCGCCTTGCCGATGTAGGGGAGCAATTCGGTCATCCAGCCGTGCGTCCCTTGTTCGGGGCCTCCCTTGTTTCTGACAAACGTCCCTCCGGCGGGGAATCGTCCTTTCGCCGCGTGATGGTCTTCGATTGCGCTGCCGATCTCTTCGAGATGGTAGCGAGATTCGGCGATCGCCGCTTCTCGGCGTGCTTGCATGCCCCAGCCGCTGAAGACCAGTGGTCCGAGGAACATGCCGAGTAATCCGCAAGCCATGCCCGATCCGGCGATCCACTGCATGGTTTTGTCTTTGTTGGCACGGCCTGCGCCGCTCAGAACGATTAACCCGATCACCATCGCGACCAGTCCCATGATCGTGGCGGGGATGCGAAACCAGAAACTTTCCAAATACGAGAACGTCGATGCCAGTAGTCCGCTCAGGCCGATCCCTCCCGTCATCCACGTCATTCTGACTGTCGCTTGCCGATTGCGGCCTTTCCAACTGCCGTATGCAGGAACCGTCGGCGAGACGAGCACCGCCGCAGAATGGGAAGAACTCGACTGAATTGCCGCTTTCTGACCGACACCGCCCGCGGGGGCAGCGACTGTGGATGGGCCGCGCGATGAGAATGCCGGTTGTCGTGGAGTGCGAGTCGGCGGACGTTCATCCGGCACGTCGCGTTCATCTTCGACGTCGACATCGCGATACGTCTGCTTTCGTAGACTTGGCTCAGCGTGACGCATGGCAGGGTCGGCGACGGCAGATCCCGACGATTCCCCCGACGTCTGGGATTCGGTCGGTGCCGCGGTTCCGCCGACGATGATCGACTTGGCCGGGGCCGGAGAATCGTAAGACGGCGGCGGACTGCCAGCCAATCCCATGACTTTCCAGAGTCCCTTGGGGGCAGGCGAACCCTGATCGTCGTCGTTCGTGTTTTGTACGACGGTTTCAGAGGTGGAGGCGGTCAGCCCCACGCGTTTCATGATGCCCCATAAACCTTGCGGTTTGGGATCGGGCGGGTCAGACATGATGAAGGCACTTCAGTATGGTGACAGAAAATCGACCGAAATGTGTCGATCGTCTCTTATCCATCATACCGGCTGTTGCATCGGACGGAAGAGCTGTTCGACCAATCCCCGCTCAAATACCACCCCCAGGATGCGTTCGCCATCTACTACGACCGCAACCGGCGCTTCTTCCTGCCGCATGGTGAGCAAGGCTTCAAGTTTGGTCGCGTGCAACTCGATGCGGGGCATCGATTTCATCCATTTCGTCGCCGATCCCGGTGCAATCGTCAGATCGATCGGCCGGATGTACATCGACCATTTCTCCCCCGCATCCTCTTCTTTCAGGATCACCAGCGGGGCGGCATACTGGTCGGCAAATCTCAAAATCTCGTCCTGGCTTGCCTGTCGCGACAAGCCCAGCACGCGGGATGAAGGGATCATCGAGTGCAGCACCGGTTGCACGGCGGTATGCAGCAAGCCGTTGACCAGTCGATTTTGAATTTCGGTGAGGAGGCCTTCCTGATGTCCCCGTCCCATCAATTCCAGAAGTCGCTGCCGACCGAGGAATGGTGATTCAGGACGATTTTCGGCCACGGCGAAGCGCTGCGCCCAACTGCTGATCCAGACGAGAGGCAGGCTGATCGCCAGAAAAAGGCGATAAAATATATCGAACCAGCGCAGATTTTTTCGCAGCAGCATCATCGGTGCGCGGAAGAACAGGCTCTTCGGTATCAGATCCCCGAACAGAAAAATGATGGGAGTGAAGAACATCGTCGCGGCGATTTCCACTGCCCAATCGGACGAACTCGACGTCAGAAACACCGAGACCGCCATGTTGATCGCCAGCGATTCGACAAAATTCGCCACATTATTTCCGACCAGGGTGGTGGCGACGAAATGACTCGGATGCTGCACGTACCAGAGAAGTCGGCGCGCGATCTGATCGCCGGCCAGCGCATCGACGCTGACCCGCAGCGGATTCAACCGGTACAAGCCGGTCTCCGTTCCGCTGAAGAAGGCAGTCATGCGGAGCGCCACGATAAACAGCAGGCACGCCGAAAGAAACTGCAAACCATCATGTCCCATTGCGACGAGCTCCGGAAAAAACGTTTCGTGTTATAACTTGAAGATGATGACGCGCAACGACCCCCGGATCGAGGCGGCGATCACGCGGATTTTATACCCTTGCCAGACGCATTCGTCTCCGACTTTCGGGATGTGTTCCAGCTCCTGTTGCAACAGCCCGGCCACCGTGATCTGGCTGTCGTCGTCGGGTTCGTAATCGATCTGTAGTCGCTTCGCGAGATAACGCAGCGTGGTCAGCCCTTCGACGTGCCAGCGCGCCGGCGCGATTTCGAGAATCGGTTCCCGATCGAGCACGCGCCGCGTGCGGCTCGAATCGGTATGAAACAGGTGATCGATCAGGTCGTCGAAGGTCACGATGCCGATCGTGTCGCCGTATTCGTTGACGACCGACGCCAGTTTGCGTCCGTGGTCTTTCATGATCTGGAGCGCATTGGCCAGGTTCGCGCACCAGGGAATGTGTATAAGATCCTGCGAAAGGAGTTCGAGGTTATTTTCCGGCAACGCCGCCAATCCTGAAAGCATGATGCCCCGATCGGGGAGTTCATTCTCCACCCGATGCAGTATCAGAAAATCCTGGTGAGGGATCGTCCCCTGCAAGTCGGCCAGATGTACGGCACCGTGAAACGTGGGATATGTCCCGCGTGGATGCATGACTTCCTCGACGGTCAACTCCGTCATTTCGAGAATGTTTTGCAGTACCCGCCGTTCCTGACGCACGATCTCTTCGTTCAGCTCCGAAGCCTGTACCGCTTGTTCGAGATCTTCGAGATGAAGAAACGGCTCGCGTTGAATATGAGGCCAGATCGCACGGCGCAACTGCCGTGCCGTCGGCTTTAACCAGGGTGTCACCGGATCGAGCACCCGCACCGCAATCGCCATAGGCCAGCTTACCAGCGGCGCGAGCACCGTGCGCAATGCGACCGCGATGCTTTTGGGAAGAGCCTCGCCGACAACAATGATCACGATCATGGCGCACAGACTGAACAGGCTCGCCAAGCCCGTCTGTTCGGCGTCGATGAATCGTTCGGAGACCTGCACGCCGAGCGCAAAATATGTGAGATTGATCACCAGATTCCAGAACAGGACCGCCGTCAGCAAACGATCGGGGTCGTTCATCAACGCCGCAGCGATGCGCTCTGCCGACTTTCCTTTGCTCATGCGGCGAAGATCATCAGGTGTCAGGAAGAACAACGCCGTCTCGCTCCCGGAGAAAAACCCCGAAGCGACCAGCAGGATCAGCATGGCAAAGATCAGGGGAGACGCTTCCCACAATACGTCCATCACGGCACCTGCATACGTGTGGCGTTGAATCCGGAATGCTCATCTGCCAAAGTTTCTTCGGCGTTCCCTGCGAATCTCAACATCGACCTCAAGTCTCCTTTTGGAGAGGGTTCGGGATCTCGACCTGAAACCGTCCGGCCATGCGGCCGAGTTCCTGCCACGTCCCGTCATCGAGCGGAACTCCGTGCGCTTCCCGCTCGCGGCGCAATTCGGCGCTGCGGTCTCCCGGTAGGCGAATGACCTCCACGCCGGGAACGCACGGGGTCTCGCGCACCCATTGAATCAATTTGTCGACCTCGCCTTGAAAGTGATCTGTTCCTGCCCATTTTCGGGGATCCCAGATCACGATCAGCACATTGTTTGACAGTCGCGCATCAGCGGGCGCAGGAGGACAAAAGCCGCCGCTCAGTCCGCCGATCAGCATGTCCAGCAGCAGTGCCAGGCCGAACCCTTTGAAGCTTTGATCTCCGCCGAGCGGCAGAATCGTTCCCGGAGGATCGGCGAAGCGCGTGCGCGGATCGGTTGTCGGTTCTCCCTCGGCATCGAGCAGCCAGCCCGGCGGACACGGTTCTCCCGCGAGAAGCTTGACGCGTATCTTGCCGTTGGCGACCACGCTCGTCGACAAATCAAGCACCAGCGGACCGTTCGACGTCGGCACGGCGATTCCCAGCGGATTCGTGCTGACTCGTGGCGATTTTCCTCCTGGAGGAGCGACGCACCGCAGAACGCCATTGTCGTTGACGGTCAGCCAGACGGCATAGCCCCGCAAAGCGACTTTCTCGGCCCATTCGCCGAGTCGGCCAAGATGCCCGCAGTTGCGAAGCGTTCCGCAGGCGACACCCTGCTGTTCGGCTTTGGGAATCAGTCGGTCGATGCAACGGGTCATCTGCACCTGACCGAACCCGAACTGGGCATCTCCGGCGAAGGCGCTTGCCGTTTCCATCAGCGTGTTCAACTCAGCATGTGGGATGAGCGCCTTGGTCCTGATCTGGCCGGCGTATTCCAGAACGCGCATCACTCCGTGAGAATCGTGTCCGGCAAGGTTCGAGCCGACCAGGCTTTCGGCGACGAGATCGGCTTCGTGCGGGGCGGCACCGGCGCCTGCCATCAATTGGGCGGCAAAACGACGCAGATCCGACGAACGAATCAGAATGCTCACGAATGCTTATCCCGCTGGTGGTGGGGGTACGGTCTCTGAACCGGAAAATCCGCAGGTCTTGTGCGCCCCGTCGCAAAACGGCTTCTTCTGTGATTCGCCGCAACGGCACAGGGCGAACGATTCTTTTCCTGCAAGGTCGTAAGCGTTGCCTTGCGGATCGAGCAGCGTCACGGATCCCGTGACCAGAAACGGACCGTTCGGACGAATTTGAATCTTAACGTCGCTCATCAATTGGGTTCCTGAATATTGCCGGGATATCGATTTCGTATCGTGGAGTTCGCTCGCGAGATTCCGAAGCGGTATGATATCAACCCGGCGCACGGATGACGACCGATCATCGGGGTTTGGCTCGAAATTCCCGCGCGAAAATGCATTCGGACCATAAAACTTACTGGTCCCGTTTTACAAACGCAATCCCCAGCGATTATGCTCTGGCGGTGATCTGTTACCGATCGGTTTCATTTCAGGTTGAAACCGAATATTGTGACCGCTAATCCATTCACATGAATGGAGCCTGACAGCAGAGCCATCGTCAGCAGCCTTTCAGGAGTATCGTCGGCATGTCCCAAAGTGAACTGGTGGAACAACTTCGCTGGCAGAAATTCAAAGTCCTCGACGACGGTTTCGTCTGTCTGGTCGACGTCATGGGGGACGATAGCGCCGTCGTTCAGGCGGCACGCGTCAGCTACGGAGCCGGCACGAAACATGTCTCCGACGACCGGACGCTGATCCGCTATCTGCTGCGGCATCACCATACAACCCCTTTCGAAATGGCCGAAGTGAAGCTTCTGGTCCGCGTCCCTATGGATTGCTGGCGGCAGTGGATTCGTCATCGCACGGCGAACGTCAACGAATACAGCACGCGATATTCGGTCGCCATCGATGCCCAGCAGCAGACCGAACCGCACGAATGGCGCTCTCAATCGGCAGATAACCGACAAGGGAGCGGCGAACCGTTGCCTGTGGATGTCGGTGAAAAGCTGACCGCCGAGGAGCGCGAGCTGCAAATTCTCGCGAAAAAAGTGTACGAAGATCGGTTGAAAGCGGGGGTTGCCCGGGAACAGGCGCGCAAGGATCTTCCGCTCTCGACCTATACCGAAGCGTATTGGAAGATCGATCTCCATAACTTATTGCATTTTTTGCACTTACGGATGGATTCCCACGCTCAGTGGGAAATTCGCCAATACGCTCTTACGATCGGCGAGAGGATCATTCAGCCGCTGTTCCCCCTCGTGTGGGAGGCGATGCAGGATTACCGCGTCGGCTCCGTGCATCTCACCCGCTTGGAAGTTGGTGTGATTCAACGGCTTACGCAGCAGGGCCAAAATGCCAATCAGACTCTTCCCTTTTCACAAGATGATTTTCTCTCAGTACAGGATGAGGCGTGGCGAGCGCTCAATCGGAGTCGCGAACGGGACGAATGTCTGGACAAATTACAGCAATTGGGGCTAGTCGCCCGATAACGATCTGAGCGGCGTGATTTTTTACTCCGGGATGCCGCATCATTTGTGGAAGTCGATTTGCATCCGCTCGGAGAAATTGCTAAGCTCTACCGGCTCAGGAGATGAAATTCCTGTTCGCAATTCGGAAACAATTACGTTTTCGTTGCCGTTCCATTGAACGGTTCATCACGATAATTTCGATCAGCACGACAGACAATGCCTCGCCGGTTCGAGGTTTGACGACATAGTATCAGAAAGGATGGCTTGAGTGGTTAAGTTGCGTTTGCGAGAGCACGAATCGATTCAGGATGCAGTCAAGCGGTTTCGTAAGTTGGTCGAACATGCCGGTATCAAGAAGGAAATGCGCCGCCGGGAATATTACGAAAAGCCGAGTGATCTGCGTCGCCGCAATCGTCGCCGCGCCGAACGCCGCAGCCGCATGGCCCGCCTGAATCCACAGATGTAGTACTTCGGCATCCCTCTTGCGATAAAAACAGAACGCGCTGCTCATGCAGTGCGTTTTTTGCTGCGCGAAACCGAGTGCGCCCCCATTGCAATTGCAAGTTACTCCCACACCCACGATTGCCCCGCCGCGATGACGACCGGTTGGGCAGGCGTCTGCTTGCTGACCGCGTCGGCCCACGCTTGGACATCCTGCGCAATCACCGGCCAGGTGTTGTAGTGCGTCGGAATCACGACCTTTGGCTTCACCAGTTGCACCGCGCGCACCGCATCCGCCGGCCCCATCGTATAATTGTCTCCGATCGGCAGGATCGCCACATCGATCCCCGCTTCGCCAATCAGTTGCATGTCGAGAAACAATCCCGTATCACCCGCGTGATAAAGCGTTCCCTGATTGAGCTTGAGCAGAAAACCGCACGGGTCGCCGCCGTTGCTCCCGTCGGGGAGCATCGAACTGTGATGGGCGATCGTCATTTTGACTTCGCCGAACGGATGCCGAAATGCACCGCCGATGTTCTGCGCATGGACATTCTTGACGCCCTGCTTGTTCAACCAGACCGAGATTTCAAAATTGCAGATCACGAGCGAGTTCGTTCTCTTGGCGAGGGCCACGACATCCCCCACGTGATCGCCATGACCGTGCGTGATCAGGATGAAATCGGCAGAGATCTCATCAACCGAACTCCGGTTCGCCGGGTTATCGGTAAAAAAGGGATCGATCACGATATTGTGTTTTGCAGTTTTGATCGAGCAGGCGCTGTGGCCGTGCCAGGTGATGGTTGTAGACATGTCGTTCTCCTGCGGGCTGGGCCGATGGCTTCACGATGACATCGCCGAACTTCAAGTGCCGGTGATCGTGTGAGTCACAATGCTCCAATACGCATACCCTTGTTCGTTGAGCGGAATCCGTATTGGCTGCACGTTCCCGTTACTGTCAGTTGCGCGGGCTTGAAGTGTGTTGGCTCCCGGAAGGACCTCCCAATCAAGATCCCAGCGCACCCACGCCAATTCGATATTGGGTTCGCGAAGCCGGGCCGGTTGCCACGATTTACCTTCGTCCAGACTGACGTCGACCTTTTTGATAGTCCCCTCGCCCGACCACGATCTGCCGCGCAGCAGGCGTTTGCCAGCCGGGAGTTTTCCATCCCAGGGAAGCTCGAAGGCGCTCTTGACTTTTTGAGTGGTCAGGACTGTTCCGTCCGCGGGTGGATTCGACTTGTAATCGGGGCCGGTGAGGACGTACTTCTTCGTATTGTATTCCGAAAAGAGTGCCTGCTCGGAGACTTCGATCTGTCCGACCCATTTCACATGCGAGATTCCGACCCAACCCGGAACCAGCATTCGCAGTGGATACCCGTGATCGGGGGGAAGTTGTTCGCCGTTCATGGCGTACACCAGCAGCGTGTCTTCGGCGAGCGCCTTTTCGATCGGGATCGGCCGCTTGATCTGTTTGTCATCGAGTCCCACGGGCATGACGTCTTTCGCGGTCGATTTGACTCCTGCGCGTTCGAGCACTTCGCGAAGCGGCACGCCGGTCCATTCCGCCACGCCGATGCCTCCCAGGCCCCAGGGTGTCCCCTCGATTTTCTTGCCGTGCGAGACTTCGAAGAAATTGCGGCCATTCCCTGCGCATTCGACCGCACGAATCACCGACGTTGACGGCAGCGACAGAATTTCGTCATAGGTCAACGACAGCGGTTTCTTAATGCCATTTCCTTCGATCTTCAGTCTCCAAGTTGTTGGATCGAGTTGCGGAACTTCCGAGCTGTTATTTCGCACGAAAAAGAGATCGTTGGGGACGATGTAGCCGCGGTGATACATCGCCTCCCACCGCATTTCGAGATTGCTGCCGCTCTGAATGAAGAATTCGGGATTTGCCGGTTTGACGATGGTCTTTTTTTTCTCCGCCGCAAGGCCCGCTTGCGAGAACATCGCGAACGGAAGCAATGCCGCCCCCGCCCCGGTTGCGAGCAATTGCATGAAATGTCGCCGGCTCAGTCCTTGAGATCGAGATTGCTGCCATATCAATTCATCGGCGCGCTGCCGATCGTAAATCTCTTCGTTCAGCAAATCGTGTCGGTGCATGAAAATATCCTCAAATGAGGGAATGAATGGTCATCGACCTTCGCGGTGTATCATCGTCCGTTCGGGGGCGGATCGTCAAGAAATATCGGCGAGGTATCTCATGCAAATGTTTTTTCGAGGGGGAATCTCGATTGTCGATCCCGCTTGCTGTCGCGATAATCTCTTCTGGAGACCCGTAATGATTCGTCCGCAGTCGTGTCCGATCTGTCGCAAAGTCCTCGCACCTAACTCGGCAAGCGAACTGGATACTTTCCCCTTCTGCAGCACGCGCTGCCGGGAGGTCGACTTATATCGCTGGTCGCTGGGGAAGTATGCCCTCGTGGAGAATATCAATCCCGAGGATCTCGAACTGCTCGCGCTGGAAATCGACGACCCGGCTATCGATGAGGCAATGTCCGGCGAACCCGCCGATGATGGAGACGATGACTGACGCCGATGCCTCGGCCAGTCACGTTGCCGGACCCGCCGGATGGGGCAGGATCAGTTCGGGAAACGAACTCGAACGAGTTCCCGGCTTGGGCGGATTGTTCTGCGGACGGAACGTGAAGACGACCGAAAATTTGACTTCATCTGTCGAGTTTCGCTCCGCCGAGTGCAATGTATTGCAGTGGAAGAACAACACATCGCCCGGCTCCAATTCCACCGGTTGTGCGCGGGACAGAAATTCCTGATTCTGCGGCAGGTCGGTACGAAAAAAGAGGCTCTCATCGAGTTGCGATCGGTCGAGCGCCCCGTGATGAGAGCCGGGGATCACATACAAGCAGCCGTTTTCGGGATATTCGCGCCCCAACGCCAGCCAGACGCTGACGAGTTCGGGACGGCTGAATCCCCAGTAGCGAATATCCTGATGCCAGCCGGTCTCGCTGCTGAATTGCGGATGCTTGGTCATGATGCAGTTGTGATGCGCGAGAGGCATGACGACAGGCGAACCGAGCAGTTGCTCCAGACGCGTGACCAATGCCGGCCGGCCGATCCACTGCGTAAAGCAGACGTCCCGGCTGTGCGCCTGCAACAGTCGACGAATGGTCTTGCCCCCCACGTCCTCTTTCGATATCGGCGCACCGGGATAATGCAGGTCGGCTTCGTACTCCACGGGAGGGATCTGTTGCGTAATCCCGGCCTGCGTCACTTGGCGCATGCGGGCGATCAGCGACCGATCGGCGAGGCCGCGCACCACGATAAACCCGTCCCGATGAAACCGGGCGACTTCATCGGTCGAAAATTGCAGGTTCGCGTCGTCAGATTTTTGAGTGGATTCCGAAATCGAAGTCGTCATTATGGAGAACCAGACGGTGGGATATCGAGCACGATCATGTCGTGCATCGTGTCGTGACGGGGAAAAAACTGCAAGGGGCGACGAAGCGTTTTCGATGATTTTGGGTGCCAATGCTGTTATAGGCGTTCGTCTTTCGGGTGGCGATAACGAATTCAGAATAATCTCACACAAAGTCACGAAGTCACGAAGATGAATTTGAATTTTTGTATCGGACTTGGCTTTCTTGGTGACTTCGTGACTTTGTGTGAGACTCGTCTTTATTCGCCTTCGCCACTTCACAGGTCGCGGTTGAGGCGGTCGATCATCTGGCGCAAGCGGCCGATGCAGCGGCGATCGAAGCGAAGGGTGATGCGCGGCAGCTTCGCCGTCTCTTCTTCGTCGGCTTCGAATTTGTGCATCGAGGTCTTTTCGATCGTTCCCGATTCGAGCAGATCGGCAAATTCGGCGCTGAGTTCTTTCAGATAGGTGTCGCTCGGCTCGTTGTTCAACCGCAGAACCAGTTTATCGCGGACGTACCGCATACTGTGATACACCTTATAGAATTGCGTGATTTCCTCAACCGCTTCGGGAATGCTCTTGGTGATGCGATACAGCGAAAGATCTTCGGGAGAGATCATGCCCGTTTCGAGGAGCTGTCGGCGAATGAATTGATCCCAGTCGGACCAATACGATCCCAACGGTTCATCGATCAGCACGATCGGCATGATGTCCCGTTTCCCGGTTTGCACCAGCGTCAGCGTCTCGAACGCTTCATCCTGAGTCCCGAAGCCCCCCTGAAAGACCGCGACGGCGTGAACCTCTTTCACGAAGAGCAGCTTTCGCGTAAAAAAATACTTGAGGTGAATCAACTTTTCATCGTTCGAGATGATCTTGTTGGCGTCCTGCTCGAAAGGGAGGAGAATGTTCACCCCCATCGACATCTCCTTGCCGGCCCCGACGTGTGCCCCTTCCATGATCCCGCCCCCGGCACCGGTGAGGACCATCCAGCCGTTGGCGGCCATTGCCTGACCGAAAAGCAGCGAATGCAGATACGCGGGATGTGCCGCCGGAGTTCGCGCCGACCCAAACACGGTCACTTTGCGGCGTTTCCGGTACTTCGTAAAGATTTTGAAGGCGTATCGAAGCTCCTTGAGGGTCCGACTGAGAATCTTCAAGTCGCCGCGCGACGCATGATCCCTTTCCAGCTTGTCGACGGTTTCCCGAAGTTCGTCGATCAGTTCTTTACGCTGGGCCAACTCGAATTCGGTTTCAGGGCGTGCCGGGACGGCGACCGGCGTGGACGATAATTCAGCCACATTTTCGAGCGGGGGGTCAGTCGGAATATCAGCCATCGATTGGCTCCTTCAGGTTGCCGGTTGCCTCAGTCCGGAGAGTTGTCGATCCTGGAATTGTAATTGGTCGGGATTGCAATGCTATAGGACTTATTCCGTGGAAACGAAAATGAGCGTGCTGCATCGTACCCAAGAAAAATGACGATTTTACAGAGGAGGGATTGACGAAACGACGTAAATCTCGAACGATGTCAATTGAAGTGGACGAGTTTTTGCGAAGTTGTTAGAACTTGCATCGGCCTGTTCATCGCTGCATAAATTTGGATGATTACCTTGTCAAATCGACTTTATCGATCGCCGGTCTGCATACGCGATCGTCAGTAATTTGTATCTCCATCGTCGATCGTTTAACCGTCATCCCCCATTCTCGTATTTCGAGACCGTTATGAATGCGTCACGGCAGATCGTCGAACGTTACCTGGAAGCGGCACGAGGGTATATCGAACTGGATCTCCCCGATCAGGCCTTAGAAGAACTCGGCAAGGTCGCCGGTATCGAACGCTATGCATTCAGCTATCACCAGTTGCGAGGGGATGCGTATCGGCAACGTCGAGAGCACGATCAGGCGCTAACGGAATTTATGCTTGCCCACGAAGAATGCCCGTCCGATCTTTCCGTTTCTTTGGGGATGGCCTGGTGCCTGAAGCGTCTCGACCGGCTCGATCAGGCTGTTGATGTGATGTTGCAGGCCTATAAAGACCACCCCAAAGAACCGATCGTATTGTACAACCTGGCCTGCTATTACACTCTGGCGGGACAGAAGAGCGATGCGCTGTCCTGGTTAGGACGCGCCTTGCGCATGGAAAGTTCGCTGCGGACATTGATAGATGATGAATCGGATTTCAACCCGCTTCGCAGCGATCCCGATTTCAAATTCCTCACCCGCCGCACGCCCGATCACATGAAATCCGCCGAGCAGGAATAACGGCGAGTTTCGATGTTTCACACCTGACGTTTTCATTCGTCTCTGACGCCGCGAGAGGAGCCTTGACGATCGTGGAGGATCATCTCGTCAGCCGCGAACGGTTGCAACAGTCCGTGATCGAACTCTGCCGCACGCCTCGGCCCGCTGAATCGGTCGAACTCGAAGCGGCTCGCAAAATGGTCACGACGGCTTTGGCACAGGCGGGCTGGTTGGTCACGCGGCATCGCTTTTCCGCTGATAATTCGCTGCTGATGTCG
>JBJXGP010000125.1:0-5227 GCA_046160425.1 Planctomycetaceae bacterium
GGATTCTTGTCGTCCGGAACGTTGTTTCTTTCTTACGATCCTGCGATTTCGACGCCTGAGCGCCCCGCCTGGCGAGACATCGGTTTACCTCCTGGCGCGGGGGGTTGGCTTCTTCGAGTGATTCGAACCGGTACGTGTTGTTATGAGGCCCGTCTGTCGATTCAATTGATGTCGGAAACGTCAGTCCTGCCTGCGACTATTTTTGAGACCCGCAGTTGGTCCTTCCGAAAAAGAAATATCCTGCATGGTTCGCTGAAGGTAGGAGAGTCCTATCATGATGTGACGCTGCTGGTGGAGCCTTCATGAACTCGCTTCCCGATTGCCGGTTTCGTAAGGAAGTGGGTCAACCGAATCGGTGGCGATGCAATTGCGATAAATTGGCAATACCGCGCATGTTTGTTTCATCTGCGGATTGTCAGGTGTGTCCGGTCGCAAATGGACTCGTGGCCTTCGATGCGAATCCTCGTTCTTTGGAAAGTCTCAATCGACATATTTCTACGAGCCTCAACTCAGACAACGTGAGTGGTGGTGGATCTCACTTGAATGTGATCTCCCCCGTCAGCGCTGAAGTCGCCACAAATTGGCCTCGGCATCTGATCTATCATATCTACCCTTTTCGTGGGTCGGTATGGCGCGAAAACGTCAGCGAATTGAAACGGCGCATTGCGTTATTCACGGGGAAACGGATCATTTCCGTAGCTCTCGACGACAAAACGGAAACTCGCGATGTCGTCACTGCAGAACTTGCCAATCTGACTGAAGATGTCCGCTGGTTTGAGAATAATCGTCAATTAGGAGAAACTGCAACACAGCTCCCCGCGCTACAAGAAGTTATCAATCTGCCAGGAATCACGTTTTATGCTCATGCCAAAGGAGTGTCTCATAGCGACACTTCCGTGGTCTTTGGAATCTGGACCCGGAAAATGTACACGCTGCTGGACCGATTTGACGAAGTCTGCCAGCGACTGACAAAGCGAGCATTTTGCGGTTTGGTCCGTTCCACGGGCCAGGCGATGGCCGAGGGGAGGTATCAGTGGTTTTATCCCGGCAGCTTTTACTGGTTCCGAAACGATGTCGTTGCCCAACGAGAAGTATCAGTCGAACTCCTCAATCGTTTCTTTCCGGAGCAGTTTCCCAGCCATGTCGTTCGTTTCACCGAATCAGCCGCGTTGTATTCGGAAATAATGCACGGCAACCCGTATCGTGAAGAAACGTGGCACAAGATTACGGCACCTGCATACGGGCAAGCACCGCAAACGTTAGGAACTGTGGGCGGCAATTCCGTTCAGGTTATGCCGACACCGTTGCCCCTCCAGGAAGAACACAAGGCTAACTTCCCTGCTTTGCGATTGAATCGTCGCCGAAGCTCAAAGAAATTGAGCGCAAATAGTCGCGACTTCTCGGAACTTGGCTACGTGATCCTGCGAAATGTCTTTACCGCGGATGAGATCGCCTCGTTCCGACAAGAGGCTTTGGCGCACCGCGAACATTCTGGTGACCTCCTGTCGCATCCGGCACTTTCGCAACTCGTCATCGATAACCGTTTGATACAAGCCGCTCGAGAAATCGATGTGACCCCCATCCGGTATTTCGGCGATAGTTCGGTATCGTTCAGCGTTGGGCCATTCGGATTTCACCGCGACAACGCGGACCGCGACGATCCCCGCGCGCCGGATTGGCAGAGTGACGATTATCCGTTGATCCGCATGGCAATTTATCTGCAGGATTATTCCACGCATGGAGGTGGCTTGGAAGTCATGCCACGATCACATCTGCGCTGTGAGGGGCCATTTGAGCCTCCTGTTTATCTGGCGAGTGGCCTGGGGGACGTGGTGATTTGGAATCTGCGGTTATTCCACACCGGCCATGGCGGTCAACATCTGCCCTTTCACTCGGCAGAACGCGTTGCGCTGTTTTCGACCTATGCCCGCCCCGGCGCTTCAACGGATCGCTATATTGAGTATCTAAAGACACGAAAGTACCAAGTGGACCTTTGGCAAAAATCCCATTATCGACACGAATTGCTTGTCGAAGGCGGTCGCCGAGGTTTGCTGATTCGCGACATGCGCCGTGACATTCAGGGTGTCCCAGGCTTAGGCGAAAAAATCGACTATGTACCGCTCCCCTATCTGGCGTAATATCTTCAAAAGGAGACGATGATGAAACAACGTCCTCTCGTCATTGCCGTCATGCCAGCCCGAGCCGGTTCCAAAGGAATTCCGGGCAAGAACTCAGTGATGCTGGGGGGCCGACCGATCCTGCATTATACTTTGGACGAGATTGCAGCGTCACGGCACGTCACGCACACGGTTGCCATCACCAACGATGAACGATTTCGCGTTCAGGCGATTGCTGCCGGCGTGACCGTTATACAAGAACCAGAGGAATTGGCAGGCGACGATGTGCCTATTGGGCTTGCAATTCAATTTGCCGTTGAAACCTGCGAACGGCAATGGGGTCTTCGCTTTGATGCAGTGATTCAATGTGAAGTTACTACGCCGATTCGTCCGCCACAGATCATAGATCGTTGTTTGGAACTGTTATGGAAAAGCGGTGCCGAGGTGGCGACGACCGTTGAGGCGGCGTCTATATACCCGCCGCAGTGGGTTGTGAGGCGTGATCCAGACGGTCGAGTGCATTTTGTTTCTCCCAACCCGCCTCTTCACCGTCAGGACATGGAACCGCTATTTCATCTTGGTGGAGCCTTGGCCGCTTTCCGGCGCGATGTCGTCGGCGTGCCGAACTATCTCAAATGTGATTGTGTGGCGGTTGAATACACAAACGGTGAATGCATCTACCTCGATTCACCGTTTGATCTATTGCTTGCCGAGTTCATGTTGCAACATCGATGGGCGATGAACGAGTCAAGCGGCCTCGCGAATAAGATGAAATCAGAGTCCGATTGTGCCACGGTGGAGCGATGACGATTTCAGAAAGCCAGTCGACGGTGCATCGCCGCTTTGTCGCTGAACTGTGTCAGCGACACGCCGGCGAGGATATCTGGGTGATCGGATCGGCCTCATCGATGGACTTTGTGGCACCCGAATTTTTTGCCAACAAATGTGTCATCGGAGTGAACGACGTTTTCCGTAAATACCCATGCACCTATCTCGTCCGTAAGGAAAATACCGGCGCCGCTGATGCTCTGGCTAGCGGTATTCCATTGATTTGTTCTGAGTATGATTGCGGTAATCGAACGGCATCGCGCAATTCCGTTGAGGGAACAGTCTGGTACTTTGACCACGTTCATAACGATTGTGTCGAGATGGATCTTTCCGTTGTCGGGACGAATCGCATTGTCGTCAGCCATTCTACGATTACCTCGGCGATTCACATAGCAGCCGATATGGGGGCGGCGAACATCATGATCTGCGGCCACGACGGCGGCATGTTCGAGGGGAGGATGACATACCGAGGATATTATGGAGACGATCCTGCCTACCAACAGTGGTATCGGGATTGGGTTCGAAAGATAATGCAACAGAGTCGAATTCTGCGAGATCGGCTGAAGGAAGTCTACGGTTGTCAGATCCATAGTTTGAATCCGTTTATTGGATTCGATCTCGAAGGGCGTCGATTTGAAACGTGATAATATGAGAGCATTCCATCGGATCAGCTTGATGCCGAAATCCTTTCTCGATGACTTGGTGGAACATGCCCCGTTCGATGTTGTTCAGCACGGCGATTAAGCCGCAAAGAAACTTGGATTCCATTGATGCATTTTCCGTGCGTTATCAGACGTATTTCCCCCGGAGCTTTCTGCGGGAGTACATGACAATGGAAGATTCGAATCATGCGTAATTTAGCCATCGTGCAGGCGATTCATCTCGGCAGTCGGCGCGTTCCCCGCAAGCTGTTGGAAAGACTTGGCGAGCAAACGTTGCTCGAGATCGGCCTCGAAAAACTGAAGGAGGTCGAACGGCTGAGAGGCGTTCCATCGCTCTTCGCCGTTTCTTATGAGGACCACGAACTTCGCGAAATCGTCGATGCTCACGGTTTTCAGCGGGTTGAGATCGGCGTCGTCGCGGCGGAGGCCGACAGTTACGCCACCGTGTTCACGGCGTGGACCAGAGAGTTGGCGAGAGATTATGATTGGGTCATTGATGCCAACGTCATCTGTCGACCATTTCTGCGGATTGAGACGCTGCTAGAGTTCGTCGATCGGGCACTCGAGGCGAAAGATCCTTTCGTCGCCTGCGTTCGGGAACGCGGGATCGTCTGGAATGACCGGAGACAACTCCTGCTCGGCGCGGGGCAGGTCGCCGATACCAAAAACAATCCGCTCTATTACCGCCTCGCGCACCTGGGTTATGCCCATCCAGCCAATCTCTGGGATGAGCAGGGACTGGCGGCTGCGGCTCGGCCGGAGGCTTTTTCGCTGCTTCCTGAGGAGCAAATCGACATCGATACGCTGGAGGATCTCGCCTTTGCCCGCATGGTCCATGCAGGCCAACGACCCGCAACTGACCGATAATCGCGACAGCAGTCTCAGTCTCGTCCGAGATCCTTCCTCACCTCAGCGACGTCATCGACTAATTTTGGAAATCGTATGCGCGGGGGGCGGTACTGCGCTCTCGCTCACGCCTCGGATCATGATGAAGATTCATTTTTCAACGGGCTGGCGGAGGAGCCATCGAAATAAAGCTTCACGAGGTCATTCCAAAGATAACGCGAAATTCGCGTCGTTGCTTCCCGCTTTGACCTCAAAAAGTAATTCGGTCTTGTAGTTGTATTTAAAGGGAACCAGTTCGCGGCCATTCGCATCGCGGGCATGAATTTCGATGCGATGAGGGCCAACGGCGGCTCCGGGGACGTTTCTCACGTAAGCGACGGTATATTTCCCGGTCTGATCCGTGATGCCGATCGACGCCGACTGTTTGCCGTCCTGGTCGCCCGCAAGCGGTCGAAAAATCACTTCGGCATTCGGAAGCGGCTTGCCGTCGATCGTCACGATGCCGGCGACGGTTCCCAAAGGAGGGTACTCCGGTCCGGAATGCATCACCGTGGCCGAGAGCCAATAGACCACAAACACCAGAACGACGACGACCGCCGCTGCGGGGCCGACCTGCCTCAGAATATCCTTGCCGACGTCGGCGGCATCTTCAGCCATGCTGGCCCGTCGGACTTCCGGAAGATCTTCATCCGCTCGCTTCCTGCTGCCGGCGCTGGCAACTCTCAAAAGATCGCCCGCCATGCTGGATGCGGATGCCGCCACGTCTTCCATTTC
>JBJXGP010000126.1:0-3407 GCA_046160425.1 Planctomycetaceae bacterium
CCGTGGACGCTCAGCTCGAACGTCGCCGCTGCCGTGAAGCCCGATATGACCTATGTCAAAGTGAAACAGGGCGATCGGTCGTTCTACATGGGCAAGGGGAATTTCGAGGCCGCGAGAAAACAGCCCGTCGAAAACGCCGAGAAGCTCAAGGCTCCGAGCCTGATGTCCATACAGGCGCTCTTCAAGAACAACGGCGCTTTTGAAGTCATCGAAGAGCTTCCGGGAAAGGCGCTGATCGGGAGAAAATTCCTCGGTCCGTTCGATCAACTTCCCGGCGCGACAGAGGCCGTTCCAGTTCATGCCGTGATTGCATGGGACGCGGTGACTGAATCAGAAGGAACAGGAATCGTTCACATCGCGCCCGGCTGCGGCGCTGAGGACTATGCTCTCGGCAAAGAGCTCGGCCTGCCACAGATCGCTCCGTTGCTCGAAGACGGAAAGTTCAAGCCGGAGTTCGGATTTCTTTCCGGCAGGCGGTTTGATCAGGTTGCCGACGACGTGGTGGGCGACCTCAAGAAGCGCGGTCTGCTCTTTGCGAAAGAACAATATTGGCACCGCTATCCGCACTGCTGGCGCTGCAAGGATGAGGTCGTCTACCGGCTCGTCGACGAGTGGTTCATCAACATGAACTGGCGCGACGAGATCATGGAGTCGGCCAAGGGAGCCCAGTGGATTCCCGCGTGGGGCCTGGAGCGCGAGCTCGACTGGCTCCGCAACATGGGCGACTGGATGATCTCGAAGAAGCGCTACTGGGGGCTCGCTCTGCCCATTTGGGAGTGCCACAAGTGCGGCCACTTCGATGTCATCGGCGGACGCGAGGAACTCAAATCGCGCGCGATTACCGGTTGGAAGGAATTTGACGGGAATTCGCCGCACCGGCCCTGGGTGGATGCTGTGAAGCTTTCGTGTCCGAAATGCGGTACGGACGGCATGAGTCGCATCAGGGATGTGGGTAATCCCTGGCTCGACGCGAGCATCGTGCCTTTTTCAACGATTAGCAAAGATAACGGAAGTGATCCCGCCTATTTCTCCGACCGTTCGTATTGGGAAAAGTGGTTTCCGGCTGAGTTCGTTGTCGAAGCACTTCCGGGCCAGTTTCGAAACTGGTTTTACGCACTGCTGACCGTGAGCACGATGATGGAGAACTGCTCGCCGTTCAAGGTGCTCAAGGGTCACGGTCTTGTTCTCGACGACGAGGGCAAGGCCATGCACAAGTCGGCGGGCAACGCCATTGAATTCAATCAGGCCGCCGACAGCATCGGCGTGGATGTGATGCGCTGGCTGTATGCTTCGACGCCGCCGGAACGCAATGTTCTCTTCGGCCCGCACCACTGCGACGAAGTCCGCCGCGATGTCATCCTGCCGCTGTGGAACGTCTATTCATTCTTCTGCAACCTCGCCCGCGTCGACGATTTTCAACCTTCGGTGCACACGGCCACGCAACAGGAGCGCTCGCTGCTGGATCGCTGGATTCTCTCCGACCTCCATCGTTTCGTGGAAACAGCGCACACCGGGTACCGCGAGTTTGACGTGGCGCGGGTCTGCACCGAAGCCCATCGGTTCATTGATGTACTCAGCACATGGTATGTGCGCCGTTCGCGCCGCCGTTTCTACGGCGAGGGTTGGCCGGCGGATAAGCGGGCCGCCTATGCAACGCTGTATGAGGTTCTGACCACCTTCACGCGCGCCGTTGCGCCGATCATTCCATTTCTGAGCGAATCGATGTATCAGAACATGGTGGCGTCGCAGGCGGGAAAACATCCCGCGAGCGTGCACCACGTTCCGTTTCCGAACGTCGATTCGAATTCAATCGATGCTTCGTTGTCTTCCTCAGTTGCCGCATCGATTCGCATGGTTTCGCTCGCCCGTTCGGCACGAAAAGATTCCAATCTCAAGATTCGTCAGCCGCTGGCTGCCATGGTTGTCGTTCCCGGCGATGAATCCGAGCAAAGTGCGGTCAAACTCTTTGAGAGCGACATCCTCGATGAGCTGAACATTAAATCCATCGAAGTCCGACTCAATCGCGACGGGCTCTACACGGTCGCCGTAAGTCCGAACATGAAAACCCTTGGGCCGAAGTTTGGAAAGTCTGTCGGCGACGCCCGAAAAGTGATTTCCGCGCTCGACCCTTACGAGTTGGCATCCCGGCTCAACCGTGGTGAGAATCTCGAAATCAAGGTTCCCGGGTCCGATCCGGTCATTTCCCGCGAGGACATCGTCTTAACGAAGACCTACAGCGAGAACTGGGCCGGGGCGTCCGACGGAGCGACCGTCATCCTGCTCGACAAGCGGATCACGCCCGAGCTGAAAAATGAGGGGCTCGCCCGCGATATGATTCGAAATGTCCAGAATCTAAGGAAGGATGCGGGGTTGGATATCGCCGATCGGATTCGGCTTGCGCTCTTGACGGAATCCGCCGAATTGCGGGAGGCCGTTCAGACGATGCAGGACTACATTGCCGGAGAAACACTGGCCGTTGAAATTGGCGACTATGCACTGGCGGGATCGGTTTCCCGCTCTGAAGTAGTCATCGAAGGGCAGAAACTGACCATCGAGCTTTGCAAGGCATGATTTGCTTCAAGGCTCGACGGTCGCCTTGCAGGTACTCATGACAGATCAGTCGCACTCCGCAAGCGAATGGAATTCGCCGCACACGCGTCGACCGCCGGCTCCCCGCGCCGGCTGGCTGCTGATGACCGGCGTCTGGATTCTGGTTTTCCTGGTCGCGTGGAATCTACTCCGCCAGCGCGGCAACGGACCCGTCAACAATCCTGACTACGTCGCCCGGGCCGTCGTCCCAAGGGGTGATCTGACTTCCGACGAACAACTTACCATCGATATTTTCAAAGAGGCGTCGCCTTCGGTCGTCTACATCATCAGCACTGAGGTGCTTCGTGACCGCTTCTCGCTCGACGTTCTTCAGATTCCCCGCGGTGCGGGAACCGGCTTCATTTACGATTCCGAGGGTCACATCGTCACCAACCACCATGTCGTCGGGGCGGGGCGGAGTTGGACCGTTACGCTGGCCGACCATTCCCGCTGGGATGCCGAATTCGTCGGCGCCGCTCCCGACAAGGACTTGGCCGTCCTGAAGATCAACGCACCCGCCGCACAGCTCAAGCCACTGGCCGTCGGCGTCTCTAAAGACCTGCAGGTGGGCCAGAAGGTTCTGGCGATTGGAAACCCGTTCGGATTGGACCAGAGTCTCACGACAGGGATCGTCAGTGCGCTCGGACGCGAAATCCGCTCGATGACCGACCGCGCGATCGAAGACGTCATTCAGACCGACGCGGCCATCAATCCCGGAAACTCCGGCGGACCGCTTCTCGACAGCGCAGGCCGGCTGATCGGCGTGAACACACAAATCGCCAGTCCTTCCGGAGCGTCGGCGGGTATCGGTTTCGCCA
>JBJXGP010000127.1:0-4300 GCA_046160425.1 Planctomycetaceae bacterium
GTTTTGTTGATTTGATCGAAAATGACCATTCGGTCGTAAAAGGCGAACGAGAGATCGGGAATCTGACGATCATCGAGAGGGGGATGCGGAAGCCGTTCGGTATAACGGACCATATCGTAACCGGCAAATCCGACCGCTCCGCCGCAGAATCGCGGTAATCCCGGCACAGTCGCTGCCGAATAACTCTTGAGCAGTTGTTCCAGATCGTCGATCGGATCGGTCGATTCATATCGGCGGATGTCCGAGCCTTCCGTCAGCACAACGTGGTGGCCATAGGCTTCGATCCGCAAAAAAGGATCGGAACCCAGAAAACTAAAGCGGCCGATTTTTTCGCCGCCGACCACGCTTTCGAACAGAAACGAACACGCTCCCTGCTGAATCTTGCAATACGCGCTGACCGGAGTCAGCGTGTCGCCGACCAACTGTCGATAGACGGGGACGAGATCGACCCCCTCGGCCAGCGATTCAAACGAATTATAATCGGGGAAATAACGTGTCATGCTGCTTCCGAAATTCTTGCAAAGGGATTCAGTATATCACAATCAGACGGTGTGTACTCGTCTGCCGGTGAGTGTCTCGTGGACACAGCTTCGATACGCCTAATTGCCAAGAGAACGGGAGTGTCCGGTTCTGTCTTCATCGCGATTAAGTCGTCCGATGGGCAAATGTGAACAGCAAGGATTCACCAAGCATAATGGCCGTCGATTGTTACGGCAAGACGGCGAAATGGTCGATCCTTGACACCCCTCTCCTGACCGATAGAATGAGACTGGCCCGGATGAGGGGAAATCCGCGATTCGGGCAACCTGGAAAGCAAAGTTCAATTTGACATCGACGGAAATTCTCGGCAGTCCGCGCGAGCATCCGCTGAAAATAGGGTATCTCCATCGAAACCCGCATGATTTGCCCCAACTTTTCAGCGGCATAAAAAAGTCAGATCGAGGAACGTGTGGACATGAAAAAGTGTCGACGCTGCTCAAAACCGGCGACGTTGCATATCACGGAAATCGTGAATAGTGAAGTGCAGACGCTGCATCTGTGCGAAGCGTGCGCGCAATCGTATCTCAGTCAGCAGGACAACCCCGACTCCGACGAGATGCCGGAATCGGCCACCAAGTTGATCGAATCCCAGGAAGGGGACGAATTCGATCATCTCGTCTGTCCGAATTGCGGGATTTCGTTCAGAGAATTCCGCAGCCAGGGGCGGCTGGGTTGCCCGCACGACTACATTGCTTTTGAATCCGAGTTGATGCCGTTGCTCGAAAATATTCATGGGTCAACGCAGCATTGCGGCAAATTTCCGAAGCGGGCTCCCGATTCCAGTCAGAGGCAGTATCGCCTGATCAAACTCCGCAACGAATTGCGAACCCTCGTGGAGGGGGAACAGTACGAAGACGCCGCCAAATTGCGGGACCAAATTCAAGCCCTGGAGTCGGAACTTTCAGAGCAGCAGCCCGACGCTCCCCCACGTGAAGAGTCAACGTAACGAGATCATCAGAACGCCGGCCATCGCCGTTCATTCCGTCCGCCGTGTCCGGCTACGGTAGGGAAATCCCGAAATGATGAACGACGTACCCGAGCATTCGGTACGCCGATAACATAAAGGAATATTCAACGTGGAATTGGATTCACTCACCCACAAAAGCGGAGAGTGGCTCAAAGGACAAGGGCCCGAGTCGGATATTGTGATCTCCAGCCGAATTCGGCTGGCGCGCAATCTGGCTCAATATCCCTTTCTGAGCCGGGCCGATGATCGCGTGCGCGTCGAAATCGAAGAGAGCCTCGGTCATCGATTGGTCGATCTCCCTTTGGAAAAGCCGCTCTCGTACTTCAAAGTCCATTCGCTCGAAAATATCGACCGGCAATTGCTTGTCGAACGGCAGCTCATCAGCCGCGAACTCTCCGAAAATCACGGTTCGCGGGGTGTCGTTTTGAGCGATGAAGAAAACTTGAGCATCATGGTCAACGAGGAAGACCATCTGCGGATGCAGGTCATCCACAGCGGCCTGGCCCTCGACGAATGCTGGCAAGAAATCGACCGCATCGACGATCTGATCGAAGCGGAAGTCACATACGCCTTCAGCCAGAAACTGGGATACCTGACCGCCTGCCCGACGAACGTCGGAACCGGAATTCGCGTCAGCGTCATGCTGCACCTTCCCGCGCTGGTCGTCACCAAAGAGATTCAGAAGGTCTTTCAAGCCCTGCATAAGATCAGTCTGGCCGTCCGCGGATTATACGGCGAAGGAAGCCAGGCGATGGGTGACTTCTATCAGATCTCCAATCAGGTGACGCTGGGCAAGACCGAGCAGCAGCTCATCCAGCAGGTGAAGGAAGTCGTTCCGCGGATTATCTTCTACGAGCGGCAGGCCCGCACCGCGCTGGTCAAGGAAAATCGCGAAGGGCTGCACGACCAGATTTCGCGAGCCTACGGCATCCTCAAGAACGCGCAGACCATCAGTTCCGAAGAGACGATGCATCTTCTGTCGAGCGTGCGAATGGGGATCAACCTCGGACTGATCGACGATCTGGAGATCCCGACGGTCAACGAGTTGTTCATCCATACGCAGCCCGCTCATTTGCAGAAGCTGAAGGGTACTAATCTTGAGAGCGGGGAACGCAACGTCGCCCGCGCCGCCTATCTCCGCCAACGCCTCAGCGGCCGACGCGCCGGGGAATCGAACTGAAGGTTGAGAATCTCCCACAGATTCGTTTCGCATCGCGGCACATGCGATTATTCGGGCAACACCACAAACGCAGCGAAGTGCGGTTCGGTGACCGGCAATTCGCATTCCGGCATTCCGACTGGAGCAGGGGTTGCGATCGGCCTCATCGGAATCTTCAGCGATTGACCGTCGAAGACGCCGGCGATGATCGATGGCCCGTAAAAGTCTTTGACGCTGACGATGCGGAAAGACTGTCCCGGCGAGAGAACTTCCGACAGGTCGACTTCCACGTCAGGTTGCCCGGCGGGATTGAGAATGGCGATATTCGCGCGGCCTCGTTCGAAGCGATTCGGTCTGACGACAATTCGAGGCTGCGTGGGAAGGCCTTTGGTGAACTGGCTTTTGCTGTCAAATCCCGTGACCTTGCGCCATTCGTCGAAACTCAACCCGCGGCTCTTCGAATTTTCCAGGACGGTGCATTCTCCGTAGCGGCCGTCCGTCACGAAATAGTCGTTCTCGTTCCAGCGGATTTTCTCCAGCAGAAGTTTTCCCGCTCCTTCCAGCGCAACGACCCCGGAATCTGATACCACTGTATTGCGCATGACGGTGGCCTCGCGGAAATCGCGAACGATCAATCCCTGGTCGCAGTAATTTCCGGTACAGACCACGTCGTGATTGGTTTCGCCCCACGGATAACCGATGCGAATTCGACCGCCAACGACGATATTGTCGCGAACGGCGAGATTTTCGAGCGGCGATTCCCCTCCCGCTATGATCCCCGGTGCGTTGTCCCCTTTTCGAGTCAGGCAACCATTCTCGAAGGCGATGTTTCCATCGATCTCGATTCCCTTGAGTGATGCCTTCTTGGAACCATAGAGATGGACGCCATATCCGAATTGATGAAACACGACATTGTCGGCGATGCGTTTTGTGCCTTTGGCATTTTGGGCATAGATGCCGTGACCGTGTCCGCGATCCGGGCCGCGCCAGCCGTTGTTGTAAATGAGGCATCCGGAGATCTCGCCCCCTTCTCCTTCGGACCAGAAGCCGAACCCCGAACCGCAGTCGTGGACGACGAGGTTGACCAGCAACAGGCGGTCTCCGCGCACGTCGATGTGTCCCCGGCGGATGTCCTCCGGCCAGGAACCGGCGATGTTGGTTTCTCGCAGCGGATCGCTGCACGTCACTTCAAAATCGCGATAAACGACGTCGGCTCCGTATAACAGCAGTGCCCCCGAGTCTTTGTCATCGCGTGGGCGGGTATCGATAGTCGCTCGCTCTTGGGGAATTCCGCGGACGACAACAGGCTCGTCGCGACGGCCTGTCAATCGAGAGACAAACCCGCCTCGATACGTGCCGCCGTGCAGCCAGATCGTATCGCCGGGGCGGACGATTTCCGGCGCGGCGAGCGCCGTCGCCAGATCCCACGGTTCAGCGGCGGTTCCCTGACCTTGGTGCGAGCCATCCGGCGAAACATGAAATTCAGCCGCTCCCGCGATTCGGAGGGAGAGGGCAACGACAGCTCCGCACAGCACAAGCGAGAATCGTTTAGACATATGGCGGATGCCTTTCATTCAAAGCCCTTCCTCGACAATCTTCAATGGTGTGGGAATGCGATCGTGTCACTCCACCGC
>JBJXGP010000128.1:0-2703 GCA_046160425.1 Planctomycetaceae bacterium
CCAGCCGAGCCGCGTTCAATTGAAAATCCCGTTCGTAACGTTTCCCTTTGGCCATGTGTGACACTCCTTGAAAGAAAGGTTATTATAATCTTCCTTCCGAGTGTCCGAAATTCGTGAGGCAGGTCAAACCGTCGTCGGCATCGCGCTCGCTTTGGCGGTCGTGGGGGAACTGGTCGAATTCTTCGCAGGGGCGGCGGGAGCCGCGAAACAAGGGGGGAGCCGGCGGGGCGTGGTGCTGGCGATTGTCGGGGCGTTTGTAGGCTCCGTGGTGGGAGCCTTCGTCACGCTGCCGATCCCGCTGATCGGTCCGGTGATCGGTGCCCTGGGAGGCGGTGCCTTCGGGGCCTTCGCGGGAGCGTGGATCGGTGAAGCGGGAACCGACCGCACTCAAGCCGAACGGCTCGCGATCAGCAAGGGGGCCTTCATCGGCAGGCTTATGGGCACGGCGGGGAAGCTGATCTTCGGGGTCATCATACTCGTGCTGGTGACGGTGGATTCGTTCGTGTGAGGCTCTGTTTCCGGTTCAGCGCTTCCGAGTTAATGCTTCTCTGTCTTGCATTTCATCCGGCGATATTTCCCTCACTTGCCCGTTCTCCCATATGATCACGGGCGTGCCTGTTTGTCGCGCTCGTTCGATAATCTTAACAGCAGCCTGGGCAAATGCCGCGTTGGCTTTTTCCATCAGCGAACTACTGGTTGGGGGATCGATCATAAAGTTATTCCTCGGCATTTTTGCGTATGAGATCGAATTTTTCTTTCTGCACGCTATAGACGCCGGTGGCGACTGGATCGCGTTGGCGATATGATAGCACGTTATCTTTTTTCTGACCAATGTGCGATCGCATCCAGCACAGATTCATCTCACAAAACTTTTTTCAGCACGCGAATAGACTAACATGGCGGAACGATCTCATTCCAACGACGACATACCCGATTGGGGCGAGGGGCCGTTGTTTGCTTCGCCCGATTGCGATGCTGCGCGCGAGGCGTTTCGCGTCAAACCGAAGGGTTTAATCCAAAAGGTGATGTCGGTTCGCGAGGCGGTCGAACGCTTTGTTCACGACGGCGATTATCTTGGCTCCGGTGGATTCGGCGGCGACCGCATTGCTACGGCTTTGCTGCACGAAATCGTCCGCCAGAAAAAACAGAATCTCAGTTTCGCCGGGCATACGGCGACGCACGATTTTCAAATCCTCACGGCGGGTAACGATACCGGACGCGGGCAACTTCTCAAGCGCGTCGATGCCGCATACATCATCGGACTCGAAGCGCGCGGACTTTCGCCTCATGCGCGGAGAGTTTGCGAAAGCGGACAGATCGAGTTGTGCGAGTGGTCTAACTATGCGCTCGCCGTCCGTTTTCAGGCGGCGGCGATGGGCTTGCCGTTCTTGCCGATGCGGAGCATGGCGGGGACCGACACCTTCCGCCGCAGCGCCGCGCGAAAAATCGTCTGCCCGTTCACCGGGATCGATCTCGTCGCCGTCCCCGCGCTGTGGCCCGACGTCTCGGTGATTCACGTCCACGAAGCCGATGCGTATGGCAATTGCCGCATTCGGGGAACGTCGGTCGCCGACTTTCATCTCGCGCGGGCCTCGAAGCGGGTGCTCATCAGTTGCGAGCGATTGATCGGCAACGATGAAATCCGCCGCGATCCGACGTCGACGATGATCCCCTATTTTTGCGTGGATGCGGTCTGCGAGGTTCCGTTCGGCAGCTATCCCGGCAACATGCCCTACGAATATTTTTCGGATGAAGAACACTTGCAAGCGTGGCTCAAGAGTGAAGTCGAGGAAGCGAGTTACCGGGTGTTCCTCGAACATTATCTGTTCGGCGTGAATGACTTCACCGAATACCTCGAACGCTGCGGTGGTCTCAAACGACTCCAGGAACTTCGCCGGGAAGAGTTGTTCCCCGGCGGTGCCGGTTGAGAATGATCCACGGACGAAAGTAGAGTGGGGGAGTGGGGGGGTGGGCGAGGGGGAGAGTGGGGGATCAGACTTGCGACGATGAATCGCACCAGATCTTTATCATAGTTTCTCTCGGTGTCCTCTGCGTCTCTGTGGTTAATCTGTTTTTTCAGTGAACGAGTTCAATATGTCCGAATACACGCGGATGGAATTGATGATTTGTGCGGCGGCGGGGTTGCTCGAGGATGGGGCGGTCGTCGTCGTCGGGACGGGTGCTCCGTGCGCGGCGGCGATGCTTGCGCAGAAAACGTCGGCGCCGAATCTGACGTTGCTGTTCGAAGCGGGAGGGGTCGGTCCGCAGCTCCCCCGCATGCCGATCAGCGTCGGCGATTCCCGCACTTTTTACAAAGGACTGATGGCGACCAGCATGGCCGACATCATGGAGACCTGTCAGCGCGGCCTCGTCGATTACACGTTTCTCGGCGGAGCACAGATCGACCGGTTCGGCAACTTGAATTCGACGATCATCGGCGGCGATTATCATCAGCCGCGCGTCAGGCTCCCCGGCAGCGGCGGGGCCAACGATCTCGGTTCGTTCTGCTGGAAGGTACTGGTCATCACGCCGCACGATCGCCGGCGGTTCGTCGAGCGGGTCGATTTCGTGACGACTCCGGGCTATCTGACCGGTCCTAGGGCGCGAGAAGCGGCGGGACTTCCGCCGGGAACGGGCCCGTATCGCGTGATTACCGATCTGGCGATCATGGGCTACGACGAACTGTCGAAACGGATGCAAGTC
>JBJXGP010000129.1:0-9522 GCA_046160425.1 Planctomycetaceae bacterium
GGCCACGTTGATACTTGTGAGGGGATTCTTATCAACCCAATATGACCCGTTTTCGGGGGACCCTGGCGGCTTGTCCGCCAGTGTCATGGTTGTCAATCAATAATTGGCGCAGCGGAGCTGCGAAGACTCGCGTACCCAAGCAAAGCTTGGGTACGCGGTGTTAATTACTTCGCGTCGCAAAGCGATAGCGCCATCAAGGCATATGCCGTCGCGAGATTCGGGTCTCCTTCGTTCCAGCGTTCGGCCGGGTTGGTCCAACTGCCGTTTTCCTGCTGAAGCGAGAACAGCTTCTCGGCGAGGTCTTTTCGCCAGTCGTGCTGATTTCCCTCGGCGTCTTCGAACTGATTGTTGCCCAAGACCGATAATGTTTTGGCGAACGTATGGTAAAAATAGAACAAGCCCTGTTGTCCCATACCAGGATTTTCATCGAGCGTGTAATGCTTTTTGATCCACGTCTGCGCGGCTTTGACGCGCGGATCATCGTCAGAGAGGCCGGCGTAGATCATGCTCTTGAGTCCCGCATAGGTCATGCTGGCATATGACCGCAGTCCGCCGTCGTCGGTCGTCCCGGCGAAAGAACTTCCCCCCGCGGCGGGAGTGTAATAGAACCCGCCGTCGTTGATCTTGCCGGCAAAGGGGGTCGTGTTATTTTCCGTTTCGAGATTCTGTGAACGGGAAACGAAGATCAGCGCCTTCTGAATCGCGGGATCGTCGGCACCGGCACCCGCCGCCTTGAGCGCCTCGATCAGGAACTGTGTATTCGACATATCGGGACGGCGTTTGCTGCCGTACCCCGCGCCACCGAATGCCGTGTCGGCGCTTTCAAGCCCTTCCCCTTCGTCCCACTGCAAATCGCGCAGGTATTTCTCGACGCCTGCGAGGAGCGTGTCGTACTTGCCGTCAGAATTCGCCGCCTGAAAAACCATCAGGCTGATGCACGACTCATAGTTTTTGTGAGTGCTTTCCGGATGATAAATCCCGCCGTCGGACTGCACGAACGATAGCAGATACTTGAATCCCTTCTGCATGGTGGCATCATCGGTCGAGACGCCGTTCTCCAGCAGGCCGTACAGCACGAGCGCCGTAATACCCGGTGCGGTCGAGACGGTCCAACTGCCGTCGTCACCCTGACTGTTCTTGAGAAAATCGATTCCCTTTTGACGAGACTCACGGAGAGCTTTTTCATCCGGGCCGACCACCGCTTTCGATTTCGCCTTTTCCTGCGCTGACACATTTTTCGTCGCGATGGCGAATTGTCCGCCACAAACGGCAACCAATACAAGTATCGCAACGAGAAAACGAACCGCCGATGATCGAGGGAGAGTTCGTGAATTGGGACGCGTTATTCGAATCGAGCACCACATGATGAAAGTCCTTAATCGAGAGTTGGTTGACGTCTGCCGATACATCGGCAATCGTCATGCCATCCACACCATGAATTATACCCGAAGATTCATCGCCCCCCAAGCGGACGTCGCTTATTTTCGGTTCCGCTTGAGGAGTGAAGACGAGCGGGCCGTTGGAAAAGACCGAGTGGACAAGCCACCTGGCTCATGGTTCCAGCCATCATTCCTCATCCGGCTCGACCAAACCGGGATTGGTGCCGACGTCGAGTTTCGGCGGGATCGCCGGTTTCTCGCCCGACGACTGCACGCTGACCAGGTAGCCAAGCAGGTCGGACATCTCCTTGACGTTGATCTGCTTTTCGATCCCCTCGGGCATCAGCGATTTCCCCGTGTTGACCATCTCGTCGATTTCCGTGCGCAGCAGCGTCTGGTCCATCTGCTTATCCTTGCGGATCGTCACGCTCGTGGCGGTCTCGGCGGCGATCATCCCCGCATAACTCCGACCCTGCATGTCGACGATGACGTATTGCATGTACTTGGGGAGGACGAAATTGTTGGGGTCGAGAATGTGCAACAAAATTGCCGCGGGTTCGCGATTCGGCGACGAGACGAGATTCGGGCCGATGTCGATCCCCTTCTCGCCGATCTTGTGACAGGCGGAACAGTTTTTCTCGAACAGCAATCCGCCATTTTTCGATTCGCCTTTCAATTGTAATGCGTCCTGATACGCGGCGATGACTTCCTTGCGAGGATTGTTACTGTCGTTGCCGAACAACGACTTTGCACGGTTGGCGATTTCTGAGAGTCGATGACCCGTCCAGAGCGCCCGCCGGACCGGCTCGATGATCGCGGCGGGGATGCGCTCTTCTTCGATCGCCGTCAATAACGCCAGCGTCCACGATTCGCGGCTCGACAATTTCTCGATCAGCAGCGTCTGCAATTCGGGAGGAAATTCCCCCCAGCGTTCGAGCAAGAACGGACCGGTTTCATCTTGTGCGTACCCGGTAAGCGACAAGATCGCCTGCTGCCGCACTGCGGGAGCGTTCGTCGGCTCGATCAATCCCTTGAGAATTGTTTCCGCCCGATCGTACGAGAAACAACTCAACAACCGCAGCGCATAGATGCGGGCTTCATCCGGTTGTTCGGCATTCTCGGCGAGCATTCGGTTGCTTGCGAAGATCTCAACAAGCATCTTTTCAGCGGATGTCGTCGGAACTTCAGCGAGCGAATAATACTCGAGCGAGCGGAGCATCCCCTCGCCGAGCGTCAGCACCAGGTTCTGTCGGAACGCTACATTGTCTGTCGACGCCTGATGATCGGCGAGTGCATTCAGCACGCGATCGACCTCTTCTGGTTGGTGACGAATGCCAATCACCTGTGCCAACTGATCGAGCATGGCGACTCCCGCCGGCGTCTGCCAGAATGTCTCGTCGCGCATCAGTTCCACAAACAGGTCGCCGGCGATCCCGGCGACCGAACTCATCACTGCCGTTCTCGTCCACTGATCGAGGTCGTCCCGTTTCGCCAGTTGAGCGAGTCCCGCGACCGCAGCGGGTGCTTTCGATGCCCCAAGACTGAATGCGAGTTGAAAGCGGATGCGCGGATGCGGATCGCCCAGCAACTCGACCGTTCGCGCCAAGACCTTCGGCGAGCGATCGAGAAACGGCTCCGCCAAGTGCAGTCCATGTTCGCGTATTTCGGGAATGTCGTCGTTGAGGCCCCGTATGACGTCGGCTTCTTCGAGGGAACCGAGGCCGTGAATCGACCACAACGCGTGCAACCGGGCTTGCGGACTCGTGCTCTCGTGCAGCATTTTTCGTAGCGGGGCGACGGCCGCCGCGTCTTGCCGTTCGTACAACAAGCGGTGAGCGGTTTCGCGATACCAGCCGTGCGGACTTTCGAGGGCGGCGATCAGTTCGCGCGTGGTCGCATTCCCCAAAGTCGGCGGGCCGGGGTATTTGAAGCCGTCGGGAGCGATCCGATAAATCCGCCCGTTGTCCCGGCCGCTCTTGAGGTTCAAATGCTTGACGACGTCGAGCGGAATGTGAATCGCTTCGAGAATCTCTCGGCTCATGTCGAGCGTATACAACGTCCCATCGGGTGCATTCACGAAATTCACCGGCCGAAACCAGTTGTCGGTCGAGCGCACGAATTCCGTATTCTCGTCGACTCGCCTGGAATCGAACGTCACGCCGTTGGGTGTGAGAACTCGTCGATGAATCAGATTGTTCTGCGCATCCCCGACGAAGACGTTGCCGTAAAACTCTGGCGGATACGCTCCCCCTCGATAGATCGTCACACCGGCAGCAGCATCGGCGACGTGGTGGCTTGCCCCAGCGGAGGTCGCCGCTCGCTCGCCGTGCGTGATGCGGCGCGCCGAACGGATTTCCCGCCAGCGTTCGAGCGGACTGATGCGGAAGATCGGCACGTTCCCCCCGGCAATATTGTGGATCGCATACGGCACGGGGAAATACGGGTTCCGTTCGAGATACTCCTGCGGCAGGACGATATGCAGCAGCGGCTGCGACTCGCTGCACGTGAAGCGGTTCCCCCAGTCATCGAACGTATTGCCGAATTGCACGGTCCCACTGATCGAACTGAGTCGTTCGGTGACGGGGTCGAAACGAAAATCGCGCCCGGTCAGATTCATCGGCGGGATCTCCGGATGTTCGACGTGTTGAATCGTCCCGCCGTTCACCGAAGTCGAACCGTAAACTTGGTGATCGAGTCCGTAGACCAGATTGTTGAGCATCCCCTGCTGATTCTGCGTCCCGAACCCGGTGAAGATTTTTCGCCGCACGTCGGCTTTGAAGTCGCCGTCGGTATCCTTGAGATACCAGATATCGGGAGAAGCGGCGACGAACACGCCCCCTTTCCACGGTGCGATGCCAGCCGCCCAGAGGAGTTCTTCGGCGAAGACGTGACCTTCATCGAACGTCCCGTCCCCATCGACGTCGCTGAGCAGCCGAACCGTCCCCAACGGCTTCTTTCCCTCGGACGGAAAATACGGATAATCCCGCATCTCGGCGACGTACAGGTTGCCCCATTCATCGAACGCCGCCGCGATCGGGTCGACGACCAGCGGCTCGTGCGCGACGAGTTCCATATGAAAACCGGGGAGCGTCTCGAATGTTTTGAGAGCCTCTTGCGGCGGTTTTGCGGGGATCGGTTTGAGGAACGCTTTCAATTCCTCATCGGTATGCGTCTTCTTGCTGATGTCGATCTTGATCGCGTCGTTTTCGGAATGTTCTTTGTCATCGTCCTCATCGGCGAGCGTGAATTGCGACCATTCTTCGTGCGAGAGTCCCTCCTTCTCGCGAATCTTCTGCAATTGCTCGCGCGATTGCTGGAAGTAATTGACGACTTTCGTTTTTTCGGGGAAGTCGCGCTGCTGATGCCGGGCGATCTGCCCATCGAGTTTGACGACGATCGCATCGAGCGACGCTTGCCGATACGGCATCTTGCCGTTGCGATAGACATACACCGGGTTGGTGTGCGCGTCGGCATCGGGCCGGCCGTCGGGAGACGTCGAATACGCGCGGGCGGCGATCCACGCCGCGGCCGTCAACTCGACGTCGAGCACTTGTTCGGTCCATGTCCCCTGTCGATCGGCGGCGGCGATGTTCCATTCCTGATGGACCTTGCCGTTGACGATCAGTTGCAGCTTTTCGATCGGCGCGACTTCCGAACGGACGCAAATCTTCACGCGGACCGTTTTCGCCCCTTTCCCCTGATGCTCGATCGTGCTCCCCGGATGCTGATCGTTCACCGTCAGCAATAACAGCGGACCGGTCGTCATGAAACTCCGCCCCTCGGCGTGTCCTTTCAGCCATTCGTTCATCGTCGGTCGTTCGTCGGAGTAAACATACGTGCGACAATCGCCGAATGCCCGGCAGGCGGGGTAATCGCTGGCGCCGCTGGCGGGGAATCGATAGCCGATATTGAGGATGTTGTACCAGTCTTCGAGGCCGATCATGCGGTACTCGCCGAACTGCAAGAGTTCGACGCCGTTGACGTTTCGCTGCACGAAGTCGGCGTAGATCGCCTGCGAATACCCGCCGTGCGCATACATGGCGAACCCGCCGTCGCGCTGCGTCTGCCGGCCGATCTCGCCGTACAAAGGCCAGTTGTCGGCGTTGATATTTTCACCGGGCAAAACCAGTTCATCGCGTCCGAAGAGATTCAGATGCCCGTAGGTGCCGCTGCGATATTCCTGTCCCGACATGATCACATAATTGTTGCGTGAGGCAAGCGACGTCTTACCAAAACCGCGGAGTTGCGGCATATCCATGCGGTTCATGAATCCGAAGTACGGACCCGCCGGCTCGTTGTAAGCGAGGATGCTGCCGTACTCGACGTCCTCGGCTTCCAGCAGATCGAAGATCAGGGTTTCATCGTCTTCGGTCTCACGCGTGATGTGCAGATGCGGATCTCCCGAATAATAGCCGAACGGAGCCGCGGCGAGCGTTCGTTCGAGCGTCAACTCGACATCCTGCGCCGCGCCGGCTTCTATTGTGATCGTATGAGTCACCGGTGCGAATTCGAAGCCTTTCAAGACTTCGATACGCGTTTCTCCCGCGGGGACAATGACCTCTGCCTCGCCAGTCGAGTAAAAAAACCACCCGTAGTAACGGATGGGGGCTTTCTCCATGCGATTCGCCCGGTGCGGCTTCTCGGGCCAGTATCCGGTGAAGCCATACTGGGCGAGATGATTTTTCTCCGGTCGATAATATTGGCCATCGGACCCAACGACATTGACTCGGCACGGAGTCGGCTCGCCGGTGGCGTCATCGCAGATGCGAACTCGCACGCGACCGGTTTGCTCCCCCTTGGCGACCGCCGGCAACCCCGGCTTGTCGAAACCAAGCGGCGTAAACAACAACTCATCCCCCGGCTTGACCACGAGCGGAGGAGGATCGGCACTGAAAAGATTTGACGTCGTGAGGACAAAAGCCATCCAGAGCGCGATGACACCCCACGACTTCACACGACGTTCAAGGGAATCAAGAATCCAAATCACTCGTTGGGATATATTTTGCATCTGATCTTCCACAGAAATATTGAACAATGAATCGGCGAAGCAGCACGGAAAAACATGTCTCACACAAAGTCACAAAGTCACGAAGGGGGAGGCGATGAATTTTCTGAGTCTGAATTTCACCTGTCTTCTTTGTGGCTTTGTGACTTTGTGTGAGATTATTCTGAAGTATTTCACATGGTTGTCACGCTTCAAAGTTCTCCAGTTTCCACGACCGGGCATCATATTGCAACCTTGCCTGTCGCTTTGATTTCATGCAGTCTGTTGTTGTTTCCATCGTGTGCAGAGTACACTGAAATCGACGTTCTTCAATCGATGCCTTTGCCGATCTCGACTCATCCCATTTCCCCCAGGGAGCACCACATGACTTCCCGTTTCCGATTCTTCGCAGCAGGATTATGCATGATGACCCTTTCGAATTTTTCCCCGGCTTCGTTTGGCGATGATGCGCCCGACTCTTCGGACAAGAAACAGAACAGCCCGTTTCGAGTGGCGTGGGATAAAAACATGCTCACGATCTCTGGTGAGTCGATCCCCGGCGACGAACTCCAGGTCTGGTATATCGAGGCCTATTGCCGGCCCGGTTCGACCGATCGCGACTGGCGCGAGACGACCATCGGACACAAAACCGAACTCATCGCCGCCGCGAAAGACGGCAAGTCGCTCCAGCTCAAATGCACGCTCAACGACGGCGTCATCGTGACTCACGAGATCACGGCGGTCGCCGACGGCGTGCGGTTCGATCTCGTGGCGACCAACCCCACGAAGACCGCATCGCTCGCCGACTGGGCTCAGCCGTGCGTGCGAGTCGATCGCTTCACGGGGCGCAATCAGGAGACATATCTGGAAAAGTCGTTCGTGTTTCTCGACGACAAACTGACGCGGATGCCGACGCCGAACTGGGCAAAGAAGGCCCGCTATATTCCGGGGCAGGTGTGGTGTCCGAAAAACGTCAACCGCAACGACGTCAACCCTCGGCCGCTGAGCGATGATGTCCCCTCAAACGGCTTAATCGGCTGCTACTCCGCCGACGAGACCATGATTCTCGCCAGCGCGTGGGAACCGTACCAGGAATTATTTCAAGGGGTCATCGTCTGCGTCCATTCCGACTTCCGCATCGGCGGCCTCAAGCCGGGAGAATCGAAAACCATCCGCGGAAAAATCTACCTCGTCCCCGCGGATGTCGATGCGCTGCTGAAGACGTATGAGAAGGAATTTCCGGAGCATGTTAAGTAGGGTGGGCTGTGCCCACCATCTTGCCGAACGCATAATGGAAAATAAGATGAAGAATCGGATGTTCCCGAGTCTTGTCATTCTCGGCGTCAATGTGGTGGTTGGTGTGCTGGCCCTGTCGGCATTCTACTTGTACATCTTCAAAGGCGATCCGATCCTTGCGGCGGTTCCTGCCATCTTGGCGCTTCCAGCAATCGTGTTGCAGCCGTGGTTCATTTTGTTTTTCTTTTTACCATACGGACCTTTGGTTGCGCCTTTTCTCACAACGATTCTCTCCGTGTTGATCTATTCTGTTCTCGATCAAAAGGGAAAGCTTGACAGAATTCGACTCGTTCTGCCTCGGCTGAAGAATCGAATGACCATCGCATGCTTTGGTGGTCTCGCCGCTTGCCTGTTCGGCATCGGTTTTGCCCGTTACGTTGACTTCCCCTCAATTCATCAGGGCATACCAGAACATCTGGAATACTTCCTGAAAGATATCGAGGTGAGTCTCGACCGCCCCCGGTATTACTGTCTCGGCTCATTCATTGATGCTGAATGGCTATGGCAAACAGAATTGTCGGAACACGACTTGCTAGTTCTTGCAGACAAGTTGGGCATGCACCCCATTCCTATTGAGCAGGTCGGCGAAGATTTCCGAAGCATGCCGCCATACTGGTGGCAGCCGGTATTCTCAGATCATGTTCGTGTCCTTGCTACGAACGACTTCCCGATGGATGGCCGAGGCCAGGATGGATGGCATGCGCTGGCAACGTGGAATCCGGAGGACAAGATCCTCCACATGTGGATAAAGGACAACTTCTAGCAGATTCGCACCCGGTTGCTCGCCAACCGGTGTTGCGCAGCGACAAGAGGCAATCCCACCGTAACCCGAAGCGTGAGCGAGGGAGCTATTAACCGCACAGACAAGAATGTCTGTGCCACCCTTTGATTGATCTCCATGCCTGCCCTGCTGCGCGATGCAGGCATGCCACGCGCGAACGCAGAAATGCCACACTACCGCGAGGCCGATTGCACGGTGGGGATGCGGCTGATTTTTTCGATCTGGAAGACGGGTTTGCCGGTCCGGTCGGTTTGTTCCTCGGCGAGGAAACCTTCCAGTTGCACGACTTCACCGGTCTTCAGGTCTTTCAGTTCGGGATGGTCGACGAGCACCAGGCTTCCGCCGAAGCGATCGGTGAGTTCGGGTTGCAGATCGTAAATGATGTTCCACGTTTTGTCGGTCTGATCGTAGTCGACGACGCCGCGCAACCAGCGGAAATTCTTGTCGTCGTGGCCGAAGTGCGTATCGTTCAAACCCTCCTCGGCGTCAGCGGCGAGACTCGGCCCGCCGGGTTGTTCGGAGGAAGCGGTCACGATCGTTTCCGCCGAGGCCTGTCGCGAGGTTGTTGGTAATGAGAAGCTGTTGGTCACGCGCTGAATCGGTTGCGCGTTCGGATCGGGATCGAAAGCTTCGGGGATCTGAGCCGAGACGAGCGCTGGTCCGCTCGAAAAATTCTGCAGGCTCGTCTGGTCGTCATCGGAATAATCGGGAACCTTCTTGTCGGATTCGGTCGCGTTCGTTTCCGCCGGTGCGGATTTCTGCCAGTCCGGCGTGGCGGCCGTCGGGCTCGCCGTCTGAGGCATCGCATTCGGTATAAACGTGGTCGGCGGGCCGAGCACGGCTCCTGACGGTGAAGGCGACCCCGCCGGATAACCCTGCTGCGGCGGCATCACATAGCTGCCGTTGGGCATCATCGTCCCTTGCGGAACGCCGTAGGGGCTTGGTTGTCCATAAGGCGTATAAGGCGAGCTGGAATAACATCCCATCATGGCCAGGCAGCAGCCGGCGATGAACGTGAGAGGCTTCCATTCCAGGGTGTGCATGTCAGAGTCCTTTCGCGGGGAGATCGGATCGTCAGAGAT
>JBJXGP010000130.1:0-7746 GCA_046160425.1 Planctomycetaceae bacterium
GACGATGCCGCCTCCCAGCACCATGCCAAAGATCATGGAAATAAGTCGCCGCATGATGTCTCAATCTTCCTCTGACTCCGAAGGTTTGTCCGATACTTCAAATGAATATGACAATGGATGCCCTTTCCAACCGGTTTCAAGTTGCGCTGGAACAGGCGAAGCGGGGGATAATCCCAGAAAAAGGATTCTGTGGCAAGACGTTTTCTTCCTGGTTCCCATTCCAGAAGACGAGCCGAAACCATTGCTGTGACAGGTACTTATGAATTCGGTTCCAATCGCCGCCGGGGGGATGCACTAGAGCACCGGGGAAAATAGCCGACAGGTATTTTCGGCCAACGTGTGCAGAAACGGCCGCTTATGCCAGTCGGCGTCGACGATCGACTTCGAATCGCGCATGTCGTGCAGGTAATGTTCTTCCAGCAGCGAGGCGATTCGGGCGTCGTAAGAAACGACGGCGACTTCGAAATTCAACCACAGACTGCGCGTATCGAAATTGGGAGTGCCGACCATCGACCAGCTACCGTCGATGGTCAATGTCTTGCTGTGCAACAGCCCGCGGGAGTATTCGTTGATCTGCACCCCCGCTTTTAATAATGAATCGTAATAAGAACGTCCGGCGAAGACCGTCCAGAAATACGACGGCTTACCCGCGAGCAGTAAGCGCACTTCGACTCCCCGCAGCGCCGCCGACTCGAGAGCCATGATCAATGAATCGGGTGGGACGAAATACGATGTTTCGAGCGTGACTCGATGCTGTGCTTCATTGATGGCAGCGAACATCAGCGAAAGAAACAGAGGCTCGCTATTATCAGGCCCCCCCGCGAGAACGTGAGCCGTCGTCTGCCCGAGCGATTTTGGCGTAGGGAACAGCTCGGGATGTGTCAGTTCCTCGCCGGTGGCATAGTACCAGTCTTCGGCGAAGACCTGTTGGAGTTGCAGCACACCGGGCCCTTCCATGCGCAGATGCGTGTCGCGCCAAAATCCGATCGAGCGGTTCCTGCCGAGGTATTCATCGCCGATGTTCATCCCACCGGTGAATCCGACGGTCCCGTCGGCGATGACGATTTTGCGATGATTGCGGAGATTGACCGACCAGCGTTCTCTGAAAGATGCACCGGGGAGAAACGAAGCGACCTGAATGCCCGCGTCTCGCATCGACCGCAGGAATTTTCGTCCGAGTTCGATCGAGCCGATGCCGTCGTACAAGAAGCGGATTTTTACTCCTTGTTTGGCTTTGTCGATCAGTAAATCGCGCAAACGCGTTCCCGTGCGATCGGGGCGCCAGATGTAATATTCCAAATGCAGCGAATTCTCGGCTTCTTCGATCGCCTTTTCGATGAGCGACAACGTTTGATTCGTATCCGAGAGAATCTGAATCTGGTTCCCCTGTGTGGGGACCGTATCGGATAGGCGATTTGCCAGCTTCATCAGCCGCGATTGCTGAGGGTCCATATTCTCGCTGGCCACGAATTGATAGGCGGCAACGCCGGGCAACAGCCGCTGCATTTTCATATTGGCATCGAGCTTTCGCGCGGTTCGTCGCTCGACGCGATTGACGCCGAACACGAGAAACAGCAAGGCGCCGACATAGGGCAGAATGATGATCGCCATAATCCAGGCGATGGTCGACACCGGCTGACGTTTTTTCATGACGATCACCCAGGGAATGAGGACCATCGTCAGCAGGTATCCCCCGCTGATCAACAAGGCCCATAATCCGCGTATTGAAATCGTCAATTCGAACATGGGTTGACCGCCATCGTATTTACCTGCCCGGTATTGGTGATTCTGAATCCATGAATAACATCATCCGCATATGAAAACGTTATACCGATGTGTAAACATTGCGCCGTTAATCGTGGATACATGATTTTGGAAGAGACGGCAATGTAGTTCATTCGCCCATTCCTGAAAACGGCAGCGCGTAGGTCATGCGATTGCTCTCTGATGAATAATGAGATACAGATATGGGGTGAATCCCGTAGTCACGATCCCAAAAAGTTGTGTTACGCGTCGGACAATTGTAGGGAGTGAAATTGAATCTGTCATTTCAGCCGTCATTTGAGAAGAGGTGCATCATGAAGAATCGGCGTCTCCGTCATATCCGTCCCATTTCATCGGCCCTGTTGATGCTGATTGTCGCCGGTGTGACTGCCATTGCCCAGGGCAAGGATCCCGGTAAAGTCATTCTTGTCTGTGGCCAGGAGTCCCCCGGCGCCAAACCGCTGGGCGCAGAACTTCGCCAACCGTTCGGCGTGGATGCCGATGCAGATGGCAATCTCTTTTTCGTTGAATTCGAAGCGCATCGAGTGCTCAAGATGAATCGGCAGGGAAAGATCGAACTCATCGCCGGGACAGGTCAGCCCGGTTATTCAGGAGACGGCGGCCCTGCGACCAAAGCCCGGTTCAACATGATGCACAATCTCGCGATCAACTCGCAAAATGAAATCTTTGTCGCCGACACCGAGAACAACTGCGTCCGCAAGATCGATCTGACGTCGGGAAAAATCAGCACCTTTGCCGGGACTGGAAAACATGGCTATGGCGGGGACAATGGTCCCGCAAATGCCGCGTTATGCGGAAAGATTTACTGCGCGAGCTTTGATCCGGATTTCAAAACGCTGTATCTCGCCGACCTCGACAATCGCCGGATCCGAGCCGTCTCGATGGATGACGGCATGATTCGCACCGTTGCGGGAAACGGACAAACCGGAGTGCCGACCGATGGAGCATCGGCGACCGATAGCCCGCTGGTCGATCCCCGCGCCGTCGCCTGCGATGCCAAAGGAAGAGTGTACGTGCTAGAACGTGGGGGTCATGCCCTGCGTATCGTGGACATCACCGGCAAGATACACACTGTGGCGGGGACCGGTAAGGAAGGCTTCAGCGGTGATGGGGGAGCGGCTCTATTCGCCACGTTGAACGGCCCCAAGCATCTGTGCTTCGATCTCGAAGGCAATGTCCTGATTGCAGACACCGAAAATCATGTGGTCCGCAAGTATCTGACCGATGAGAAGACGATTGTCCGTGTGGCGGGGACTGGTAAAGTGGGACATCGAGGCGTCGGCGGACCGTCCCTCGAGCTGGAACTCAATAAACCGCACGGCGTTTACGTGGCTCGCAATGGCGACATCTACATCGCCGACAGCAGCAATCAGCGAATTCTCAAGATCGAGTACTGAAACGTCGCCTCATCAGGGATTTCAGCAAACATTCCCCTGACCAGAGATAAGTATTTGCGGTGTATCTCATAGAATTGCAGAAAGTTCTGGAACTTTTGGTTTCCGCGCACGTCAAATGCGGGTGTGGAAACCAAAAATATCGCCTATCATTTACCAATCACATCGACGCGGATCATATTCGCAGGGACTTTCCCATCGCCTAAGGACTCAGATCATGAATTTTCGACGCTTGCTGGTGATTTGCGTGTTAGGAGTCTTTTCGCTGGGGGTGTTGTGGGGCGCGGCGGACGTTCCTCAGGATGAAAAACGAGCCACCGCCAAAAAAGAACACGATGCGGGAAACTTCAACGACGCCTACAAGCTTTATCAGGAGTTGGTGCTCGATCCCCAAACCGACCCCAAGCTGGTCGGCAACGATCTGCTGATGGCGACCTACTGCCTCAATAATCTGGCGCGCGTCGATGAGATCGACAAATTACGCGATCAGGTCATCGAGGTTCACGACAAGAACTGGCGTCTGCTGCAAACCGCCTCGCAATCGTTTCTCGATGGTCAGCATTTCGGGTTCATCATCGCCGGCGAATTTTATCGCGGGAACCGGCGCGGGGACGGCCAGTTCGTCAACACGATCGAACGCGACCGCGTGCGCGCGCTACAGTTGATGCAGCAGGCATCCGCGTTGATCGAAGGGGAGCAAGATCAAGGCGCCGTGGCGTCGTTCTATCTCGATCACGCCCGCATGTGGATGAATGGCCGCGAGTACGGCAACGCCTGGAAACTGCAAGTCCTGACCGACATCACGCAGCTCCCCGACTACGATGAAGGGCAAGCGAATTTCATGTACGGTCGCCGCGGCGGATGGTGGCCGCAGGAGACCCAACGGGGTGCTCCCGTCGATGCGGAGGGGAATCCGATTTTTTATCCCGTTCCCGAAACTTACGATGCAGCGAAAAACGATGGCGAGCGCTGGCGCTGGTTCCTCTCTCGCGCGGAAAAAGTTCAACCCTCTCTCGCCCCGCAAATTACGTTAACCGTTGCCGATTTTCTGTGGACTCAGTTCGGCGTGCAGACGATCAGCCAGTTCGGTTACTTCCCGCAAGTCGGACCCGAAGGGGACGACACGCACGAAAAGACCGGACCTTATGCCCTGCATACTTTGAATGACGATGAAACCATCGCGCGGCTCGCAACGGGTATCAAGCGTTTTGAGTTGCCGAAGGAATTCAGCTTCGTCGCCCTGTACCAGCAAGTCGCGCAAATGGAGAAAAGCCTCCTCGCCGAGCGGGCGTTCGAAAAACTCGCGCAGTTATTCGAGGATCGTCGGCAATATCCGCGCGCGGCAGAATATTGGAAGAAATGCATCGCAACTTACGGTCCTGGCAATGACAATTATCGCGAGAAGCGTCTGGCTCAAATTGTCGGGAACTGGGGACGCTTCGAAGCGGGCCGAATGCAAGCCGCCAACCAGGGCGGGACGGTGAATTTCCGTTATCGCAACGGCAAGAAAGTAAAGTTTGAAGCGCATCCCATCAAGATCGAAAAACTCCTCGATGATGTGAAGGCGTATCTCAAAACGCGACCCCAACAACTCGACTGGCAACGCTTCAATCTCGAAGACCTCGGTTATCGGCTCGTCGAACAAAATCAGAAAGAATACCTCGGCGAGCGCATCGCCAACTGGGAACTCGAACTCGATCCCCCCGCCGATCACTTCGACGATCAGATGACGGTGACGACTCCGTTGCAAAAACCGGGAGCATACCTCGTCACCGGTCAGATGCAGGATGGCAACGTCAGCCGAGTCGTCGTCTGGCTGACCGACACGGTCATTCTCAAGAAACAGTTGGACAACGGCGTCTTCTACTTCATCGGCGATGCCGCCACGGGCAAGCCGATTCCCAACGCCAACATCGAATTCTTCGGTTATCAACAGAAGCATATCAAGGATAACCGCTACGAAGTCAACGTCTCGAATTTCGCCGAAAAATCGGACAAAGATGGACAGGTCTTCCCCGACCCTGCTCTCTTGAAGCAAGACTACGCCTGGTTGACCGTCGCCCGCACGAAGCAGGGACGGTTGGCTTACATGGGCTTCCGCGGCGTCTGGTACGGGCGATATTACGATCCCGAATACGTGCAACACAAAGTCTTCGTGATGACCGATCGCCCGGTCTATCGTCCGGCACAACCGGTGAAATTCAAGTTCTGGATCAACGTCGCGCGTTACGATCAGGAAGATCTCTCCCCGTTCGCCGAGAAAGAATTTCATATCGTCGTCACGAATCCGCAGGGCGAAAAAGTCTTCGAGCAGTCCTACAAAGCCGACGCCTACGGCGGATTCGACGGCGAATTCCCGCTCGGCGAAGAGACGATGCTCGGGACGTATTCGATTCATCTCAATCCCGAAAAACCGGTGATTCATCCACTCATCAACGGACAGCAAGTCGCAGTCAACGGCGGCGGGTCGTTCCGCGTCGAGGAATACAAGAAACCCGAATACGAAGTGACGATCGATGCGCCGACCGAACCGGTCATGCTCGGAGAAAAAGTGACGGCGACGATCAAGGCCAAGTATTACTTCGGCGCGCCGGTGACGAGCGCGAAAGTCCGCTACAAAGTTCAACGGACTCCCTACGACAATCGCTGGTATCCGATCGGTCGCTGGGATTGGCTGTACGGAACCGGTTACTGGTGGTTTGCCCCCGATTATGCGTGGTATCCCGGCTGGCAGCGCTGGGGCTGCTTGAAGCCGATTCCTTTCTGGTACGGTCATCAACAAGCGCCTCCGGAACTGATGCTCGATGAAGAAGTCGAGATCGGCCCCGATGGCACGGTTAAAATCGAAATCGATACGCTCCCCGCAAAAGAGTTGCACGGCGATACCAGCCATAAGTACGAGATCACGGCAGAGGTGATCGATGAATCCCGCCGCACGATCGTCGGTGCCGGGCAAGTTCTGGTCGCGAAGGAACCATTCAAGGTCTTTGTCTGGCTCGATCGCGGACATTTTCAAGTCGGCGACGACATTCAGGCAAGTTTCAAAGCGCAGACTCTCGATCAAAAGCCGGTCAAGGGGACCGGCAAGCTGACGCTGTATCGCATCACCTACAATGAAAAGTTCGAACCCGTGGAAGACGCCGTCGAAGAATGGGATCTCGAAACCAACGATCGCGGCGAAGCGTCGCAAAAGATTAAAGCCTCTGAGGCCGGGCAATATCGTCTATCGTATTCGGTCACTGACGCCGCGGGTCACACGCAAGAAGGGGCCTACGTCTTCATCATTACCGGTGAAGGCTTCGACGGGAATAACTTCCGCTTCAACGACATCGAATTGATCACCGAGAAGAAAGAGTACAATCCAGGCGAAAAAGTTCGACTGCTGATCAACACCAATCACGCCGGCAGCACCGTGCTCTTGTTCGTGCGGCCGACCAACGGGCTGTATTTGAAGCCGCTGGTCCTTAGACTCGACGGCAAGAGCACGGTCCACGAAATCGACGTCGTGAAACGGGACATGCCGAACTTCTACATCGAGGCGGTGACGGTTTCCGATGCGCAGGTTCACAGCGAGATGAAAGAAATCGTCGTTCCCCCCGAACAACGCATTGTCGAAGTCGATGTGCAAGCCTCCGCCGCTGAGTATCAACCGGGAAAACCCGCCGAGGTCAAACTCAAGTTGACCGACCTGGTCGGTAAGCCGTTCGTTGGTTCGATGGTCGTCAGTATTTACGACAAGAGCGTGGAATACATCTCCGGCGGGTCGAACGTTCCCGATATCAAGAAGTTCTTCTGGGAATGGCGCCGACATCATCATCCCCAGACCGAAAGTAATATCTATTACGGTTTCTATAACCTGATGAAAAGCGGCGAGATTGGGATGTCGAATCTCGGTGCGTTCGGCGACCTGATAATGGAGGCCAAAGACAAACGCGACGGTGAACAACTTTCCGAACTTCGAGGTGGCGGGCGGGCCATGATGCGAAAAGAAAGCAATGCGATGGGGTTGCAGGCCGCGGCTGCTCCCGGAGCGCCTGCCGATCGTGCGATGGCAGCCGATGGAGTGGCCCTGGGCGAAGCGCAGGGATACGGTTTTGGCGGCGGCGGGGGTGGAGCCGGTGCTGAAGGAGGCCTCGTCGAACCGACGGTCCGCAAGAACTTCGCCGATACCGCGCTGTGGGTCGGCAATCTCACCACCGATGCGGAAGGAATCGCCACGGTCTCGCTGACGATGCCCGAAAACCTGACCGCGTGGAAGATCCGCACCTGGGCTATGGGTGCCGGTACTCGCGTCGGCGAAGGGGCGACCGAAGTCGTCACCACGAAAAAACTGATCGTCCGCCTGCAAGCTCCACGATTCTTCACCGAAACCGATGAAGTCGTCCTCTCGGCGAACGTCCACAACTACCTCGACGTCGACAAAGAAGTGCAAGTCTCCCTCGATCTCGAAGGGGGCATGCTCATGCCCGAAGGAGTCAATGTCGGCGAACAGCCGGCCGATGTGACAAAAACGATTACACTGACTGAAACCGTGATGATACCGGCTGGTAGTGAAAAGCGAGTCGAC
>JBJXGP010000131.1:0-8107 GCA_046160425.1 Planctomycetaceae bacterium
TTCTTTCAGTCGCGCGGGTTTCTGTATGTCCAGACGCCGATCATCACCACCAGCGACTGCGAAGGGGCGGGGGCGATGTTTCAGGTGACGACGCTCGACCCGCAAAAACCGCCGCTCGACAAAGGCATTGTCGATTACACGCAGGACTTCTTCGGTAAAAAAGCATCGCTCACCGTCAGCGGGCAACTCGAAGCCGAAATCTTCGCCTGTTCGCTCGGCGAGTGTTACACGTTCGGCCCGACGTTTCGCGCCGAGAACTCGAATACCACGCGGCATCTCGCCGAGTTTTGGATGGTCGAACCCGAAATGCCGTTTGCCGAACTGGTGGACAATATGGAACTTGCAGAAGCGTTCGTGAAAACGATCATTCGCGACGTCCTCGAACGCTGTCCCGACGACATGGCGTTCTTTCAGGAACGGATCGACAAGACCGTTCTCGACACGCTCGAGAACATCATCTCTCACGAGTTCAAACGGGTCTCGTACACCGAGGCGATCGACATTCTGCTCTCATCGGGGCATCAATTCGAGTACCCGCTGGAATGGGGGAAGGACATGCAGTCCGAACACGAGCGGTATCTCACCGAGGAGCATTTTCATCAGCCGATCATCGTCTACGATTACCCGCGCACGATCAAGCCGTTCTACATGCGCTGCAACGACGACGGCAAGACGGTCCGTGCGATGGATGTGCTCGTTCCCCGCGTCGGCGAGATTATCGGTGGGAGCCAGCGCGAAGAACGGCTGGACGTCCTGCTGCAGCGGATGCAGGAATGCCATCTCAACCCCGAGGAATACTGGTGGTACGTCGAACTCCGCAAATACGGCACCGTCCCCCACTCCGGCTTCGGCTTGGGACTCGAACGCGTGATCCAACTCGTCACGGGGATGACCAATATCCGCGACTGCATCCCCTTCCATCGCACGCCGAAGAGTGCAGATTTTTAGAACGGAAACGTCAAACCACGGTCCACCAATGTTCGAACTTGCACATAGTGGTACTCCCGCGTAAGATCTCTGGGAATAAGTCTGCGACATATCACAGACTCCTGTGCGTATTCGCATGGGACTGTGAGCGTCAAACGTTCATAACTGTTTCCGTAGTATGTCGTATCGGATTTGACTCTTCCATACTCGGCCGCCTAATACATGTTAGGTGGCAGAGATCGCGGGGCATTCATGACCAGAGCAAAAAAGGACGCCGCAAATAAAAGTCATCTCACTGCTGCTAAAGTGTCACAGACCAGTAAACGTGCGGTTGCGAGCGTCAAAGCCGCGCGATCGCGGTCTCGGGTAACGCCGAAAGAAATTGCGGAATGGATGATAGCACAAATAGATATGAATGAGCAGTTGCTTCAAGTGAACGCGGTTGCTGCCATCAAGGACTTGTTCGGCAAGGACTTCGTTTACCGAAGCGACGTTGGCGAAATGTCTATCGACCGTCGAATACTATACCAGTTTCGGAAATTGACCGGAGACGACATTGTCTGGGTCACCCAATACGGTGGCGGCTTTTGGCCTGGGGCATACTGGAGAAAACGCGAATCTGGTGACTCACCTGATCGTACACAATACTCATATTAACGGTAGCGAGGTATTCTTTATGTCGGTAAATAGTTTTCGTCCTCGGAAATTCGAAGACTTCGAAATTGTTGATGCCGAAACCAAAGTTGTCGGCCATATTCGCGTGAAACCTAGCGGCATGCTTTGGGCACCTTCCAACGGCAAGCATTGGTATGGCGTATCGCTCAAAGATTTTGCGGCGTTCATGGAGCAGCAAGGTAAGAAGCAACGCAAGTAATCACATAGCTGCCAAACAAGCCGGTCAATCAGGGAAGCGGACGGCGTGTTTTCCATATTCCCAGTTTTTGGACGCCGCCCGGTTGTATTGGTCGTTGGGCGGACAGACTTGACCGCCTACTGCAACGAAAGGAAGAACGAATGGGAATCGTCTACGTCCTAACGAATGCGGCTATGCCAGGTCTCGTGAAGATTGGCATGACGGACGACAATGATGCCAATTCAAGAATTGGCCAACTCTACACCACGGGTGTCCCGTTTCCATTCGAGCTCGAGTATGCTTGCAGGGTTGACAGTCCTGTCAGCGTCGAGGAAGCACTGCATGTCGCCTTTGCACCACAGCGAATCAACTCCAAGCGGGAATTCTTCCGCATTGAGGCCAGTCAAGCCGTGGCCATTCTGAAACTGCTCAACAAACCCGATGCGACCGCCGAGATTGCCAAGCAGCCTACAAGCGTGGACGAAGCATCCATCGCAGCCGCTGCACAGGCAAAGGCACGTCGTCCAAATCTTGACTTTGAAGAGATGGGGATTCCAATCGGTGCTGTACTAGAGGCCGTTGCCAAGCCGGATATCACGGTCACAGTTGTGGCGCCAAAGAAAGTGAAACTTAATGATGAGGTAGTCTCGCTGTCGGCTGCAACACAACAGGTTCTTGGTTTGGAGTATGCTGTGCGACCATCACCACAGTGGAGATACCAGGGACGCCTCCTAAGCGACATCTACGAAGACACCTATACCCTCGTGGACTGATGGGCAAGACGACGATATGCAGAGAGGACGCAGAAGGTAAGTTCTTACTTTGCCAAGTCAGAAATCCTGGACAACACATAAATAGCCAACTCCCTGTTGCTTGGGGCAGCTACAGCGCCCGCACAACCACCGCGGCGCTCTGGCCAATCGAGGTTCGGTTGACGCTCAACGCCGTGCGGGTCTTGAGGCGTTGTTCCTCGTGGGCCACGTTAAGGCGGCAGTTGGGGTCGGGGGTTTCGTAGTTGAGCGTCGGCGGGAGCGTTCCATCCTGCAGCGACAGCAGCGTCCCCGCGAGTTCGACGGCTCCGGAACCGGCTTCGAACTGGCCGAAGAAACTTTTCATCGCCGTCACGGGGATGCGTTCGGCACACGATCCCAGGGCGCGATGATAGGCTCGCGATTCGATGCAATCATCCGGGAGCGTGCTCTTGCCGTGGGCATTGATGTGACCGAGTTCGGAGGGTTCGATACCGGCTTGCCGCAGGGCGGCTTGCACGGCGACCGAGAGGCCGCGCCCGAGATCGTTGGAATCGGAGTTGGCGGCGTCGCAACCGGCCCCCACGCCGAGAATTTCGCCGTAAATCGTCGCCCCGCGTTGATGCGCATGGGCATAGGTTTCGAGAATGAATGAGGCGGCCCCTTCGCCGACGATGATCCCGTCGCGATCGCGGTCGAACGGGCGACACGCTTTTTGCGGGTCGGTCCAACGCTGATTCAGCCGCTCGTACAGGCTTAGCTTGGCGAGGTCGACCGGATTCAACTGCGACGTACAGGCACCGACGATCATGTAATCGGCGGCTCCGCGTTCGATGACGCGCATCCCCTCGGCGAGGGCGAGAATGGCCGACGAGTCGCGGTTGGTGATCGTGTTATTCGGTCCGCGGGCATCGTGTTCGATTGAGACGTGACACGCCGGCATGTTGGGGAGCTGACGCAGCAGCCACAACGGGTGAATGTGATTCAGGCTCTCGGTTCCCCAAAGTTGAGGGTCGAAATTCTCATCGGCACCGAGACAGGCCCGCGTGACGGCGGCGAGTTCGCCGGGAGTGGTCGGAATGCGGCCGGCGCCATAAATGACCCCCAGCCGGTCGGGATCGATTCCCGACTCTTGCAAGCCGGAATCGGACATCGCCAGGCTGGCGGCGGCGACTCCGAGTTGAATGTCGCGAGTCATCACCTTGATGAATTTTTTATTAGCGATGTAGTTTTCGGGAATGAAATCGCGCACTTCAGCGGCGAATTTGGTGGGGAGATTCCCGGCGGGGATGGTTTTCAGGAAATCGATGCCCGAAGTTCCGCCCGTCAGGCTCTGCCAAAACGCGTGCTTGCCGATGCCGATCGGCGAAACGACGCCGATGCCGGTGATGACAATACGTGGATAATCGGTTCCAGCCGTCATAGCTTAACCCCGGTCACAAAACCACAGGTTGCAGATCCCACATGCAACATGTGCCAATGCAGGCACCTCATGAATCCTGCCACGAGATACCGGTGAGGATGACGATCTCAACATCCAAGCCGTGCCGCAGTTCGACGATGTGCCCGTTTCCTGCCAATCCTGACGTTGAATCGAGGATTTGCACCCACACTCAGGAGTCGTCAACTGCCGACCATCATTCTCAACATCATCCCTTGAACTCTACCCTAGAGTCAAGTTTTTTCAGATCCATCCACCAAAATCAGTTGTCAGACGTAATCCGCAGTCTTGGCAATCCCGGCTAACGTGTGGGATCATGATACCAAAAAGGCAGGATTTTACTGTTGAAATTAAAAAAGTCGTATCTGGTTTATCGGCATTTATGGCTGACACTTCACATGGGCATCGCCCAATGTGGATTTCGAACAGCCTGATTTTACCACGGCATGTGCGTTTCGCAGGACGTTACGGTAGGATAGCCCAGCAGTATTCCCGTCGGATCAATCAGCAATTACATCCAAAAAGAACAGATCTGTCAAGCACGCTCAGTTCGCCGGCCACTCCGGGAACGGTACGTGCGCACACTTCAGGGGCGGCACTTAATGGGGGATGCGATCACGCAACGGCAATGTCGAAGTTCATGGCAAGGAAATCGCCAGCTTCCTGGTGACAATTCTGACTCTTGTTCCGGTTCACCGGCTGTGCATCTCCGTCAGTCATGTTCGACCGAGATGCGAATCTCCTTAAAACCAAGTGTCGATGAAAACAGCCGGGAGAACTCGTGCGGTGGGGCAGGGACCACATGAATCCAACATCCGGCTGTTCTGACCATTCTACCGCACTGGCATAGGGATTGTAAATTATTCCATACCTGAATGTTGAGTAAATTTCCGCGACTTTATGAGAGTGGACAAATCTCCAAAGAAGGGGGTTATTTCCATCGTTTAGCTCTTCAAATCCGAGCATGAATTGTCTTGTCACTGGAGGTTGCTAAAATTGCCTTCTTGTATTTTCGTTCCTATCGACGACGAAACGAATTGAATTTTTCTGATTTTGGACACCCTCGGCGGGGATCACAAAACCCGCCGAATTCACTCGCTGAACTCACTTCAGCGTTGCAACGCGAGAGTGGCGGAATTGGCATACGCGCTAGATTTAGGATCTAGTTCCGAAAGGATTGCGGGTTCGAGTCCCGCCTCTCGCAGATTTTGGTCAAAGTCATTTTTGATCGAACCAGGTCGACCTCGACAGTCGAACGCATCTGACCCAAACGGCTTTGGACGGAAATGGATGGACCGAAATGAACGCGACCCCTCCCTTCGGTTTGCTGTTGCTCGGAGGTCAGCAGACGCATCAGGAAAATTATGCCCGAGCCTTCGCCGCCGATCCCCGCTGCCGGTTGATCGGCATGGCGGAAGTCGAGGGAGGGAGTCCCCGTCGAAAAAAACTGGATCGCGAACTGGCCGATGAACTCGAAGTCCCCTATTTCGACGACTTCACCGCCGCCATTCATCGAAGCGACGTCCATTTCGTCTCGATCTGCACCGATGATGAACTTCGTGGAGTCGCGACCATTGCCTGCGCCGAGGCGGGGAAGCATCTTTACGCCGACAAGGAGCCGGCCCATACCGGCCCTTTACTCGATCGGGTAACGGCGGCGATTCGTAAGAACCGCCTCTTGTCGCAGACGTTCAGCCTCGTCCGAAGCCCTTGGGCCGAGCGGGCCAAGGCCGTATTGCAAAGCGGCCGACTGGGGCACCTCGTCGGACTGCATTGCGAACTCTTCTTCGCCAAGGGACACGCGGGAACCGCCGACTTGTCTCGTCCGCGGCGTGAGAAGTCCGTTCCGACTCGCTTCACGTATTTCGATTCGAAGCGAGAATTGCTCTGCGTGGGGTATTATCCGCTGGTTTTCTTCGAATGGCTGACCGGCGCGACCGTGACGCACGTTCATGCCACGACGGGAAATTTCTTTTTCCGCGAGCATCAGCAGAACGATGTCGAGGACTTCTCGGCTCTGGTGCTGACGCTCTCCAACGGCATGCAGGCGACGATTACCGCCGGTCGAGCGGGCTGGTGCAGCCATCCGCAGAGCGGGATTCAGCAGATTCACCTCGTCGGCGACCAGCAAACGGTCACGGTCGATGCATTCTCATCGCGGCTGGAAATCTACAGCGACGCCCCAGCCTGGTCGCCTCCGCAGCCCGATCCGGAAGACCCGATGGGATTCTGGTCGAGCACCCAGCGAAGATCGGAGGTGCAACCGAAGCGCGGCTGGTACGTCGTCTCTCCGCCAGCGGAGGATGATGCCCGTTATTTTCTCGATTGCCTCGAACGGAATCGCCCCAGCGACATGCCGATCGAAATCGGCGCACGGGCCATTAAGGTGATCCTCGCCGCTTATGAATCGGCCGAAAAAGGGGAAACCGTCGCGGTCAATTGAACCAGATCGCGAAGCCGATGAATTCTCCCTGAAAGACTCTCGTCAGTCGCTCCCACACGGCTTCGTCGGTTTGCGATCCTGCTTCGAGGTAGGGTGTCGCCGCCGTTCCCTGAATCCACAGGACGAGATCGAATTCCCGCGGCTCGGTGAAGACTCGCTTGAAGTTGATCCCCTGATCGCCGTTCCCGCGCCAGAACGGTAATAAGCGTTTCCCTTCAAGAATCTGATCCATCTCGCCCAGAAAATCGTGCCAGGCTTCGACCATTTCTTTTGTGACGCGCACATTGGGAATCACACCGGTCTGATTGGGGTTCGGCACCCATTCCTGCACGTCATCTTTCTCGGAGAGAATCGCCTTCCACGACTTGCGGCTGAGATCGGTCATTCCTTTGAGATGCTCCCACGCCGAGGTCATGCGTTCGGGTTCGACGACCGGGAAGCGCAACAGATGCACGAACGCGATCAGGTCGGCGATGTCGGTATCGGCCTGGATTTCGAAAACTTTGCGGCCGTTCCGCAAAAACTCATGCGGGGTGACCGTCTTGGGCCAGAAGATGTGTCCGGTTCGCTCGAACAGTTCTTTCGAATCGTGGGCCAGTCCCACCTCGCCGAAGAACATCAGGAGATGGCAGTATCCTCGCAGCCAGTAGGCGTCGCCTGTATCGAACTGGATCACAAATTTGGCGACTTCCTCGGGGGGTGTATCGGCCGCTTGCATCATGGCAACTCGTGTGTAGATGCCCCACAACGATTCTTCGTTCGCCGCTTTGCCGTCGCCGTCGAGGTCGAGCTTGATGAGGCCGAAATGAATCGGCATTTTGACATCGGCGTCTCCGATTTTTGCGAGCGTTTTCTCTGCTGCTTCGAGATCGGCCAAAAAAGTTTTGAGCACATCTCGGCCCGCTTCGTATGTCAGTTCTTGCGGATCGTTGTTCTCGGGGACCGGAAGCCGGAGCAAGGGGATATTCCGGCCTCGTTCCTTTAGCAGTCCATATTTGTAATGCGACTGACCCAGATGTTCGATCGCTTGCAGAAATTGCAACATTCCCAGCCCGAATCGGGCTTGCTGATCGTCTGGATTCGATTTCAACCGAGCCGTTAATGCTTCGTGTCCTCCCGCGAGATCACCTTTTTGCAGATATTCCTCGACGAGCGGTGCCGTATCGTCAGCCGCTTGCAGATGGCACGCCGACGTCATGACGACGGCGATCAATACCGCCGCCGAGTACCCCAGGCAATTTCCGAGACGGTAAGACTTCGATCGGGAGAGGATATTCATGTTTCGAATCCTGATTATGATGGTTGCCGCCATCAAGGAGTTGCGGCTTCTGGCTCGGTGGACGATTCCTCTGAGTCGGTGGAGACGTCTGATGAAGATGTGTCAGACAATTCGTCGACGGGATGTTTTTCGAGATATTTCTGGACGTTCTCAGCCGCGGTTTCAAACTCGACCAGGATTGCTTTTCCGCGATCGTTCAACTGTTGCTTCTGTTCGACGCTCAATTGGTCGAGTTGTCGATGGCGTTCGTCGATATCGTGCGAAGGTTTGCTTTCGGGAAAGAGATCGCAGGCCTGTTGCAACAAATCGGCGCTGGCGGTCAGCTCCAGCGTGTTCAGTGCGGCGACGGTTTCAACGGCATGTTCGCCTTCCCGGTTGAACAGATAGTATTCGAGACCGCCGTCGTTGAGATCGT
>JBJXGP010000132.1:0-16319 GCA_046160425.1 Planctomycetaceae bacterium
TTTGACTATATTGAAATCTTCTACAACCGCGTCCGCCGACACTCAGCGCTGGGATATCTCTCCCCCGCAGAGTTCGACCAGGCCGCATAACCTTAACCCCGCGCCCACCATTTGTGGGTAAGTCCACTCCCAGTCTCCTTGTCTCTATGTCTTCTTCACAACGTCATCGCTTTCCGCTTCTCTTCGATGAACTTGAGATGATGCGGAATGTGTCCCGTGATGCGCTGCAATAGCGTCAAGAGCGAGACCGGGCCGTCGGCGGAATGGATCGCCACTCGATTGAAATCGTCGGGGCCGAGCGTGCGCAGGATGCGGGCCATTTGCTGGCGCACGACGTCGATCAACTGCAATTCCTCTTCCGGATCGCGCTGCTCGTAGGCCAGCCGGGCGGCGAACTGGTCGGGGTTGCCGCCGAAGACGACGGGGATGTGTTCCGCGAGAATGCGCTTCATCCGGTCGGCGTACACCGGCTCAAAATCGGCGATGTGGCAGACCAATTGCAACGTCGACCACGCCCCGGCGATCGGCTTCGCCTTCCATTGTTCCGGCGTCATGCCCGCCACCGCTCGCCGCAATTGTGCCGGCCCGGTGAGGTATTCGTCGATCAGTTGTTGCGCGGTCATCGTGTGGCTCCTCGATCATGGGGATGGATGGCGATGAATGTCGTGTGGCGATGACGTGAGTATAACTTTGACGGAGGGGAAATCCTATTCTTCTTCGTTGGACCCAATCGCGCGAGTCATTGACATCGGCTATAAAAGACCTCTTGTCGCTGCGCGACCGGGACACAGAGCTGTCCCGGCTACCCGAATGACCCCTCCACCACTCTCCCACTCCACCCCACAGTCCGGCCTCACAGAGGCCAGCTACAACGCAACTCAGCCATGCTCGCGGCTGAGGCGGTCGGCCCAGTAGATCGGTTCGGGGAGGCGATGATCTTGGCATAACCGCTGCACGATTTCGGTCGCCTGTGCGACGTCGATGCCGTTGCCGGGGGAGACGAAGATCGGGCGAGAGTGTGCTTGCGATTTGACTCCCATGCCGACGACCTTAGCGTTATGTGCAATGGGTTGCGGTGCATTTGGCGTAATCGATTCGAGATCAACAGCACCACACAACAGCGACTTGCTGACGCCGACGGTCGGCAGGCCGAGCATGACCCCCAGTTGGACGGCGATCCCCGCCCCGCGCGGATGCAGGATGCCGTTGCCATCCACCAGCCAGACGTCGACCGCATCCCCCGCCGCAAGCACCGCGCGAACGACTTGCAGCAGCGCCGGGATTTCACGAAATGCCAACAGTCCGGTGATATACGGGAACGTCACCGGCTGCGTCGCATAAAATGTTTTGAGCACGTTGCCGGCGGGATAATCGACGAGCACGCACGCCGCGACGGCGAGATCGGGAGTCGGGTACGAGAGGTCCAATCCCGCGACGCAGCGGGGCATCGACGTGAGCGGTTGGATGTCGACGCGCGAGGCGATTTCATCCTGATATATTTTCAATTTTGCGAGCGGCTGAGTCGCGCGAAAGTCGGTAAATCCGTAACGGGCAAGGTCGACGTGCCCCGCATCAATGTCGATGCCGTCGGCGAGCAGCAGCATCGCCGTTTGCTGATAGAGACCGGGATCCCGCTGCGGAACTTCGCCGGTGCTGCGGATGACGCGGAAGCCGTTTTCATGTGCGCCCGACGTCAATGTCTTGGCGATCCAGACCGCAGCGGGGGCGTGACCCAGCGCCTGCGCCAATGCGCCATATGTCGTCACTTTTTTCGCGGGGATCTGCTCCAACAGCGTGTTTAATTCACGATTGAGGTCCGGAAGCTCGACGGGCCAGCAGCGGATATCATCGACTTTTTTCCGTGTGCCTAGCATCGCGTGTACCTGACAGCCCGTTGGAAAATGGGTGCCACTGCTGGCTGGTCCAGCAGTGCCGTGTTGGTTCATCGAAAAACACCGGGTGGATAAACCACCCGGCTCAGGACGTTTAGCGAAGTCGATCCCACATGTTGCGCGGGACGCCGATGTCGATGATCTGCACCGGCCCGGTCGATCGTTCCGACTCCGGCCGCGTGAAACAGGGTTTGAGCGCGACGAACGTTGCCGTGCAACTGGCTTCGATGCAGCAGCCGAGCGACTCTCCCGTGTCGCAGTCCATGCCGGAAGGAAGATCGACGGCGAGAACTCGCGCTGCACTCCGATTGATCAGCGAAATCGCCGTGCGATACGGTTCGCGGACTTTCCCCGTCATGCCGGTCCCGAGCAGCGCATCGACGATCCAGTCGGCATGTGCGAGTAGCGGCTTCCACGTTTCAAACGACGCATTCGACGACCATTCGGAGAACGGCGTTTCCGCCGCGCGCAGGATATTGAAGTTGGCGAGCGCATCGCCGCGCAGTTCACTAGCGGGACAGGTCAGCAGGACATGCACGCGATGTCCGGCGTTTTCGAGATGGCGGGCGATGACGAAACCGTCGCCGCCGTTGTTTCCTTTCCCCGCACAGACGGCGATCGGCCCGCGAATTCCCAGCCGCATCAACCAATCGGCACAGCCGCGCCCGGCGTTTTCCATGAGGACGAGCGACGACATGCCGAATTCCGCCACCGCCCGCCGGTCGATATCCCGGACCTCATCTCGTGTCAGTACGCGAGGGCGAGTCATGCGTATTCTTCGACGTTTTCAGGGAAATCGGTGAAACCGAACAGCTTGACGGCGTTATCGCGAAAAATCTGGCGCTTCACGGCGTCGGACAACTCGGCATGTTCGATGCGGATTCTATGCATCGACGTGTGATACAGCGGCGTGTCGGTTCCGAACAGAATGCGGTCGGGGCCGACTTCGCTCACCGCCCATTCGATGATATTCGGGAGGATCGACATCATGCTCGATGTATCGGCGTAAACGTTCCCTTTTTTGCTCATCTGAATTGCACGAACCTGATGCGTGTAATCGCGATCCCAGCCGCAACCGATGTGTGCCAGAATCAACTTCATTTCGGGAAACGAATTGGCCCATGGAATGAAATCTTCCGGCAGACTTCTCTGTTCGCCGCTGTGCGTGAGGACGATCGCTTTGTGTTTGGCGGCGAACTCGAAGATCGGCTTGGCATGTTCGACGATCGGATAGCCGTGCTCTTCGGGGTGAATCTTGATGCCGACGCATTGCGGCTGAGAGAGCATTTCCTCGGCTTGTCTGTAGGTCTCCGGCTTGAGCGGGTCGATGACCACGTATTGTTTCATTCCCGGAGTTTCCGCGATGACGCGTGCCCCTTCGATGTTCCCCGCCACAGCGTCGGCTTTGTATCGCGGCAGCAGCGCCAACAGCGGCGAGGCGATCGTCGTCAGCACGTTGACCCGTCTGGCGCGGCGCACAACGACCGCGGCGTCACCCGTCATGAACCCGTCGTTGATCGCATCGTTCGGCTGGCCACTGACATGTTGAATGTAGATCCCGTAATGCGCATGCACGTCAATCGCGGGACAGGACCGAATACTCATTTCCCAGATGCTCCTCTGTTTGATGTCGTTTGATTGGAGGGACGCGCTCCGCTGCGGAAGACCTGCGCGTCGCGGCTAACAGCCCATTGAAAAAGATCAATGCGGAGATTCATGAGCCGGGTGGTTTATCCACCCGGTCTTTTTCCAACGGTTATGAACTCCACTGCTGGGCAAGCCAGCAGTGGCACACTTTTACTACGGGCGGCTAACCAGTTTTCCTACATTTAGCGCTCGCTTACGTCGGCAGCCAGTCGGGGAGTTCCTTCTTCATCGCGGCGACAAAGTTCTCGAATCGTTCGTCGCTGACATACGAATACGGCGGGAGCAGGCGCAGCGGAAACTCGGGAATGTGAATCTTCGTGAACATCTTGTCGTACGCGCCATCCATGTGGGCGGTGTCTCCCACGGCGTCGAAGAGCAGCTTCACAAAAAGATGCGCCTCCCGATTGAGCTGCGCCAAGAGTTTCATATCCTGCTTTTTTCCCGCCTCGAACAACTGATTCAGTTTCGGCCAGCTTGTGACGAGCGATGCGAGAATGCCGCACTCGCCGTACTGGCTGCCATAAGCGTAGGCGGTCTCGGTGATGAAGTGCTGCAACTCGGGGGCGAGATCGATCAGTTCCTGGATGACCCCCATCTGGTCGGTGCTGTTTTTGGTGGCGACGAAATTCGGATGTTCCTTTGCCAGCTTGCCGTATTCCTTCGGCGTGACCAGCCGTTTCGTCCGCATCAAGTTGTAGTGCAGGAACTGACAATCGGTGAACTTGCCGCACACCTGGCGGAAAAACTCGAACATCTCCTTGTCGTTCAGGGCACCCCAACTGGGGAGCGAAATCTGAAAGCGGCGGATTCCCAGTTGACGGCAGCGTTCGATCCGTTCGAGAATCGTCGCCAGCGATAAATGGATGATCCCCACCATCGGTTCCGCATCGCCGTCCCGCATCTCTTCGTTGAAGACATTGACGATGGCGTCGAACTGACGATCGGTGACGGCGTAACCTTCTCCGGCGGTCCCGAAGATGTAGAGATGTTTCGTCTCTTTCAGAGTGTGCTTCACCTGCTTGCGGAAAATCGCTTCCGCGAATTCCCCTTTTTCATTCCAGGGAACCTCGCACGTCGCCATGATGCAACTCGGATATCGCTTCATCGGATCATTTCCTTTTGGATGTCGTTATTTTCTGCGCGAAGCGCTCCGCTGCGGAGACCCTTCGCGTCGCGGCTAACCCACGTGGCGCAAGCGGACGCAACGAATTCCCTTGCCGTCGGCTTGAATGCACCACAAGACTAACAATAGCGTATCATCATCGAGCACCGCCAGCGACGGCTCGCCGAAGGCGAAATCGGTCCATTCGTCGTGATCGCCTGAACTCCCCGAACGCGTCGTTTCCGGAGCCTGCCAGCCGATCGCCTGATCGATGATCTTGAACTCGTCTTTCGTCGGATTCGCCAGCGCCAGCCAGACTCCGGGCGTCCCATGCTTCCGCTGATTGTACACAAACCAGACGCGATTTTCTTCCGTGCGGCAGAGCGCCGTCGATTGTCCCATCGTCCCCGTCGAGCGCGTCGGCGACCACGTTGCCCCGTCGTCGTCCGAGATCGCGTACCCGTTGGGATGCTCCGCCTGACCGGCGAGGTCGATGTGCCAGCCCGTGCCAACCAAACGTCCATCGTCAAGCTGCGCCACCCACGCCTCGGCACCGTTGCTGTTGGGTTCGGAAAACGTGAGCATCGCCGCATGTTGCCAGGTTTCGCCGCGGTCGTCGCTGCGCATCACGATGACGCTTCGCGTCTCGACCCGTTCTTTGGCATCGAACGTATGATACGGGGAATAGACGGCGAGCCAGCGGCCGCTGTTCGTCACGCAGATCGGTCCGGGAGCCTCCGCCGACCCGGGGATCGGCATGGCGAAGGGATGCGGATCGCTCCACGTCCGGCCAAGATCGGTCGAGATCGCCCAGATCAATTCGTTCTGCTTGAGTCCTTGCGTGGCATCGCTCCAGAATGTTTCCCCCGAGTGATCGATGGGCGTTCGCGTGCCGAAGAGGTACAGATTCCCCGCCGCATCGCCGCTGAGCGACGCGAAGATCGACCAGCGGTCAGCGAGCTGCGGCCACGCCGGCCAGGCTGTCTCCCAAGTCGTGCCATTGTCGCGAGAATGGGTGAGATAGGGTTGGAAATCGTTGATCCCGAGCGCCGTCTGCCGCAGGAAACTGCACACGATGGTCCCGCCCGGATGCCGCACCACGCGCGGCCCGGCCGTGACGCGTGGATCGGGTTTGGCATCCCGCGGCCCCGTCACCCAACCTTCGTGAAGGGTTTCGAACGACATGGTTGTTGGTTCCCCTGTTATGCTCGGAAGCCGTTTATTCCTCGGGGCGTTTCATCGCTTTGACGTGATTCGGCAATGCAAATATCGCGATGGACATCGCCATGGAGAGGAACACCAGTGCCAGCCAGAAACTCTCGCGATATCCGTATTTATCTGAAAGAAAACCATACAACCCCGCGACAAAACCCATCAGTACGGGAAACAGGCTGGTGTATGCCGTATATTGCCGGATCTGTTCCGGACGCGCAAACAAGACGATGTAATTCATGTAATAGAGATAGAACAATTCCCCGGCTCCCAGCCAGCCGAAGCTGGCGAGATACCACTTTCCCGGAACAAACAACGCCCAGATGATTCCGACGATGCAAGTCCCGGTCGTGACGAGGACGGGGACACGCGGATTGTACCGAACCATCAACAGGCCCAGTATGAATCCGAACGCACATTTGCAACCGAACCGCAGCGCCAGATTGGTTCCTGTATGTACTTCCGGCGCCTCCCCTGTGACATCTTTGACGTACAGCCCCACATTATTCATGATGTAACTGCTGCCGGCATACGTCAACAGGAAACCGAATAACGCTAAGAGGATGAGTGGGTTTCCCAGATATTCTTTGATCCCTGCGAAATTCTGTCGGAATGAGAGGTGTTCATCCTTTTCTTCTCGCGGCGGAATCGTCACTCCCGACGACAGAAGTGCCAGCAGCAACATCACCGGGCCGGTGATGCCGTAGATCGTGATGTACGTCCAAGGCCTCTCGATAGGTTCGATTTTTATATTGAGAAATTCACCGGTGAGAATCAGCGACGCTGCCATTGAACCCAGTACGGCAAACATCGGGCCGATGGTAAATGCAATACTCAATGTCTTGCCGCGCCGTCGGGTGCTCATGCCTCGACCGAGCATTTCCCACATGCACATCGTGAATATGCCGTTGATGATGCCGGTCAAAGCCGCATGAATGACCAGCGCAGAAATGACCAGCGTGTTAGACGTCGTAAAAAACACGGCGGCTGTGATAAAACCGATCGCAGAGAGCGCAAAATACGAGCCAACCAGCATCGGTCGCATATACTTCGTCGACGTTAACAACCATGCCAGAATGACCGGCGTCGGCAAGACCCAGGCATTCACCGCCGAGGGGAGATTCGCCAGAAAATCGCTTCCCCCGAATGACTTGATGATGTTTGCCTGCATGACCCCCACGTAGGTCACCGGTCCGACAAAATAAATGGCACACCATGAAAAGATATAAATCAGGGTGTTTCGCCGCTGCAATTCCTCGGAGAGCAGGCAGAAATCTTTATCGTTGGGATCGAGTAACGCCGGGTCGATGTTCGACATATGCTGTTCGGCCACGAGCGAATCTTTCAGCCAGAGGATAGATTTCACGATCACGGATCACTCGCGTCGCCAAACGGCAGCGAAAGCGTGCATTCCATTCTATCGGCGTCAAATGATACCGCAAGCAAACGGCTGAAATCTCACCCCTGCGGACGCGGCGGAAAACTGTCGCGTTTTTGTCGCGGCGAGGACCGGCTATAAGCTACAGATCAGGACTTCTCCAATGAAAAAACCTCTGGCGTGCAGAGGTTTCCCAAGCGGCGGTAATGAACAGTGGGCCATGCAGGATTCGAACCTGCAACTTCTTCCTTGTAAGGGAAGCACGCTAACCGTTGCGTCAATGGCCCCGAATATTCTGGCGATGGGCTTTCGCCTATCACATCCTGATTTCGATTCGACAACGCGGCGGCGTTTCGGGTTCGCTATCTCGCTAACTTTGCCCGGTCGCATCGTTATCGGCGGATGATTTTCATATCATAGTCTATTCGCTCCGCTTTGTGAAGAAACGAAAATACGCTGAACTCCTGATGCTGGAGTCTCATCTTGAGCAATCCCCTCGATCTCCCGCTCGAATATAAGCCTCGGCTGCCGCGCGACAAATCGGTCGGCATTGGCTGCATCGGGGCGGGATTCATCATGGCCGATTGTCATCTTGTCGCGTATCGGCAGGCGGGGTTCAATCCGGTTGCCATCGCTTCGCGAACGCCCCATCGCGCCGCCGAAGTCGCCCGGCGGCATGGGATTTCCGCGGTGTACGATGATTATCGGAAGCTGCTCGACGATCCGCGGGTGGAAGTGGTCGACGTCGCGGTTCCGCCGGATATCCAGAAGAGCGTCATCGCCGACGTCGTCGGGCACGCCGATCGCATTCGCGGCGTGCTCGCGCAAAAGCCGCTGGGGGTCGACTACGCCGAGGCGTGCGAGATCGTCCGCATGTGCCGCGAGGCGGGGATCGTGCTCGCCGTCAATCAGAACATGCGGTACGATCAATCGGTCCGCACGACGAAGCAGTTGCTCGACCGGGGGATGCTCGGCGAGCCGATTCTGGCGACGATCGACATGCGGGCCATTCCGCACTGGATGCCGTGGCAATCGCGATTGGGCTGGGTGACGCTGCGGATCATGAGCATCCATCATCTCGATACGTTCCGCTACTGGTTCGGCGATCCCGAGCGCGTTTTCGCCAGCGTGCGGAGCGACCCGCGCACCGAAAAGAAATTCCCGCACACCGACGGCATCTGTTTGTACATTCTCGAATACGCGAGCGGATTGCGAGCCGCGGCGTGGGACGACGTCTGGGCCGGGCCGGCTCTCGAAGGGGCCGCGAAAGAGATCGGCATCAACTGGCGGATCGAAGGCCGCGAAGGACTCGCCAAAGGGACGATCGGCTGGCCGGAGTATCCGCAACCGACGCCGAGCACGCTCGATTACTCGACGATTCAATCAGAGGGGAAATGGATCCAGCCTCGCTGGAATGAAGTCTGGTTCCCCGACGCCTTCGCCGGTCCAATGGCCGATTTGTTATGCGCGCTCGAAGAGGGACACCCCCCCGACCTCAACGGCGACGACAATTTGCATACAATGGCGCTGGTCGAGGCCTGTTACCGGTCCGCGGCGGAACATCGTGCGGTGGGTTTGGGTGAGATTCTTTCTCCCTCTCCCGCTCACGGGCAAGGGAATTGAGAGGGGTGGTGTGATGGAGGGGTGGAGGGGGAGACGAAGAATTGGAGACGCTCATATTGGGTTCGATCGGATTGCTCATCAACTGCTGTAGCGCAAGCGTCAAGGGGATGACACGATGACTTCACATGGCATGTTGACGATTATCGCCGCGATCGCGGCGGTGATTTTGGTTTTCATCGTCTGGCGCGGGGCGAGTCGGGTCTGGTCGTTGCCTTGTCCGTCGCTGGTGGCGTTTGCTCTGGAATCCAAATTCTACACGCGGATCACCGGGACGGAAAAAACGCTCGCACGGATCGGCCTCAAACCGGGGCAGCGCGTGCTCGAAATCGGTCCGGGACCGGGGCGATTGCTGATCCCCGCCGCCGCGCGGGTCTTGCCGGGAGGCGAGGTGGTGGGGATCGACATCCAGCCCGGCATGATCGAACGCCTCGCCGCGCGAGCGCGGGAACTGCACATCACGAACCTGACCGCCATTCTGGGAGACGCCACGCAGCCGATCGTCCCCGCCGAGAGTTTCGACGTCGCCTTCCTGGTGACGACGCTCGGCGAGATCCCCGACCGAGCAGCGGCGATCGCCCAATGTTACCGCGCCCTCAAGCCCGGCGGAGTGCTGTCGATCAGCGAAATGCTCCCCGACCCGCACTACCAGTCGCAGGCGACGGTCAAACGCCTCGCCGAAGCCGCCGGGTTTCGCTTGCAGTCGATCGTGGGAGGCAAGTGGCTGTTCACGGCGAATTTTGTGAAGGGGTGAAGTGGTGGTGGCATGGCTTGCCGCTTGGGGCAACCATGTTCTGCGTTCGTCGCCATGTCGTTCCATGCCTGCCCTGCTGCGCGATGCAGGCCTGCCCCCCGTCCGGGTGGGCCGTTCATCTTTTGCTATGAGCTCGCCAGTCATCAAATGGGCTTCGCGTCAGAATCTTCAAACGCCATGCAAAACATAAATGCTTCCCAAAACCTCAGAGTATAAAGGTGTAGTCCGTCCTCTTCCAAATAAGCCGAACGGTAATCAAAAACTTTCGGGCACACGGCGAGAGCCTGACCTGCCTTTGCGTCTGGGATGACGATACGACTTACAGGATCAGCAGGAACTATGTCCATCACATTCACTTTGCTCATTTCCCAACTCAGCGAGTATTGCTCCGGGACGTCCTCATCGCGTTCGCAAAATTGGATGTCTTTGCAGGCTTGATACGGTATGTCCCGCTTATGATCGCGGTAGAACAAGCAACGTCCAATCTTGATGGCGACTTGCTGCAATCGAATTTTATCGAAGTCCAAGCTGATGACACCAGGCGGCAGGACGATGCCACCTTCGGTGGTTGTCCGTTTCGTTTTCAATATGCTTCGCAGCAGTGTGGGTGTTTGTGGTTTCTCGGCTCGACGTTTTAAGTCATCCAATATGACATCGGCCATTTGCGGATTGACGTTGGCGACTAATGGATATGAGGCGTGGTAGAAGTACTCTTCATCTTCCTTATGTTGATTGTTACAAGAGATATGCGTTGGGACGACCCAAAGGTTCAGGCCGTCACGTAGCGACTTAGGATAAAACTGTCTTGGTGGAACGTGTTCACGACTGATAGGATCACCGTCCATCGCGGGCTTACCGCAAAGGCAACAAATCTCGGTTGCGTCGCTCATGACCGTTTCCTTGTGCGATGCCCCTCGCTTCTTTTACAAATAATCATTAATCACAGTCTCCAAAAACTCCTGTCGTCCACTCTGGTTTGCCGCCGGTTGGCCTTGTTTGAGCATGTATTTTTCGCAGTCGGCGAAACTGGCTTTGCCCGATTCGATTTGTTTGCCGATGCCGGTGTCGTAGGTGGCGTAGCGCTGCTTGACGAAGTCCTTGAGGACGCCGTCTTTGCGGATGGCGGCGGCGATTTTGGCTCCTCTGGCGAAGGCATCCATACCGCCGATGTGGGCGTAGAATAAATCGATCGGCTCGAAACTTTCTCGCCGCACTTTGGCGTCGAAGTTGACTCCGCCGGGCTGGAGTCCCTTCTGTTCGAGGATCACCAGCATGCACTGAGTGGTGAGATAGATGTCGGTCGGGAACTGGTCGGTATCCCAGCCTAACAACAGATCGCCGGTGTTGGCGTCGATGCTGCCTAATGCATTGTGGATACGGGCGTATTCGAGTTCGTGCATCATCGTATGGCCGGCGAGCGTGGCGTGGTTGGTCTCGATGTTGAGCTTCACATGTCCTTCGAGATCGTGCCGATGGATGAAGTTCAAGCAGGCCGCCGCGTCGAAGTCGTATTGATGCTTGGTCGGTTCTTTCGGTTTAGGCTCGAAGAGAAACTGTCCCTTGAAGCCGATTTTTTTTGCGTGGTCGACCGCCATGTGCATGAACGTGGCGAGATGATTCAGTTCGCGGCCGAGGTCGGTGTTGTACAAATTCATGTACCCCTCGCGGCCCCCCCAGAAGACATAATTCTCGCCGCCAAGTTCGTGCGTCGCTTCCATGACGTGCTTGACCTGAGCGGCGGCGAAGGCGAAGACGTCGGCGTTGGGGCTGGTGGCTGCTCCGTGCATGTAGCGGGGATGCGAAAACAGATTCGCCGTCCCCCACAGCAATTTGATGCCGGTCGCTTTCTGGGATTTCTTCAAGTGCTTGACGACGGCATCGAGATTCTTGTTCGACTGCGCGAGCGTTTTCCCTTCGGGAGCGACGTCGCGGTCATGGAAACAGTAGAAATCGACGCCGAGCTTCTGCATGAATTCGAAGGCGACGTCGACGCGCTTCTTGGCGTTGTCGAGCGAATCGCTGCCGTCATCCCAAGGACGCTGCAATGTCGGCGCGCCGAAGGGGTCGCTCCCTGTTCCGCGGAACGTATGCCAATAACAGACGCTGAAGCGGAGCAGTTCGCGCAGCGATTGCCCTTCGATGATTTCGTCGGGGTCGTAATGCTTGAAAGCGAGCGGGTTCTTGCTTTTCGGCCCTTCGTATTCGATGCGGGGGACTTGCGGAAAGTGCGCCATGATGTCGGTCTTTCTGTGTGAGCTTGATCGATGGTCGGGAGATGGTTGATTATCTGAATCTGCGTCGCTCTGCGTCAATCTGCGGAGAGTCCCTTTTGATCTTTCGCCTGTCAATTCGCGACCGGCCAGATCCAGTGGGCAATGATGCGACCGCACTCGACGGCGGCGAAGCAGAGGACGAGATGCCCGGCGATCGTCCACATCGCCGAGCGCGCGTCGCCGGAGTGCCAGAGTTGGACGGTCTCGTAGCCGAACGCCGAGTAGGTGGTGAACCCGCCGAGAATGCCGGTGACGAGAAAAAAACGCCACGTCGAGAGATGCTCGCCTCGCCCGCTGAAAAAGGTCATCGCGATCCCGATGACGAAGCAGCCGATGACATTAACGGCGAGCGTTCCCGCCGGGAGAAACGCCGGGAAGCGGCGATGCACCACACCGGTGAGCACATGTCGCAACACGGCCCCGAGAAAACCGCCGAAGCCAACCGCGAGCCAGTGGGGGATCATGGCTGGGCGATTTTCCAGAGATGTTTGTCGCTGCGGACGTATAAGCCTCCGTTCGATGCCGAGGGAGTGCAGAGGATCGTCTCTTGCAGGTCGTTCTCGGAGACGGTGATTCCTTCCTTGTCGCCGACTTTGACGACGTAGGCGAGTCCCATTTCGTTGAACAGGTAGATGTGTCCTCCCGCGGCGAGCGGGGTCGAACTGAACGGGCCGGTGACGCGCATCTTCCAGAGTTCCTCGCCGGTCTTGGGATCGATGCACAAGAGCACTCCCGCTCGCGTCACGACGTAAATGCGGCCGTCGTAATAAATCGGGCTTGCCGTCGAGGGGGGAGCCTTGGGCGTTTGCCAGACGATTTCAGGTTCTTTGGCGTCACCCGCGGTGCGGAGCGCAGTCAGTCCGTTCGAGGGGACGAAGACGACCCCGTCGCCGGTCACACTCGAGGGAATTCCCGAAGCCCCTTGAGTATAAGTCCAGACGACTTCGCCCGATTGCGGATTCACCGCCTGCAAGTCGGAGGGGGACTGCAACAGCACCAGATCCCGTTCGGGAGTTTCGCCGCGCAGAATCGTCGGCGAGGCCCAGTTCGCGATCTGCGGTCGTTCGATCTTCCAGCGCGGCTCGCCGGTCTCGACGTTAAGCCCGGTGGAGAACGACTCGGCGTCGTTTTCGACCTGCACGATGAGCGTCTCACCAATCACGACCGGCGATGAGGCCATGCCGAGGCTGTTGCTGGCGTTGGGATAATCGTGCGTCAGGCCGCGAAACCAGAGCAAGTTGCCGTCGAGATCGAGACAGATGACGTCGTTGCTGGAATAGAAGGCGAAAATCCGCTTGCCGTCGCTCGCCGGGGTGGGGGTGGCGTTGCACATTTTCGGATGACACATCGTGCGTCCTGTCGCCCAGAATTGGCGTTCCCAGAGTTGCTCGCCGTTATTTGCGTCGAAGCAGGTGACGTGCAGACGGTCTTCGTGAAAGCCGCTGCTGCTGGTGACGACGACGCGATCGCCGATCACGATGGGGGTCGAGAGGCCGCGTCCCTTGAGATCGGCCTTCCACGCGATGTTATCTCCGGCGGCGGTCCACGAGAGGGGCAATTGTTCGTCGGCCGCGGTGCCGTCGGTGTTGTTGCCGCGGAACTGCAACCAGTCCCCCCCGCCGAAGAGCGCAACCGCGCCGACGGCGAACATCCATGTGGTGGCAAGTCGCTTCGTGGAATATCTCATGATGGTTCTCGCTTGTGAATTTATAAGAGCCTTATCGCAATTTCGCGCACGTTGACATGGCACTCATCGCGATTATTTCTCGGCGATCGATTCTAACTCGACGGCGGATTGCTCGGAATTCGGGTCGATCTCGATGGGGACGAGCCAACGCGTCGTGTTCAACTTGCAGAGCCCTCCCTTCCCGTCGCGGCAGTAGCCGTATGAGATCTGAACGAGGAATTTCCCTGCTCCCGAACCGTTCGCCACCGGGACTTCAAACTCGATGACACCCTCCTGAATCTTGCCTCGCTTCCGCGCATTGAGCTGGTCATCGGCAAACAATGTCTGATCTTCCATCGGCTTGAGTTGATAGGTCACGGGAGCCTGCGGATTCAATTTGAATTCATCGGGAAGCGTGACATTGATCTGGAATTTGATCGACTCTCCTGCGGCGAGCGTCTGCTTTTTGACTTCCATCACTTCAGGAGCGGAGACCGATTCCACCTCCGTCTCGGTTGAAGGGGGCGCGGGGGGTTCGAGGCCGGCGATCTCGAAGACCGTCACTTCGCCGCTCTCGAGATTCGCCTTGCAGAGCCGATGGTTGTTGGTATCGGCGATGATCAAGTCGTCTCCCCAGATGGTCAGTCCGCCCGGTTCAGAGAACTGAACCGGATCGAGAACGTCACCCGCCTCGCCGGTCCCCAGCCACGACTTGACGACCTGATTTTCGAGATCGACCTGCTTGATCTTGTGATTGTAGCTGTCGGCCACGTAGAGCGTGGACCCTTTCAATGCCAGGCCGAGCGGATGCTGCAATCGTGCCAGGTCCGACTTGCCGTCTCGATCTCCGAATTCGAACAAGGTTCTGTTGTTGGGGAGATCCGAAGCGCCGGCGACCGTCGTCACTTTTCCCGACTTGATGCCGATCTGCCGGATGGACGACCCTTCGCTGTCGGCGACGAATAACTGCTTGCCATCGGTAACAATCGCGGAAGGTTGAGCAAACGCCGAGCGTTCGAGCGTGCCGTTGAGAATGTCTTCGCGGCCGGTGCCGGCAAACGCGACGATTCTCACCGAGCCGATCTTATGCTTCCAGATCTGATGCGGCCCCGCCATCGCGATGTATAAAGTGCCATCCACATGACGGAGATCCCAGGGGCTGTTGAGCGCCGTTTTTTGCAGCGGACCCCCTTCTACATCTTGAAAATGGCCTTGGACTCCCGTCCCCGCCAACGTCGAAACGGTCTTCGCCGTCAAATCGACCTGTCGCAACAAATGATTCTCGGTATCGGCGACGTATAACGTATCGCCGACGATTTCGATCCCTTGCGGATGATCGAAGCTTGCGGTGGCGTAATCGCCGTCCGCCCGTCCGAGGGCGCCGCTGCCGATGATGTCGAGCAACTGACCTTCGCCGTCAGTCACGATGATGCGATGATGCCCGCTGTCGACGACGAAGAGACGCTTCCCTTCGGGGTCGGCGAGAACTTTGCCGGGAAACCGGAGCGGTCGCGGTTCCTGGCGATGCGCTTCGAGATCGAAATGGACGGGAGTTTCATCGAGCGTCCCTTTGGCTTTATGGTAGTCGACGACTTTACCGATCACGAGATCGAGGATTTCGCGGTTTCCCTCGCCCGGTTGTGCTCCGCAGTAAAACCCTTCGGGATCGATCAACACAAACGTCGGCCACGAATTGACGTCGAATTTCCTCCAGATGGTCATTTGCGAATCGTTGATAACGGGATGCTTGATCTCGTACCGCAGGATCGCCTTCTTGATATTTTCGGAATCTTTCTCGTTCTCGAATTTCGCCGAGTGAACCCCGATCACGACCAGTTCGTTGGCGTATTTTTCTTCGAGGTAGGCGAGATCGGGGAGCACGTGCATGCAGTTGATGCAGCAGAACGTCCAGAAGTCGAGCAGAACGACTTTCCCCTTGAGGTCGTCGAGCGTGATTTCGCCGCCGACGTTCAACCAGTCCTGTCCGCCGTCCAGACTGGGTGCGGGGATGCGATTGGGGAACGGGTTTTCGGCGACGATCTTCGCCGGCTTGTCATCTTTCTTCCGCGTTTTGTTCTCTCTTTTTGCCTCGGTGGAGTCGTCTTTCGCATCCTTTTCGGATTTCTTCGCCGACTTTTCGGTCGGCTTGGCATCGTCGTTCTGGGCGAGCGCATCGAGTTCGACGAATGCAGCCGACGGGCGAGTCGAACGCTCACCCGCGAATGACGCGGCGAGGGAGGTTAAAAGTCCCACGCTGACAGCGAAACAGAATGTAATGATGAATCGACGACTCGGAGAAAACACAATTCGAGAGTTCATGGTGGACTTTCCTGGAACTGGTTTCATAACATGGTTGGCAGCCTATTGTCCGTACTACGTCTGCACAGCATTCGATGAGAGAATGAATACGATCGTGCATTGCCGCCAATAAATACCCCGGACACATCCTAACATACTGGACGAAACCTGCAAACCGATTCGCCAATGATCGACGCCTGCAAGCTCAAATCGTACCGGCCTGCTGAAAATCACTCGTGCCGCAGGGCTTCGATCGGGTCGAGGCGTGCGGCGGAGCGCGCGGGATACAAGCCGAAGATGATGCCGATACCGACGGAGATGCCGAAGGCGAGGGGCAAACTCCAGATGGCGATCTTGGGATGCATGTCGGAGAAGATGCGCCCCACTTCGGAGGTCGCGTTCGCCCCTTCGAGGATAAAATGCTGCACGATGTACTGGATGCCCTGAAACGCCAGCGGCGTGGTCAAACCCATCACG
>JBJXGP010000133.1:0-14557 GCA_046160425.1 Planctomycetaceae bacterium
GGCTCGAAAAAACGGTTGCGGTCGACGCGGCAGTTGCTCAAGAGTTTTTTCGAGTTGCTCGACGATCAGAAATGGGCGCTCGTCATCGCGTTATTCAGTCTGACGATTTCGACGCTCTTGGGATTGATCCCTCCCGCAGGAACGAAATTCGTCATCGATTATGTACTCACCGGTGTTCCCGTTCCGCAATCGCTCATTGACTGGGGACTCCCTTCCGATCATTGGAACCTGTTGTGGTTCGTGGCGGGGGGGATGGTCGGTATCGCGGTGATCAAGATCGGCGTCCACTTGTGGGGACGCTGGTACGCCACGCGGGCCACGAAACGCTTGCAGGTCAACGTCCGCAAGCGGGTCTTCGCGCATGCCGTCCGGCTGCCGCTGCATCGCATCCACGAATTGAAATCGGGGGGAGTCGCCAGCCTGCTGCGCGAAGATGCCGGGGCGGTCGGCGAACTGATCTTCGGCATGTTCTACAACCCGTGGCGGGCAGTCGTCCAACTGCTGGGGAGCATGGTGATTCTCGCGTGGGTCGACTGGCGATTGCTCGTCGGGGCGATGGTGCTCTTGCCGCTGGTGTACGTCACGCATCGCACGTGGATCAATCGCATTCGTCCGCAGTATCGCGATATCCGCCAGCAACGGCAGGATATCGATGCTCATGCCACCGAGGCGTTCGGCGGGATGCGCGTCGTCCGCGCGTTCAATCGGCAGAAAAGCGAGACCGGCCGCTTCGTCATCGGGACCGATCTGATGACCCGGCAGGAGATCCGCGTCTGGTGGTGGTCGCGCATCATCGAAATCACGTGGGAAACGCTGATCCCCATCTCCTCGGCGGCTCTCTTGCTGTACGGCGGGCACGAAGTCCTCGAAGGGCGCTTGACGCTCGGCGACCTGATGATGTTTCTCGTTTACCTGGTGATGCTCCTCGAGCCGCTGGCTGTGCTCGCCGAGAGTGCAACGCAATTTCAGAACGCGCTGGCGGCGCTCGATCGGGTGCTCGATCTGCTGTCGGAAAATCTCGAAATGCCCTCGTCGCCGAGTTCGCTCCGCTTGAGCAAGGCCGACGTTGCGGGGACGATTACGCTGGATAAGATTCAGTTTCGCTACCCCGGTTCGACGCAGTTCGCGCTGCATGAGATTTCGTTCGAAGTCCCCGCGGGGCAGACGTTTGCCCTGGTGGGGACCAGCGGCGCGGGGAAAACGACGCTGTGCAACCTCGTCGCGCGGTTTTACGATCCTACGATAGGGCGCGTTCTCTGTGACGGCCACGATCTGCGAGACATTGACGTCAATAGTTACCGCAGCCTCTTGGGGGTCGTCGAGCAGGATGTCTTTCTGTTCGACGGCACGATCGCCGAGAATATCGCCTATGCCAACCGCGACGCCGATATGGAGATGATTCGTCAAGCGGCTGAAATTGCCTACGCCGATGAATTCATCGATAAGTTGCCGCAAGGTTATGACACGGTGATCGGCGAACGGGGAGTGAAATTGAGCGGTGGACAACGGCAGCGAATCGCCATCGCCCGTGCCGTGCTGGCTGATCCGAAGATTCTGATTCTCGATGAGGCGACGAGCAACTTGGATTCGGACAGCGAACAGATGATTCAGGCCTCGCTCAAGCGATTGATGAAAAACCGGACCTGTTTTGTCATCGCCCATCGATTGAGCACGATCGCTCATGCCGATCGCATCGTGGTGATGGAGCAGGGGAAAGTCCGTGAGATCGGCACGCACGAAGAATTGATGGAGGCCGACAGCCGGTATCGAGAAATGGTCCAGACGCAGATCGGCATGATGCTGGCAACGCCCGCCGTGAGTGCAAATCGGGATTCCGTTGACTCATGAGGCTGAATACATTTCAATATCAGCGAATCGCCAGGCCGAAAATTCAAAAAACCTCTCAGCATGAACAGGATGGTCATCGATGAGACTGGGAATCGTCAGCGACACGCACGGCGAGATGAGGTTTGCCCGGCCGGCGATTGATCTGCTCGAAACATTGAACGTCGATCTGGTGATCCATTGCGGTGATATCGGCAATGAATCGATGATCCCGTTATTCGACCGCTGGCCCGCGCATTTTGTGTTCGGCAACGTCGACGGGGATGGGCAGCGACTGCGCACGGCGATCGAGGCTGCCGGGCAGACGTGCCACGAAATGTTCGGCAGTCTGACTTGCGAAGGGAAGAAGATCGCCTTTCTACACAGTCACGATGCGCAGCGGTTTCAAGAGACGATCGCCTCGGGGGAATGGGATCTCGTCTGTTATGGGCACACGCACGTCGCCGAACAGCATCTCGTCGGCAAGACGCTGGTGCTCAATCCGGGGGCGATATATCGGGGAAAACCGCACAGCATCGCGACGGTGGAACTTCCCAGCCTGCAAGTGACGATCCACCCGCTGGATTGAACGCATCGCATCGACGATGACGATGTATGTTTCCCGTCACAAACTCTTCGACAGCACCCGTAAATCTTTCGGGAGCGGGAAATTGACGTGCTCCTCGCGGATCACGACCTCTTCGATGTCGGCGTGATATTTTTCGCGGAACAGTTTGACGCATTCCTGCACGACGACTTCCGGCGCGCTGGCTCCGGCGCTGATCAGAACGCTCTCGACACCTTCGAACCATTCCGGATTGAGCTCGTGCGGGCCGTCGACGAGATACGCCGGCCGTCTGCTGGCGCTGGCGAGTTCCATCAGCCGCTTGCTGTTCGAGCTGTTCTGACTGCCGAGAATGATCACCACGTCGGCCGCGACGGCGAGCTTCGAGACCGCCTCTTGCCGATTGGTCGTCGCATAACAGATGTCGTCCTTGGGAGGAGATTCGATCTGAGGGAATCGCTGCTTGAGTTTCTGAATCACGCGACCGGCCTCCTCGACGCTGAGCGTGGTTTGCGTCAGGTACGCGATCTTGTCGTGCGGCGAGAAGGCGAGGCGTTCGACGTCTTCGGGGGTCTCGACGAGCGTGATGCTCTGCGGGGCCTCCCCCATCGTGCCGATCACTTCGTCGTGCCCTTCGTGGCCGATGAGGATGATGTTGTATTCCTGCTGTGCGTAACGGATTGCTTCCAGATGGACTTTGGTGACGAGGGGACAGGTGGCATCGATCGTTTTCAGGTGGCGTTTGCGGGCGTGGGCGCGAATTTCGGGTGAGACCCCGTGAGCGCTGTACAGCAGAATCGCCCCTTCGGGAACTTCATCGAGCGAATTGACGAACGTGACTCCCTGATTTTGAAAGCGGTTGACAACATGCTGGTTATGTACGATCTCATGATAGACGTAGATGTCGGAACCGAACCGGCGGATCACCTCATCGAGGCATTCGATCGCCATATTCACGCCGGCACAAAATCCACGCGGATTCGCCAAGAGGACTTTCATCGTTTTTCACTGACTCCCATATCCGCCTCGTTCCCAAGCTCCGCTTGGGAACGCACGTCTTCGAAGCTCTGCTTCGTCGAATGATGATCGATGTTCCAATCCACTGCTGGGCAAGCCAGCAGTGCCACCCCAAAAAATGAGTTATCTGAATCGTAGCACTTCACACGTCGACTTCCAACCGGAGACATGATTAGCACGAAACTAGGTAGTGGTGCTCTTTGGGTGGCACGTCCCTGAGGCTTTGGGAAGGGCGTGGTTTTTCCATGAGAGAACCACGCCCTTCGAAGACTCAGAGCGTGCCACTCTGAAACGTACCACTCCCCAAAATTTTTAATCGCCAACAGACGTCGCGGTTCGAATTCGTCGCTCGCTCTGCGACAAGGTCTTCTCCGACGGAACCGCCGGGCGATGCCATTGACGGGGGCCGAAACAGACCAGCCGATTCGGTTCGGCGATGATCAGGCAATTCTGCATCGCGAACAGGTTCCCCCCCGAAACGCCGAATTGCTCGCGGATCGGATACCGCCGCACGATCGAACCGTTGGCATGGTCGACGAGAATCAACTCGTCGTGCGTTGGCCAGATCACTTCTCGCGGTGTGAGCAAACCTCGTCCGAAGCCGTGACCGGCGGGATCCTGAAAGCCGATCCGCCAGTTGACCGCCCCCGTGTTGATGTCGAGTCCCCACAGCGAGCGGCCGCTGGCGACGAGGGTTTCATTGACTCCGCCGAGCAGATGCCCGATCGACTCGGCGAGTTGCCGTTTCCAGATGAGCTGCCCGGTGCGGGGATCGAACGCGCCGATGAAATTGCCGTCTTGGGGCGCGATGATGAGTTTATCGTGATAGATCAGAGGGGCCGTCAACCCGTGAAGCGGCGTCGCCTCCGATGCAGTCGGTCTTCCGGAAGGCGAGGGGGGATACAGCGTCAGCCAGCGAATCGTACCCGCCTCGACATCGAGGGCAGCGATGGCGCCCAGGTCGGTGCAAAGATAAATGCTGTGATCATCGTAACTCAATAACAGCGACGTGATCTGATTCAGGTCCGATTCGGTCGTGCGAATCGAAGCACAAACGGGTGCGATCCAGAGCAGATCTCCCTCGCCGGCAGAAAGGCAGGCCACACCCAACTGATTTTCAGGGGCTCCGCGGCGGATCGCGACGAAAACTTTCTCATCGTGTACGATCGGCGAGCCTTCGAACATCCAGCCGGGGGCTTGCTGTTCGAGCGATTGGGACGAGACATTCCAGAGCAGTTTGCCTTCCCCCTGAGCGAGGTCGAGGCAGACAATTTCGCTCTGGACGACCCGGTTTTCATGCGGACTCACGCTTGTGATGGGGGAGCCGAGACGGGCGAAGAGTTTCCCCTCGTGGATGGTCATCGTCATGCGCGGCGAGCCGTGCGTCGGAAAATCGGGGACGACCGAATTCTCGGACGGCGTCTCTGGATACAGCACCGGGCTTTCATCCAAACCGGTCGGCCAGGCGGGGGTGCCATCCCGCAGTCGAAACGCGAGCACGCGATCGAGGTCGTTAATCAGCACGATTCCGTTGGATTCGTTCTCTTCGGTCGGATCATCGAGATTCATCTGAAATCCAACCGGAAACATCGCCAGTGGCTGGTTCGACAGCGCGGGCGAAACGCGGGACATCAGACTTGCGGGAAGTTTCGGCAGATCGTACTTCCATAACGGCGGGCCGAGCGTCTTCCAGTCTTCGCAGATCTGTTGACGTTGCGGGTCGCCGGCAAACGTCGTCGCCGGCGATCGCTGCGGAAGTTCTCGCCAGGCAAGACGCTCTTTCATCAGCGCATCGAGACGATCGGCGAGCATGCCCCGTTGACCGGCGAGTTCTCCTTCGGCGGCGGGAAACAAGCGGCGATATTCGGCACGTTCGCGATCGGCCTGCGTCAAATCCCCTTCGAAAATCCGACAAAGAACAATTCGCGCGAGAACTTCAGCCGGAGGATATTCCGCATTCGGGAAACGATAATCGATGGCCGTCTTGAGAAATTCGGGGGTGAATTCCGACGGAAGCAGTTGCGACCACCACGAACGGGCCGAGTGAAATTCACCCTGCTCCCACGCCTGCTCGCCGAGGATCCAGAGTGCCCGATCGCCGAATCGGCTGGCGAAACCGTGCTCGATGATTTTCAAAAGTAACTTCGGATCGCGGCTCGATTCCCATTCGTCGTACCAGAGTTGAACCTGCGGGTCGAGCCGCTTTCTCAGTTCGACAAGCCCTTCGGGAGATAACTCCGACAGCAAACCCTGACAATAATGACGGGCATTGACGTAGCGGCCGGGGGCGATGGGGACCAGCGAACCCCGATGATTCTCGATAATATTCTGCACCAGATCGATCGCCTGTCCCCACTGGCGATCGGCGAGGTAGTCTTTGACGACCGCCAATTTGCGGATCGCCCCCTGATCGACGTCGATCGAAACCCGCTGATCGAACGTCTGGTCCTGTGCCGATGCCGATCGAGATGAAATGTCACAACCGGGGAACGAAGAATCGGGAAATGCAGGAAGAATTCCCAAAACCGCACCGAACACGGCGACATAAATCGCGGTCCATCGAGATATCGGTCTGCGATTCGCCACCACACTTTTGCCATCGTTCGCAATTTCGTATTCGTCAGGCATTTGACACTTCCCTTTGAATGTATTATTTCCACTCTGCGGAAGAGTGTCCATCGTGGAGTCTCGCACGCCGACCCGATATGATGTGATTTCAACAAATACTTCGGAATCATTTCTCACAAAGACACGAAGTCACAAAGAAATCCAAGGAAAAGAGAAGGCGTCATGATACTCATGACGCCCCAAAAACATTGAGAGTTTGCGAGAGATACCGGAAAAAATATATCAATGGTTTTTTACTTCGTGCCTTTGTGTCTTTGTGAGAGATCAGTTTTTCCCCGTGCAACATTGTTTGGATGCAAAGTTTTCAGTCGAACGTAACAGAGAGTCAGGTCGTTCATGGCCAAGAAGATCGCTCCCAAATCCAACGCCGTCAAGAAAAGTCCCCTGGTCGGAGTCATCATGGGGAGTCGTTCCGACTGGGAAACGATGAAACATGCGGCAGATCTGCTCGCAGAATTCAACGTCCCCTTCGAAGCGAAAATTGTCTCCGCCCATCGCACACCCGAATGGATGGCCGAGTATGCCCGCACCGCTGAAGAACGCGGACTGTCGGTCATCATCGCCGGTGCCGGCGGGGCCGCGCATTTGCCGGGGATGGTCGCATCGCTGACCACATTGCCGGTACTGGGGGTTCCCGTCCAGAGCCGCGCTTTACAAGGGCTTGATTCGCTGTTGTCGATCGTTCAGATGCCCGGCGGAGTTCCCGTCGGCACGCTAGCAATCGGTGAAGCGGGTGCGAAGAATGCGGCTCTGCTGGCGATCCGCATATTGGCGATTTCGCAGCCGGATCTGCGAGTGCGACTGCATGACTTCCATCAGGACCAGACCGACCGCGTACTGAAAGATTCCGAGCTATGAGCGCGGTGATTTCTCCCGGTCAGACGCTGGGTGTGCTGGGGAGCGGACAACTCGGGCGAATGTTCGTCATCGCCGCCCGCCGATTGGGATATCGAGTGCATGTCTTCTCCCCCGAACGTGACACCCCCACGGGACAGATCGCCGATGTCGAAATCGAGGGGGATTACGACGATCTCGATGCCGTCTCGCGATTCGCGCAGCAGGTCGATGTCTTGACGTTCGAGTTCGAGAACGTCCCCTCGGCGACGACCGCCGCGGCGGCGAAATGGACGCCGGTTCGTCCGGATGGATCGATCCTGCATATGACGCAACATCGGTTGCGGGAAAAAGGTTCGTTAGCCGATATCGGGTTGCCGGTCACTCCGTTTTGTCCCGTGCATAATCTGGAAGAGTTGCAAGCGGGATTGCAGCGGCTCGGCACTCCGGCGGTCCTCAAGACGGCGAGTTGGGGTTACGACGGCAGGGGTCAGGTGCGGATCAACTCCGTCGATGAAGCCGAATCGGCATGGGGATCGCTTCTGACTTCCGAAGCGATTCTCGAAGCGTTTATCGATTTTTCGATCGAGATTTCGGTGGTCGGTGCGCGGGGAATGGACGGCGAATTCGTCGCCTATGGACCGATCGAAAATTCGCATCGGCACCACATTCTCGATATTTCACTTTGTCCGGCGGGAGTCGATGAAAAAATCGTGCGGGAAGCCGTCGACATCGCGCGGACGATCTGCGAGCACTGGAACGTGGTCGGCGTCCTCTGCGTCGAATTCTTCGTCACCCGCGATGGGAAGCTGATGATCAACGAACTGGCTCCGCGACCGCATAATTCAGGACATCTGACGATCGATGCCCATGTCACGTGCCAGTTCGAGCAACAGGTCCGGGCGATCTGCGGATTGCCTTTGGGGTCGGTCCGTCAGCTTCAACCCTCGGCGATGGCGAATCTTTTGGGAGATCTCTGGAAACCGCGATCTCCCGATTGGACCGGAGTTTGCGGCAATCGCGAGGTGAAACTCCATCTTTACGGCAAACACGAAGCCCGTCCCGGACGTAAGATGGGGCATCTGACCGCACTCGCGGCATCGACCGCCGAAGCGCAGCGACTCGTGATCGCCGCACGAAATGCATTGCAAGGGCAATCGTAACCCCGGAGGGGCTGTTGAAAATCCTTCCCCCTCCGGGGGAAGGTGGCCGCAGGCCGGATGAGGGTGCCTTAGAAAAGCGAGTTGCAAATAAGCCAAAAAAAGAACCCTCACCCCGGCCCTCTCCCGCAGGCGGGCGAGGGAGAAAGAAGTGAAAGCACAAATTCGGCATTCTTCATCGAAAGTTCGGGAAGAGCTGTTAAGATGGTCATGAAACTGCGGGATCCAACACCGCTTCCAAATAACGAAGACCTCATGTGAGATGACGTTTCATCGTCCATCGTGGAGAATTACAGATGCGATGGTTGCTCGACTCCCCCAGGTCTGATTTACGATATGTCATTCGCAAGGCATACGTGCTGATGCTGTCGGTTTGCGTGTCGTCATTGGGCGTGCTGTATACAGGAATGACACCGACCGGCGCTCAGGTCAAGGAACGTCGTGTTGAAACAAATGTATTGCTTCCTGAGGATGTTCTCGGCCCGGCGCCAGCGATCGAACAAGTAGACCAAGACGGCCTGAATCCGCTCCTGTCTCAACCCGGATTCAAAGTCCCCTTCGATGACCGGTTGCTGAGCATGCTCGATGACGTTGAGCGGTACATCGAACATGCGGAGTGGGAAAAGGCGTTCCGTCAGATTACGGAAATATCAGACGAGAAAATGAGCGGGATGGTCCCGACCGAATGGGGCTTCATGGTCCCGGCTCGCCAGCGAATCTGGCGGATTCTCGCCAATCTCCCGGCGGAGGGTCGCGAAACGTTTCGCTTGTACTACAACGGTCCCGCCGATGAATTGATGTCGGGAATCGATCAACTCTCGCTGACCGATCAGAAGAAAATGATCGAAGCGGCCACCAAAGTCTACGATCAGTATTTCTTGAGTTCACAAGGGGATGAAGCCGCCGACCTGCTTGGCGATCTCGCGTTTGAACAGGGAAAATTTCTCGAAGCCGATGCGTATTGGAAAGCGATTCTCGATTACCATCCCCAAAGCGAGATTTCGGAATCCCTTCTGTGGGTCAAGCGAGCGACGGCGATTGCCCGCACCGGTCGGCGAGCCGAGTTCGATGACATCCTGGTGCAGGTCGGCAATCGATTGGACGGCGAGACGGTGAGCATCGGCGGGCGATCCGCTACGGTCAAAGAGATCATCGAGGAATTGAATCGGTCGGTCTCGGTTCCCGTCGTAACACCGGTCGATGAATTGTCGATCGCGGCTCCCGCCGATGGTTCGATGCCCGAATGGAGGATCGAGTTCTTGGCCAGTGAGGCGCAGTTGGAAATTCGCCGCGCACTGGAAAACATGGGCTGGGGTGGAGATCGCCTCAAACTCGATACGTATGTCCCGCCGATTGCGATGGATGAGCAAAATTTATATTGCCAATGGTTCGGGATCGTCTTTGCGATCGATCTTTCAACCGGCAAATTGAAATGGAAAACGAATGATTTCGCCGGCATCAAGGGGGAACAATTTCAACAACTGATGTATCGCATGACCCCCGGAAGATACCAGATTAAAGTGGTCGGCGATCAGGTGTTGGTCATCGGCGTGACGTTCGACGAGATGTCGAATTGGAATGCTCCTTCCCGCATCTGGTCGCTGGATGCAGCCACTGGGAAAAAGCGATGGGATAGCGCCGCCGAATCGACGCTCAGCAGCTATCACATCGTCGGCGACATGCTGATTCGCGGCGATACGGCATTGATTCTCGCGCATCAGGAAGGTTCCGGCGAGATGAAGCTGGCGGCGATTCAACTCGAAGATGGCAAGCACGTGTGGAATTTTCCCGTCGGGACAATGCAGATGATGACCAACGTGTGGGGTCAGTCGGTCGTTCCTTCGCCCCAGTTGTTCTCGTATGGCGACAAATTGTACGTGCTGACGAACAACGGGGCGCTCCTGCTGGTCGATGAAAACAATCGCCGGATCGAATGGCTGCTGCGGAGCGCGACTCCCAACGGTCTGGAAGGTCAGCCCGATTATCAGCAGCAGGAATCGCCCGCGTTCAAACTGCACAGCGCCGGTTCGCTCTACGAGAGGGATAAAGTTTTATATTTCAAGGAGGGTCGCAGCCGAAAATGTTATGCTCTGGATCTCGAAACCGAATCGCTGACGTGGCAGCGGCCCATTGAAGAAGAAACGATGATCGTCGGAGTCGATGCGGAGAACGTCTACTTGCTCTCCGATGAACTCGAAGCGATCGACAGAAAAACTCGCTCGCTGAAATGGTCGGTCGCCTTGCCCGTCGAGGGAGGGGGATTGAGCTGCATCATCGGCGACGACCGCATCCTCGTGCAGACGGCGCGGGGGACTTATGAAATTTCCAAAGTGAACGGCGACCCGCTCCGCATTTTTCGCGGTTACGATACGTCCTGCATGGGGGGATTGCTCACCGTGCGAGAGGGCTTGTTGATACACGTCGCCAACGATGCGATTACCGCGTATCCCCTGCCGACCCGAGACACAGAAACCGAGACCGAGTAATCTTGTTCCCAATGTTCTTGATCTTGTTCCCAAGCTCCGCTTGGGAACACAAGTCTTCGCAGCTCCGCTGCGCGAAATGAGGATTGAAATCCACTGGCGGGCAAGCCGCCAGTGCCACCCTGAATAAAATCTTCTCGAATTTTCGAAATTTGTGGAACCTCAGGCCATTCCGGACGTTATTACCAAGCCACATCACGTTCCTTCGCATCGAAGACTTGAAAAGGAGAATGACATGACCGCGGTCTGTCGGCTGAATCGGGCACGGTACGCAGATTCGTTCGTTTTCAATGGCGCGCAACCGGCCTGCCTATTTATGGACGGCCAGCGCGAATGGCAATTTCGCCTGCGAACGGTCGCCCGGATGGGATGGAAAGGCGTGCTGTTCATGATGATCACCGCAAACACTTGCATCACAAGCCTCTGCGCCGAGGACGGGATCAGCGTCGAAGGGAGCGGCCGAGCGACCGCCAAGCCCGACCTCGTCGAAATGGGCGGGACCGTCATAGGGGATGCGGAGTTGGCAGAAGATGCGATGACCAAATTTCGCAATAATCGCCGACGCACCGTGGGTGCGATCGAAGCGCTGAAAATCGAAGGGCTGACAATCGTCGGCGGCGGTATGAGCATCGCTTCCGGAGAAATGAACCAGCAGATGCAGATGATTTTCGGGGGGGGAAATCCGCAGCAGGTTCCGGCGAAGGTGACTGTCTCCGAACCGCTGACATTTCGCATGACGGGGATCGACGCCGCCGATGCCGATCAACTTTTCGCCACGATCATCAAGATCGTGGATGCCGGCAAAGACACCGGCATCGTCGTGCGGGCCAAGCCGATGAGCGTCATCCAGATGCAGATGGAGCAGGGACAAATGCCTGCGCTGGCGACCTACAAATCGAGCAATATCGACGACCTCAAGCAACAGGCGTATGAGAAAGCCATTCAAAATGCCCGCGCCAATGCAGACCGCCTGGCGAAACTCGCTGAGGTCAAGTTGGGAAAAGTCGTGTCGATTCAGGATTTGTCGGTCCCGAATCAAAATGAAGCGAACTTCAACATCTATGCCGCGTATGGAATCAATCCATCGAAACCCGAAGAGGACGACTATTCGTCCAACACATCATCCGAGATCATCGTAGAAGTCAAATTGAACGTGCGGTTTGCCATCGAATAGGTTTCGGAGAGTTCGTTCATGATCGGATCATCTTCCCATTGCCTGACGGCGGCGCTCCTGGCGCTGATGCTATCGCTGTCGCCGACGACCGTTCGCGGTCAACTCGACGGGGAATTGCTCCCGAAACATATCACTCCCGAAACCTTGCGGTCGGTGCAGAAAGGGCTGGAGTATCTCAGCCGCACGCAATCGCCCGATGGAAGCTGGACCGGCAGCCAGGATGGGACGGCGTATCCCGTGACGATGACCGCTCTGCCGGGGATGGCGTTTCTCGCCAACGGCTGCACAACCAGCCGCGGGCCGTACCGCGAGAATCTCCGCCGGGCCGTCAATTACATTTTGAGCCAGTCGCAGGATTCAGGATTGATCGCCTGCGGACAGGAAAACGGCCGGCCGATGTACGGACACGGTTTCTCGCTGATGTTTCTCTCGGTGGCCCACGGGATGGAGACCGATCCGAAAGTTCGCGAGCGCATGGAAAAAGTGATCAAGAAGGGAATCCAGTTGACGAGCACCGGCCAGAGCAATCTCGGCGGCTGGATCTATTATCCCGGTGGCGGAGACGAAGGAAGCGTGACTGTCACGCAGATGCAGGCGCTACGAGCCGCACACGAAGCGGGCTTCACCGTCCCCAAGGCCACGATCGAGAAAGCAATTCGATACCTGGAAATCTGCAAAACTCCCGAAGGGGGAATTCGTTATTCGTATCACTCGGGCAACGACACGCGACTGCCGATATCGGCGGCGGCGATCGCCTGCCTGTATTCCGCCGGGGAATACGATTCGCCCCTCGCCGAGGAATGTCTCGAATATGTGCATAAGCAGTTTCGCCAAAGCTCGGCGGAGTTTGGCAGCGGGCATGACTTCTATACCAACTTTTATACCTCGCAGGCCTTTTATCAGGCGGGCGACGATTACTGGGACGACTACTTCGTCAAAACTCGCGACGCCTATTTGAAGATGCAGGACAAAAACGGCTCGTGGGAAGGGGACGGTATCGGCAAGGTTTACGGCACGAGTATCGCGTTAGTCATTCTGCAACTCCCCTACAAATTCCTGCCGATCTACCAGCGCTGAATGTCAATCGAACGCACGCATTGCACGCTCACAATTCAACACAGAGAGACAACCCCTTGACTGCCACAATCGATACTGAAATTCAAAGTCCGCCCGATTTGAAGTCGCTGGAAAAATTGCGAACGGCTCAGCAGAAAATCCGCGAGCAAGTTCGCACGCTGGTCATCGGTCAGGATGATGTCATCGAACAACTTCTGGTCGCGATTTTTGCGGGGGGACATTGCATCCTCGAAGGGGTTCCCGGGTTGGCCAAGACGCTGATGGTCCACACGCTGGCGCGCAGCCTGTCGCTCGACTTCGGCCGCATCCAGTTCACTCCCGATCTCATGCCCGCCGACATCACCGGGACCGAGGTCATCTTCGACGACCGCCAAACCGGTCGGCGTGAGTTTCGTTTCGTCCCCGGTCCGATCTTCACCAACCTGCTGCTCGCCGATGAAATCAATCGAACCCCGCCTAAAACGCAAGCCGCGCTGTTGCAGGGGATGCAGGAAAAACACGTCACGTCGGGGAACAAACATTATCCCTTGCCGACGCCGTTTTTCGTGCTCGCCACGCAGAACCCCATCGAACAAGAGGGGACATACCCTCTCCCCGAAGCGCAGCTCGACCGCTTCCTGATGAAAGTGATCGTCGGCTATCCGACTCCGGAAGAAGAACGGGTCATTTATCGCACGGTCACGGGACAGCAACAGTCGGCGCCCGTCGCCGTCATCAGCGGGCAGGAAGTGCTGGAACTTCAGGAACTCGTCCGCCGCGTTCCGATCAACGATTTGCTGATCGACTACACCATGCAGTTGATCCGTGCGACGCGGCGCGACGACGAGCGGTCTCCCGACTTCGTCAAACGCTGGGTGCTGTGGGGGGTCGGTCCGCGCGGCGGGCAATCGTTGATCCTCGCCGCCAAAGCGAGGGCCGCTCTTTACGGCAGGCCCGAAGTCGAGCTTGAGGATCTGCAAGCGCTCGCTCCCGCTGTCCTCCGGCATCGTCTGGTGCTCACGTACAACGCCGAGGCCGAAGGGCAGACCGCCGACAGCGTGATTCGAAAACTTCTGGACAGCGTTCCCGTCCATGCGACAGCGAAAGAACTTCATGACCCGCTCGCCCGAGTACTTAAATCCTGACATTCTCTCGCAGATCGTCGGCATCGGCCTCAAATCGCAGCAACTGGTGGAAGGTCTGATCGCCGGGCAGCATCGCAGCCCTCTGCAAGGGCTTTCTCCCGAGTTCGTCGACTATCGCGATTATACTCCCGGCGACGATCTCAAGAATCTCGACTGGCGAATCTACGGCCGCTCGGACCGCTTTTACATCAAACGCTATGAGGAAGAATCGAACCTCCGCGCGTATCTCATGCTCGATGCCTCGGCGTCGATGAAGTACGGTGAGGAAGGCAAAACAAAATTCGACACGGCGGCGACGATCGCCGCATCGCTGGCCGCCGTCTTGTTGAAGCAGCGGGATTCCGTCGCCCTCACGTTATTCGACGAACGGGGACGGCAGGAGTTGCCCCCGAGCGCCGTCCCCTCGCAATTGTACAAACTGGCGGAGATGCTTCAGACCTCGACCCCCGGCGGCAAGACCGACATGGGGCCGGTACTGGCGACGCTCGCCGACCGCATTCGCCGGCGCGCGGTGACGATTTTGATTTCGGATTTCTTCACCCCCCTCGAATCGCTGTATGCCGCGTTGGGGAAACTCCAGCATTCCGGACACGAGATCATTGTCATTCACGTCCTGCATCGCGACGAACTCGAACTCCCGTTTCGCGATTCGGTGATCTTTCGCGATATCG
>JBJXGP010000134.1:0-3024 GCA_046160425.1 Planctomycetaceae bacterium
CGGTGCGGTTATCGCAGATCAGGCGGACGGTCCACGAACGGACGTCGGGATCGGCGTGTTGGAGTCCCTTGAGGACGATGCGGTCGTTGAATCCGCCGCTCGCGTGAATTCCCCACAGCGATTCCAAGGCGAGTTGCGAGTCGCCGTTCGTCAGCCAGTCTTCGAGCAGCGGCACGATCGAGCGGTCGACGCGATCGCCGAGCAGTCGCTGCACGGTTTGCCGATACCATTTGTTGGGATGCTTGAGGAATTCGACGAGATCGGGCGTCGAGAGTTTGCCGAGATCGAACGGTGCGACCGGCTTTGTGTCGGGGCCTTTCAGTCGATAGATGCGTCCGTTGCTCTTGTCGATTTCTCCGCCGAAATGCTGCAAATGCTGAATCTTCGCTTCGTAGAAATCGGCGACGTAGAGCGATCCGTCGGGGCCGGTCTTGATATCGACGGGACGGAACCACGGGTCACCGCTGACGACGGCAAAACCGAGATCTTTCGTCTGGAATGTCGAGGCATCCGGCTGGAAATCGCTGTACACGACGCGCCCTTGCAGCGGTTCGACGCCGAACAACTTACCCGCGTATTGAGCGGGGAGGCCGTGTTCTTCGTACAACGCAAAGCAATGCGTGAAGCGGGGAACGGGGGGATGCTTCATCGCCATGAAGTAGCCCAGCGCATACGGGTTCGACAGCGGACCGTGTTTGCCGAAGCCCTTCTGGTAGTAGGCGCCTTGAATGTAATGGTAGCCGCGCGTGTCGCCGCCGTTGGTGCCGGAAAAGACGCGACCTTTCGCGTCGAATTCGCAACTGAAGCTGTTGCCGCCACCTTCGGCGAAGATTTCATAACGCCGCGTTTCGGGATGATAGCGCCAGATCGCCTGTCCCATCGAATGGATGGCGCTCTTCTCGCCGGGTCTGCGAATCGAACCGCTAACCGTACTCCCTTGAGCGCCGTACAGCCAGCCGTCGGGACCGAAGCGGAGCGAATTGGCGATCGAGTGCGTATCTTCCATGCCGAAGCCTTCGAGATGCACTTCGGGGTCGCTGTCGGGGATGTCGTCGTGATTGCGGTCGGGATAGAACAACAAATATGGCGGATTGACGACCCAGACCCCGCCCCGTCCGACGGCGAATGAACTGGCGATATTCAAATTGTCGACGAAATGTTTGTGCGTATCGAATTTGCCGTCGCCGTCGGTATCTTCGTGAATCGAGATGATGTCGTGTCCCTTATCGCCGTGCGGAGGGGGGAGGGGAACCTTGTCGTAGACCGCGCGCCAGTAACGGTCGCGGCTGAGCATCGTCAAGCCTTCGGGGTAGGGGTACTGGAGATAATTCATGACCCACAATCGGCCGCGCTCGTCGAACATCATGAACAGCGGTTGTTTCACTTCGGGTTCGGCGAGGACGTTTTCGGCGATCAATCCGTCGGCGAGTTCAAACTTCGCGACGGTGATGTCGGGAGGAAGCACGCCGAGATCCCCCTCGCCGCGTGCCGGGCCGGCTTGCGAGAGTTCCGAGAGCAAAACGGGCTTTGTGTAAACGGCGACTTCGGTCGGTGTTGCCTGACCGGGAACGGCCCAGTTCGGGTCGTCGCCGAGATGGAACATCCATTCTCCCTTGAGCTGGATCGCTTCGGGACCGCCGATGAGTTTCGGGGGCAGGCCCTTGAATCCGCCGCGGCCGTCATGATCGAAGACGCGAAGAGCGATCAGATGGTATTCGTAATCTCCGAGCATTTCTCGCGGAATTTTGTAGCGCTGCGGCGCTTCAAGCCCGCTGGTGTAATTCGGCGGAAACGATCCCGAACCGCCTAGTTTTGTGCCATCGATGAAGGCTTCGTGGGCGTTGTCGAGATGTTCGATCGCGAGTTCCATATCCCGCTTCGACCAGGTATCGGGGAGCTTGACCCAGCAGCGATACCAGGCGATGCCGTCGTAGTCGTTGAGTGCTCCTTCGGAGTTCTCGTCCCACGTCCCGGGGACTTTGAGCGGAGTCCAGTTCGCCCCGAATTTATCCGCATCGCTCGCCGCCGGGAGATCAGAAGGAACTTCCAACCCGGCGACATAATAGATGCCGTTGCGCAGCAAGCGGCGGAATTGAGGCGTGCGGAAATCGTCGATGTGACCCAGAGAGGTATAGAAGACCTGTCCGCCGTCGGCACGTGTGTTCGTCCAGGCGACCGGTTCGGGAGTGGGTGCGTCATCGGCCCGTCCCATCAGCAGCGGCGTCGCCGACTCGACGAGCGGTTTTGAGAGATACAGCGTCGAAACGACTCCGAATTCTTCGGCGGGGAAGTTTTTCAGAATCGGGTGCTCTTTCGCCTCGGGAATCATCGAGATAAACGACGAAGGTTCGTTCTCTCCCTTGCTCTTGTAATGGAAGTTGTAATTGCAGCCGAGGACTTCGAGATCGAAACGCGGCCAGTCGGCGTAACCTTCGGGAGGGGCTTTATCCCGCAACGAAAAGGCATGGCTCGCCGTGCGGATGCCGACGAGCGGTTTCCCCGACGAGATGAATTTGCGGATGCGCTGCATGTCGGCGACGGGGAGGACGCGGCGGCGGGTGCTGACGAGCAGCACGTCGGCGTCATCGACCACTTCCATTCCCGGAAAGTCGTACGGATTCTCTTCGCTCGAAAATACGGTGCTGATGTGGAAGTCGGGGCCGAGGTGTCGCAGCGCGAACTTCGGCAAACTGATCTCGGTTTTGTATTCGTCCTCGCCGATGACCATTACGAGATGCGGGCGCTTGTCGCCGGCGAACTTGAATGTTTCGCCTCCCAGGATCTGATCGCTGGTGATCGTCGGGCAGACGAATTTTTCGATGTGCTCGACGATGAGGTCGGTCCCCGTGAAGTGACTGACAAAGGGGGACTTGAGCGGATTGTACATCGTGTCGGTCATGTCGCGGACGAGCAGCACGTTCTTGCCGTTGCGGGCCATCTGCCGCAGACCGAATGGCCGGCCGAGGACGCACATGTTCGCATGCACGCCGAGCAAGAGGACGTTGTCGATTTTTTTTAGTTCGA
>JBJXGP010000135.1:0-5333 GCA_046160425.1 Planctomycetaceae bacterium
TCGAACGGTGCGTGGCCGGTCAGCAGAAAATAAAACGTACAACCGAGACTGTAAATATCGCAGCGATGATCGACGCGATGGGTGCTTTCCCATTGTTCGGGAGGCATGTAATCGTATGTGCCGCAAATCTGCGAAGTCTGCGTGAGTTGTGGTTCGCCTCCGGCTCCTTCGTCCCATGTGACGCGTGCCAGGCCGAGATCGAGAATTTTCGCACATCCCTGCCGCGAGAGGCGAATGTTATTGGGTTTGATGTCGCGATGCACGAGACCGTGTTCGTGAGCGTGAAAGAGTCCCACAGCCGACTGACGAATCAATTCGCAGGCATCTGCCACCGCCAACGGACCGCCGAGATCGACCAGCGCACGAAGATCGACTCCATCCACGTATTCCATGACGAGAAACATGTGGCCGTCCGCGGTCCCGGCATCCGTTGCCCGCACGATATTCGGGTGGTCGAGTCGACCGACGGCCTTCATCTCACGCTGAAAGCGGGCGACCGCGCTTGGATCTTTCGAGAGGTCGGCCTTGAGCAATTTGATCGCCACGACTTTTTCGAGTTGCGGATGGATCCCCTTGTAGACGGTCCCCATCCCCCCCTTGCCGAGCACTTCGCGTATCCGGTATTGACCGATCTCTTTCATGTCTAAGTCAGGAGCGGACGAATTGACCGCATGCATGGTTTCATCGGTCCGATGCGTCAGATCGCTGTCGGGATTAAGGATCTGATCGACCATTTTTCTCACGTTGGCAATCGCTGAACTACATTCCGGGTCGTTGAGATGCGAGAGTTCGGACTCCGGCAATCGCAGCGCGCTGGTCAAATCATCGTCGACGACAATGGATTCCAGGTTGGCTCGGCACGTCTCGCAACTGCGAATCGCATTCACGACCACTTCGACCTGATCGGCAGGCAGCGTCCCCGCCGCGTATTGCCGCAGCAGCGGATGAATGTCGGATTCGGCATTTGCTTGACACAGGCACATCATGCCCGATACCCCTACCCTGGCTGATGAATGGTTATCTTAATAATTCTAACACAACCTCTGTGCTGCGTGATTTTCTGCAAATGTTCAGACCGGGTCGATATGCATAACCGGTTGTGTTAGGGTCTCTTCAACATAACCGTTCGCGGTGATCGCATTGTAAGTGGGATCAACGATCCTCCAACTCCTGCCTCAATCGCGTGAGTACCCGATATCGGACCGTACAAACCCACGCGGTCGATTCCTGCATGTCTGTGGCAACCGAACTGATCGATTCCCCGTCGATCACCGCACGACGAAATGCTTCCATCTCGCGCGGTTCGAATTCGGATTCGATCGATCGCAGGGCACAGCGCGTCATGATCCCCAGCGATTGGCGCGGCGTCGACTTTTGAATCTGCGGCATCGCCATCGTCAGGGTCGGCCCGTTCCCTTCGAGCATCGGAGTTTGATCTCGCGTAATCTGCATGATCCCGGATTCACCGAGCCGATGAATGACGATCGTTTCGAGCCAATTTTGCATTGAGCGGTTCGAAGAATCCGACCGTAGCGTCTTGACCTCATGGCAAACGTCGCGGATCGTTTCCTCGGTCAGTTGCCGCGCCATCTCGCCCGAGCATCCGTTTCGTCGGCAAAGGTCATACACGAAAGGGACATAACACGAGATGAATCGCTTCCAGCTCTCTCGATTCTTTTCGCGGAATCGCTGGAGGAATTTGTTGGCTGTCGCAGTTTCGGTCGTCATTGTCACCTCGAATTCCCATCCTGACGCAACAACCCGGCTTGACATTTGATACCCTTTCACCAATTCTCGGCAGGGTCTCACCTGACTATGATAATCATCCCTGGCTGGGTTTGCCAGAATTCTTCGCCGAAACCGTGAAAATATGTTTCACAGAAAACCATTTTTTCCGCTTCACAATCGTCGGATGTTATCGTAACATAAATATACGCATTCCTCCCAATTGGCACATATTGCGAATTCATCCCAGTGCCACACGGCGAGAATTTTATGACTACTGTCTAAATAGAAGCGTCTTACTTCCGGTCCGCTGTCTGTTGGAGTTGATAGGCGAATATGTTCGACTTATCCAAAATCTCGAAGACCTTCCGCGGGCCAATTCTGCTGGCGACCCTGCTATTAATCGCATTGGGAACGCTGCGGTATTTCAGAGCCGTCGTGATCAATGCCGCGAAGGTCGAGGCTGAGCAGGAACTCGCCGCTGCAAAAGAACCAATACAGCTCGATGACTCGCCGAGCAAGTCTGTCGGTGCCGTGCCGGATCCGCGACCTTCGGCACCTGCTCAAGATATTGATGACGAAGCACAATCCGATCCTCAGTCCATCACGTCGAGTCCTTCCGGCGATATTCCCCAGAAACCGATCGATGCCGCAGAGTTGAAACGACGGTTGGAAGTCTTCTCGCAGCAGGTTCCCCGTTCGATGGCCGATTTGCAGACCATCGAAGATTCGGTCGTCGATCTGGTTCCGTCCGCGATCGCCGGCACAATTGCCATCCGAGCGAATTTCACCCAGGGGAGCGGCGTCATCGTGACATCCGACGGCTATGCGCTGACTGCCGCTCATGTTGCCGAAAAAGTCCATCGCAGTCTCGAGATCACGCTCTCTGACGGACGACAGACTTCAGGCAAAACCGTTTACATCGACCGCACTCACGACTTTGCCATCATCCAGTTCGATACCGACGGACCGTGGCCGGCCGCCATGCTCGCCGAAGATTCGACCGCGAAACCAGGCGACTGGTGCCTGGCAACCGGACATCCGGGAGGACATGTGGAAGGCCGACCCGCCGTCGTTCGCCTCGGTCGATTGATCGCCGTCGATGACGACGTGCTCGAAAGCGATTGCCCGCTTGTCGGCGGAGACTCCGGCGGACCGCTGTTCGACGTGCATGGCCGCATCATCGGCATTCATAGCCGCATCGGCCCCTCGGTGATGCGAAACTTTCACGTCCCCATCAAGAGCTATCAATCGCGCTGGGATGAAATCATTCAGTTGGCAAAAGACGAACGAGCCGGCGATCCGCTCGCATCCTCGACCGGCGTGGCCGAAGAATCACCGTCTGAAAAATTGCCAACCGACGGCGATTCCGACAACGTTCCGCCTACACCACAGTCGGCCATTCGCTCAGACGATTCAACGGACGAAAGACCTTCGGTGAATTCCGTTGATGATCCGCCCGCGGTGGCTCGACGTCCTGGAAACTCCGGTGATGAACTCCCGCCGCTCAATGAAAAATTCGCGGAAAACAATCCTCGCCCGTTTCTGGGTCTCTACCCGGAAGATGTCTTGCGCGGCTGCCGAGTCGTTGAGATTCTCGATGGCAGCCCCGCCGACAAAGGGGGGATTCTATTGGATGACATCCTCATGAAAGTCGATGATACGCTCATTCGCAGTTCGAGTCACCTCAGCGACATGATTGCCGATAAATCGCCGGGTGACAAAATCGTGCTGACGATCCAGCGGGAAGATCAGTTCCTCAAAAAAGAAGTCGTCTTAGGTTCAAGGAAGAGTGCCCCATGATCGCGAAACGGAGTTCGTTGCTCTCTCGCTCTTCCCTGCTTTTGCTGGTCGTGCTGAGCGGCATCACGCGCAGCGCCGCCGCCAACGATGCTGTGGGAACCACGCTCGACCCCAATCATGCCAAGAACGGCTCGGTGATTCGTTATCTGTTCTCCGACCTGGCCAATAACGTCAGCCGGTCGACTGTTCGCATTCTCTGCGACGGCGAAGAAACAATCCTCGGCGTCATTGTCGATGACCAGGGTGCGATCCTCACGAAAGCCAGCGAACTCAAAGGAGCAATCCGTTGCCGCTTCAAGGATGGCCGAGAGCTTCCGGCTCGCAAGGTCGCCGAAGATGCATCATTCGATCTCGCCCTCTTGCAGGTCGATGCTGACGGGCTGATTCCCATCCGCTGGTCGAAGGGAAAAGATCCCGAAGTCGGACGCTGGTCCGCCACACCCGGCATCCACGGTGCCCCGATCGCCGTCGGCATCATCAGCGTCCCGCGCCGTTCGATCCCGGCGGAAAAAGCGATACTCGGCGTCTCGATCCGCGATACGCAATTGGGGCCACGCGTGCTTCAAGTGATCGAAGAGAGCGCAGCCGAGAAGGCCGGTCTGGCCTCAGGTGATCGGATCCTCTCGATCAACGGTGTCAACATTCTCTCTGCGGCACACCTCACGGAAATCGTGCGGGGATATCCTCCCGAGACGGTCGTTAAGTTGACTTACGAACGCGAAACGCGCGAACACGAATTGGATGTCACACTCGGAGCGCCGATCCCCAGTTTGCTGCATCCCGATTCCAACGCCGAGAATATTGCCCGCGAACTGAGTCATCGCCGCGCCGATTTCCCTGCGGTCATTCAGCACGATTCGGTGCTCGACCCTTCGGACTGCGGCGGACCGCTGATCGATCTCAAGGGAAACGTCATCGGTCTCAACATCGCCCGCGCCGGCCGCACCGGCTGCTACGCCATCCCCGCCGGCGAACTGCCGAAGCTCATCGCTGACTTGCAGAAGCAGTCGACGGCGAATATCTCGACCGATTCGGCGAAGTAGGTGTGGCGTCATCGTACCCCCCCTAGCGTAAGTTTTTAAGTTGCGCATGCACCTCTTTCTTCCTCGCCCGCTTGCGGGAGAGGGCGGGGGTGAGGGTGCTTTTTCCTCTCTGAAAAGGTTTGCATAAGATGCAACCCAGTACACGGTTTTTCGCATCCTACAACCTTCTTGACTTCAAGACCGCCAGTCATCTGATACAATAAATGTCGACTTCCGGTACGAAAAATTCCAACTACCCTCTTGTCGCTGCGCGACTATGATAATCTTCGCGCATCGACAGATGACACAAGGCTGTCCGGGCTACCCTCACCATCACGCGAGAAATTTCAATGTCTCACCGCAACTACATGCTAGGCTTCATTGTGATCGGAGTTCTCTCCTTCGGCGCGAAACCGAACTTCGCCGACGATGCACCAGCGACGACTCCGCGCGAACCGCGGCAAGCCATCGAAAAAGGGCTCGAATTTCTCGTCGTGGATTCCGTCAAATGGAAGAAAGAACACAACTGCGCCACGTGCCATCACGGGACCATGACGACCTTTGCTCTGACGGAGGCGAAGTCGCTGGGGTTCCCGTTCGCCGAAGGGGCGCTAGAGGAAAATGCCACATGGAGCAAAGACCGCTGGATGGCGAAAATCGATAGTCCTCGCGATACTCGCGCGGGCCACAGCATGGTCAACACGCCCGCCATTTACCTCGCGCTCATGGCCCTTGCCAATCCCAAGCAGGAATCGCTTTCACCTGACGATCTCAAGAGAATCG
>JBJXGP010000136.1:0-33920 GCA_046160425.1 Planctomycetaceae bacterium
CCTGCGTCATAAATTGCCATCCATCTCGGAATTCGATCATGATCGGTGAGCCTGCCGGTTTTGTCTCTTGTCCACCTTTCAGAAGTGATGTGATCTCCCATTTTCCCGAGAGTTCATCTGTCTTGTCCGTGGTCTTCTCTGTGGCGGTTGCGGCTTCGACGGCGGGGCTTGAGGCTTGTGGTTGCGTGTGGGTCACGTCCGGAGATATCGGCTTGCCACACCCAGCTAGCCATCCCAGCAATAGAATCAGCAGGCTTGTACGCATCTCAAGTTTCCTCTTCATGTTTATGGAATAACGGTGCGGGTAAGCTGCCGGGCCGGCTGCAAAACCTACGATTATGCCGTGACGGGGTAGCTCAGACAACCTGAGATCGTTGGATTTTTGTTTTGGGTGGTACAGACGCCACTGCGTCTGTACTGCGCAGCAACAAGAAGCTGTGAATCAGGTTTCAAGAAGGGATGCTCATTTCGGAAGGAACTCGCGTGACGAGCGTCTTGTGCCAAAGGCACCCACACGACGGAGCGTGTGAGGCACCCCGCCGTGTTATCGCTTCGCGAAAACACAGCCACCCCGCCGCATGGCACTTGGTTAGCATTCGGCGCGATCACGACTCCAGCTTTCGAAGTCGCCATCAGCGGCGAAAGCCGCACCAGCATGTAGCCATGGGCGTTAGCCCACGGAGAAAGGTGAGTTAATGAAACGGAGCCGCGAATGCGGCGGCAGGAGATGCAAGCCACTCCCAATCGCTGCCGCCGCTCTCGCGGCCATTTGCGACGTCGCATACATGCACGTCACCGTTTTTTGTAGACGATCTTTAGACTTAACCAAGTGCCGTACAGGCTGAAGCCTGTACTCCTACAATCAAGACTCAAAGATCGCGAAGCTCCCGTAGCCGACGACGCGGTCGTGACCTCCGGCGGTGTCGCCGGAGTTGCGTAAATCGAGCAGTTCGACCGGCAGGTTGCGTTCGCGGGCTACGAGCAGCATGCCGCTGACCGGCAGATATCCGCAGGCCCGTTGCGGGGTCAGCTCTTCAAAATTTCGCTCGCAGATCAAGTCGGCGGTCTGCCGATCGATTCGCTGCGCCGTCGCCCAGTCGTGGAAGTGGCTCAGGTCGGAACTGATTACGCACAGCGTTTCGTCCCCGCCCCATAACGATTCGATCACTTCCGCCACGTCCTCCGCCGTCGTTTGTCCGACGACGATCGGGACCAGCACGAATCGATCGAGGACTCTCTGCAAAAAAGGCAAATGGACTTCGAGACTATGTTCGGTCGCGTGCGCTGCATCGAGTTCAGAGACTTGCGGCATCTGCAATAATCGCTCGACGCTCGCACGATCGATGGGAATCAAACCCAACGGCGTCGCGAACGCCTCGGCGCTGCTGACGGCAAGCCCTTGAAAACCGACATGATGCGACGGCCCGAGTAGCACAACTCGCTTGATCGTTTCACGGAAAGGGAGCAAGCGGGCATAACCGCTTCCTGCCACCGGGCCGGAATAAACATAACCGGCGTGCGGCACGATCAAGGCTTTCGGGCAATGTTCCGCCGGTTCGAGAGTCGGCAAATCCGCGGCGATTTCCCGTTGCAGTTCGTCGGGGTCGTCGGGGTAGAATCGTCCCGCGACTGCCGCCGGCCGGATGCGTCGCGGAGTTGGCGTTTCGGATGAATGCATTTTGACTTTGAACCTCGAATTGCGAATAATTAAGGCCACTCACGATCAGTCACCAAGCTGCTTGAATTCCTACCACCATCTCCTATCAGGTATTATCTCAACTATGTCCACGGTAGCAACCAAATACTGGCATCGTCTCGACGATGGTCGAATTCAATGCGACCTCTGTCCGCGTTTCTGCAAACTGCACGAAGGGCAGCGGGGGTTCTGTTTCGTGCGGGCCTGCGAAGACGAAAAGATCGTAATGACGACCTACGGCCGGTCGAGCGGATATTGCATCGATCCGGTCGAAAAGAAGCCGCTCAATCATTTTCTCCCCGGCACGCCGATTCTCTCCTTCGGGACGGCGGGGTGCAACCTGGGGTGCAAGTTCTGCCAGAACTGGGATATCAGCAAATCGCGCGAGATCGACACGCTGGCCGATGAGGCATCTCCTGAAAAAATCGCGAGGGCCGCGGAGCAACTCGGCTGCCGCAGCGTCGCGTTCACGTACAACGACCCGGTGATTTTCATGGAGTACGCGATCGACGTCGCCCAGGCATGTCACGCGCGGGGGATCAAGGCGGTCGCCGTCACCGCGGGAGAGATCTGTCCCGAACCGCGCGCCGAGTTCTATCGTGACATGGATGCGGCGAACGTCGATCTCAAGGGGTTCACCGAGCGGTTCTATCACGAGATTTGCGCGGGGGAACTGGCACCGGTGCTCGATACGCTCAAATATCTGAAGCACGAAACGAACGTCTGGTTCGAGATCACGACTTTGCTGATTCCCGGCGAGAACGATTCTCCCGACGAACTCGACCGCATGACCCAATGGGTGGTCGAGGAACTCGGTCCCGATGTCCCGCTGCACTTCACGGCGTTTCATCCTGACTTTCGGATGCTCGACAAGCCGCACACGCCGCCGGAAACGCTGACGATGGCGCGCCGGATCGCGATGCAGAACGGAGTGCGTTACGCCTATACCGGCAACGTCCACGATGATGAGGGAGGGAGTACCTACTGCCATCAATGCGGCACGCGGCTGATCGAGCGCGACTGGTACACCCTCGGCGAGTGGAATCTCACCGATGACGGTTGCTGCACGACATGCGGCACGCGCTGCGCGGGAGTCTTCGAAGGCGCTCCCGGTACCTGGGGAGCGAAACGCCAGCCGGTGAATTTACGGGCATTCGCCGGTTAGGGTCTCGTTCCCAAGCTCCGCTTGGGAACGCCAAGTCTTCGAAGCTCCTGCTTCGCGCTAGAATCAGTAAAGAAAGTTTTTACTCGGCGGCGGCCCTTCCCAGTCATCGAAAGGAAATTTCGGAGCATTGGGCAAAGGTGGAAGCTCTCCTCCCTCACCTTCGAGGAAAGGAAGATAGGCTTCCTTTCGTTCCTTTTCGCCAAGATCGATTTTCCAACCCGTCGAATCTTTATTCGGACGGAGATAATATCCTTCCTTCCGAAACCATTCAAAAAACTCCTTCGATTTGGGCCGCAGGTCATTGGGTTCGACGTCTTTCAATAAGTCATCGCGTCCCATCACATGGGCAGCGACGATAAAATCGCGTGCAAACCACCAGTATCGATTCGGGTCTCGATTATTCGCCAATCCGTTACGAGTGTGGACATATAAACCCGTCATACCACGCGTGAATGGAATTTTCTGCCAAACGACGAAGCGACAATATCGATCAAGGATCTTGGGCTCCTTCAAAAAACGTCGGACCTGAAACTCCGCGAGATGCTCAGCAGAGTTAATGATATTTTTAAGTATTTCTGACGAATCGTTTTCTGTTTTTGGCAAGTCCCCAAATACGGGATTCATCGTCCCATCGGTAAAGGCCAGAAACCACCGAATGTCGGATGAGGCACCGTGCTTTCCAAATTGTTGCTCGAACAGGTACATCTTCTCGCGCAGTTGACCTCCGACGAGCATCTTTCTGAAATGATCGACGTGCGCCTGAAGCGAGATGTGGGCCCAATATTCCTCGACCGGATTCTCATCGTCGGCATACTTATCGAATTCGCCGATGCCTAACTTAAAAATCGCAGCGCACATCTCATCGACCTGTTGCTTGATCGAATCATCGATGTTCTCCGGAATCGCGTCATCCTGCGCTGTGGCGACACTGCTGAAAAAGAGAACTCCCAAAAGAGACGAGAGCCAAAGGATCGATCGCGGCATCTTCATTCGCATTGTGTGCGTTATCATGATTCATCACCCCTCCACCGCTTTAGCGTGCCTCATTCATTTTCTGATCGTAATCTGCGCTCATCTGCAGAAAATCTGCGGACAGAATCTTCATCTGTGAAAACGCCTACTTCCACTCGCCCAGTTCGACTTCGATTTTCACCGCATCGGCCAGCCGAAGAACCGTCATCACGACTTTGTCTCCCGGTTGTTTCTTGGCGATCTCCTGGATGAGGGCGTCGAAATCTTTCACCGGCTTATCCTCGAAGTGCGTGATCACGTCGCCGATGAACAGTCCGGCCTGCTCGGCGGCGGACTCCTCCGTCACCGCGACGATCTGGCAGCCGCGCTGATGCGGCCCGCCGGCGATGCCGAGATACGCCGGGCTGCGCATTTGAATGGCGGTCAAGGGCATCGCTTTTTGCAGTTCAGCCAAGGCTTCGGGCGAGACTTTGGCTCCCTTGATATAATAGATGGCATTGAGTTGAGAGAGGCGTTTGATGTGTTTAAGTCCTTCGTCTCCCCCCTTCCATTTCGTGCCGATGACGATGTGTTGAATCTGAAGCCCGACCCCGACCCCGCCGATGGCGTTGGGGTTGATGTTTCGCAGATTGTTGTAACTCACGACACCCCCCAGGCGGACGATCTCGGCGATGGCGCGTCGCTCGCGGACGTCGTAATTGGCGTGCAGCAAGAGATCGGCGCGATTCGCAATCGTTGGGTTCTTCACACTCTTGAGTTGTTCGAGCGCCCCCTCGGCGGCATCGATCGTCTGGTCGCTGGCTCCTTGCAGGTAGATCTGTTCGAGGATCAACACAATGCGCACGCCCGCCTCGTTGCCGGCGGTCGGTGCCGCTTTGAGCAACAAGGGGACTCCCTGCGCCCCGGCTTCGATGAGCTTGCGCGACGCTTCTTCCCGCTCGGCGAAGAGTTCGCTGTCGAGTTGGATCACCCAGCTTTCGAGAATCGCAGGCTCGATGGGAGGAACCTCCGGCTCCCCCGGCTTCGTCGCCTCGACCGAGTCATCATTCTCAGTTTCGTTGGCTGGCGGCTGAACTGCATCGACGGCGTCCTGAGCCGGAGCATCCCCGGCGTATGTCATGCTCCACGCACCCGACAACAGCACGAGCAAACCGATTGCGAGCAATCTGCGTGGGAGCTGTCTCATGCGAGTGCCTCTTGATTTTCTCTGGGTGGCACTGGCAGCTTGCCTGCCAGTGTTATTTGGATTCCATTCGCAGGGTAGGCTGTGCCGGCCATTCCTGTAGGGTGCGTCTCGACGCACCATCTTCTACATCAGTTCCCAAGCAGAACTTGGGAACGAGATCATCCTGTCATGGTGACACAATTCCCACGACAATTCCAGATCAAACCCGATTCGCCGCCGGCATCGATTGCCGATAGTCCTCCACCAATCGGGTAAATTGCTGGCCGCGGTCGGCGAAGTTGCGGAACCAGTCGTAACTTGCGCAGCCGGGCGAGAGGACGATCACGTCGTCGACCTCCGACTGCGAGATCGACCAGGCAAACGCCTCCGCAAACGATGCACAGATTTTGCGCTGCGGAAGCGAGTTCAATCCACTCGCGCGCATGCCGTCATCGATCATCGTCGCCGTCTGCCCCATCAGGGCGACTCCTTTGGCTCGGCCGGCAATCACGCGGGCGAATTCGCTCAGATCGACTTGCTTGTCGTATCCGCCGGCGAGCAGCACGATCGGCGCATCGAACGCTTCGAGAGCATACATCGCCGATTCGGGTGTCGTTGCCAGCGAATCGTTGTAAAATCGCCGCCCCGCGACTTCGGCCACGAACTCGAGGCGATGCGGGAGCGGCTGGTATCCGCGCAGTCCTTTTTCGACGGCTTCGACCGGCACGCCGATCGACATCGCCGCACACGCCGCCGCCAATGCGTTCTGCAGGTTATGCCGTCCGGGGAGCGTGATCCAATCCAACAACGGGAAACGGACCTCACCGCCTGAGTCACAATAGATCGCATCGCGTCCGTCGAGAAAGATTCCCCGCCGATATTTTTCGGACGCCTCCGCTAATGTTGATCCGAAACCGAAACGCCGGCCGTTCGTCGGCCAGTCGCGGACATCTACGTCGGTCTCGTTGAGGACCGCGATCTGATGCGGCATCTGCCAGCGCAGCATCGCCTGCTTGTCCTTTCGATATTCATCGAGCGTGCCGTGCCAGTCGAGATGATTGGGACTGAAGTTGGTGACGATCGCCACGTCGGGGCTTTGCCCGATCAGGTTGAGATCGTGGAGTTGAAAGCTGCTCAGTTCGAGAACGACCCAATCGTCGGCTGTGATCTGTTCGACGATGGGGAGCAGGCTTCGTCCGATGTTCCCCCCCAGCCAGCAGCGGTATCCTGCCGCTTGCAGAATTGCATGCGACATGGCGGTCGTCGTCGACTTGCCGTTGCTCCCCGTGACGGCGAGGATTCGCCCGCGATTGTATTGCCAGAACAGATTCATTTCGCTGGTGAGCGGGACTCCGTGCCGACGAGCGAGTTCGAGCAGCGGATGATCCCGCTTGATCGCCGGGTTGACGACGATCAGGTCGGCGTCGGTGAAGTCGCGGGGATCGTGCCGGCCGAGCGTCAAACTTTCCAGCCGCGCGAGATCGAGCTGCGCCAGCGACTCGGCGAGCTGGTCGGCGGGGCGGGTATCGGTGACACTCACGCGGGCGTTTTGTTCGATCAGAAACTGCACGGCCCCCAGGCCGCCGCCGAAACTTCCGAGTCCCATCACCGTGATGCGTTTTTTGTGTAATCGGTTATCCACAATTCACTTCTTTCACCCTCGCCCGCTCGCGGGAGAGGGCCGGGGTGAGGGTGTATTTTCCTCGGCTACTTTGAAAGACACACTCATCCGAACAAGGGCTTTGGCCATCTCGTCCCCAAGCTTCGCTTGGGAACGCAAGTAAAAGTGGTGGGCACAGCCCACCCTACAAAAGACGAATCGGGTTACAATAAGACGCGATTCAGTCACCCACTAACGGGTGGGATAACACGCCGACGGGATTTCGTGAAGAGCAATTTGCAACGAAAGCCTGTCGACGATACGCTGTCGGAGTAATTCGATCTATTTCGAGGTTTTACTTTCAGAGTTTTCTCTCACAAAGCCACGAAGTCACCAAGAGAGGCACGCCCACAAACCGCCAATGGAATTCATTTTCTTCCTTCGTGCCTTTGTGACTCCGTGAGATCCCCGTTTTTCTTCCGTCATTTTCACTATCCGCATTCAACATCAACCTTCAGCATCCGAGGAACACATGTCGCACAACGTGGTTAAAGTGGAAACCGTCTGGGTCGATCTGCCGATGCGGGATGTCCCCGCCCGCAACATGGCGCGGGAAAACCCGCACTGGACGCTCTTCGAAATCTGCAAAGTGACGCTCGATTCGGGGATCGTCGGCATCGGCGAAACGATGGTCTACTACACGTGGGGCAATGCCACCGTCAGCGACGAGGCGAAAGCCAAAGTCATCGGCAAGCATCCGGCCGAAAACATGTGGGACGATTCGCTCGGGGCCGGCTTGCAGATCGCGCTGATGGACGCCGCCGCCAAAGTCGTCGATGCCCCGCTGCATCAGCTTCTGGGCAAGCAGGTCCGCGACCGCTGTCATATTTCGTGGTGGGACATCGACATGCCCGCCGAAGACTGGATCAGCGAATGCCAACTCGCGATACAGAACGGCTATACCAGCTTCAAGACCAAAGGCCGGCCCTGGTTCGACATCATCGAGCAGACCCGCCGGTTGTGCGCGACGCTCCCCATCCATTTCGAAGTCGACATGGATTTCAACAGCTTCGGCATCGATACCGCGCATTGCACCCGGTTGCTCAAGGAACTCGAACAGTTTCATCATATCGTGATGTTCGAGACGCCGATCCCGCATAAGGACGTCGGCGGATATAAATTCCTGCGGCAGCACACGCACGTCCCCCTTTCGATGCATACGCAGTTTCATCTCGGCGAGCCGTCGATGGAGGTTTGCATCCGCGAGGAAATGGTCGACGGTTTCGTCGTCTGCGGCGGAGCTTCGAAAGTGCAGCGAGATGCCCTCGTCTGCCAGGCGTTCAACAAATCGTTCTTTCTGCAAATCGTCGGGACCAAAATCGCGGCGACGTTTGCGCTGCACCTCGGCGCGGTTCTGGAAAACGCTCGCTGGCCGAGCGTGAATTGCCATCAGCAGTACGTTCGCGATTGCGTGAAGACCGAACTCCCCGTGCTGAACGGCTTGTGCCCGATCCCCGTCGGTCCAGGGTTGGGGATCGAACTCGATGAAGAGGCGATCGAAAAATTCCGTTGCCAGCCGAAAGCGAAACCGTATCCGCATCCCGAAATGCTGATTGCCATCCGCTGGCCGGGAGGGAGCACGACCTACTACGCCCACGCCGCCCAATACTGGGACGATTGGCACTCCAGCCGCCTCCCGTTCTTTCCGCGCGGCGTGAATCTCGAGCGCATCATGAACGACGGTTCGAAGGGTTGGAAGGAACTGCGAGAACGAGCCCTCAAGGGAGCCGTTCATAGTGCGCAGCCGCCGTTTTGAGCGTGCGGGAATTGTTCGAGATTGAAAAACGATTGCAGTGATGGCATATTGATATTCAGGTATCCATACCCAACCGCCAAGTAAGCGAGTCATATGCCCACGGTCTACATTGAAACATCTATCGTGAGCTACCTTCGGCAGCGGCCAAGCACCCAAGTTGTCACAGCGGCTCGTCAGCTACTCACGCACCGGTGGTGGAATGCTGAACGGCCGAATTACGAACTTGTGACTTCCCAATACGTCATCGATGAAGTGTCGGACGGAAAACCTGACCTCGCAGCCGAACGACTCAAGTCTCTCGAAGGAATTCCTTTGCTTTCCGCCGATCCGGATGTCGAAACCATCGCGAAAGAGATTATGTCTCGCGCAATTCTCCCTGCCAAAGCGCTATTTGACGCACTTCATATCGCAATGACCGCCCATCATCGGATAGACTATTTATTGACGTGGAATTGTCGACATATTGCCAACGCAAAGATTCTTCCAAGACTGCATGCGGTCTTGAATGACCTTTCGGTTCCAATCCCCATCATTTGCACACCAGAGGAGATGGTCGAGGATGATCCACAAGACTGAGGTCGATACCATCATTGACGAAATCCATCGCACGCGCGAACGGCTGGCGAAAAAGTTTGGCGGGGATATCAAGGCGATTCTTGAAGATGCCCGGCGGCGACAAGCTGCCTCCGGCCGTACCATATGGCACGGATCTGTGGCGAACAAGGTACTGACACCGAAGCTACCCGATGAGAAATGAACGGCGCGAAGCGACTGCTTCCCTCAAATCCACCCATCGACTTCACCCCCTTCGATCGGGTGGCCCACAATCGCCGTTCACTGCGGCGAATTCTTCATATACCGGGCGAACAACCGTCGTCCCTGGGGAACACCCAAGGCCCATTGGATGATATGAACCCCTTTGAGCGCCACTCCAAAAATCAAGGTGCCGACATATAGCACCGTCAGCAAACTGGTCAGCCCTCCCATGATGACGCTGAACTTCCAGTTGGCGACCACGAACAGCTCCAATTCGTCGGACTGCGGCTCATTCAGAAATGCTTCCGTGCGCTCGATGACCTCATCGAGATTATGCGGCGTCACCGGAACCTCGGCGACTTGATCGTTCCCATGAATCACCAGATAGCCCTGGTCTTCGGATTTTGTGACTCTGTCTCGGCCCGTGCGCCTCTCGCGCGTGTGCGACCCTTCGACGAATCGGTCGCCGATCCCCACGACGGGATCGACCGTCAGCGTCTTGTAAGGGATCACGAACAACAGGCAGATTCGGGCCGTAGCAGAAACATTCTCGCCATGCCGTTCGAAGCGGACCCACGACACGGGGGCGACCGCCGTGACCAGCACCGGAAAGCCGACAAAAACCGCCAAGGCCAAGAGTTGCATGAGGACGAAATTGATGAACCGGGCCAACCAGGAACGTCCCGGCTTGCTGCCCCGAGGAAGATTGCCGTTCGCGTCTTGATCGCTCGACCATGTGCTCATGAGTGTTGCTCCTGCAAAGCAGGTCAGAACTTTGGATGTTGATGAAGTCAGCCGGCGAGACAATGGCCGAGTTTCCTTCCGTTTATAACGGAAATCCTCTTGACCGGTCAACCACAGCGGGTTATACTTTTGGTATGAAAACTGCCGTGTCGATTCCCGATGATGTGTTCGAAGAGGCCGAGCGATTGGCGAGCCGCTTGCAGACTTCCCGCAGCCGGCTATACGCCCGGGCGCTTGCCGAATTTGTGGCTCGGCATGACGACGATGCCCTCACATCCGCGATGAATCAGGTCGTCGATGACGTCGGCGATACCCCCGATGAGTTTGTTCGCGAAACCACGCGGCGTGCATTGCGGCGGGTCGCATGGTGATTGGACAGGGAGAAATCTGGTGGGCCGACTTGGGTGAGCCCGCCGGCTCGACGGCAGGTTTTCGTCGACCGGTCATCGTGATTCAGGCCGACGCCTTGAATCGCAGCCGCATCGCGACGGTCGTCTGCGTGCCGCTCACCAGCAATCTTCGCTGGTCGGCGGCTCCGGGAAATGTCTTGCTCAAGGCGAGGCAGACGGGACTTGAAAAGGATTCTGTGGCCAACGTCTCATTGCTCGTCACGGTCGATAAGGGGCAACTCGTGAGTCGGACAGGGAAGCTCTCCAGGAAGCAGTTGGAATCGATTTTTTCGGGGATCGACGTGATCCTGGGGCGTTGAGCCGAGTTATCGTAGTGATTCCCTCAAATCCACTCGTCGATCGCACGCCCTTCGATCAGGCGGATCGGGCGGCCGTCGGGGGCGGTGACCATCAGGTCGAGGGGCATGCCGAGCTTGTAGTAGATCGTCGCGGCGAGGTCGTCGGAGTAATACTCGTTGTTGGTCACCTGGCCGCCGTCGTCCGACGTTGCTCCCAGAACCATGCCCCCCGGAACGCCTGCGCCGGCCATGATGGCGAAGCCGCTCGAACTCCAGTGGTCGCGGCCGCTCGCTGAGTTGATGTTCGGCGTGCGGCCGAAATCGGTGAACCAGCAGACGAGCGTCTTTTCGAGCATTCCCTGATTCTGCAAGTCGATCAGCAGTTCACACAACCCCTGATCGACGCGGGGAATCAACCGGTCCTTGAGCGATTTGAAGTTGTCCTGATGCGTATCCCAACCGCCATCGGTGACGGTCACGAAGCGGACCCCCGACTGAATCAATCGGCGCGCGAGCAGACACGACTGGCCGAACGTGTTGCGGCCGTACCGATCGCGGAGTTTCGGATCCTCTTCATCCATCAGGAAGGCGCGCTTCGTCTCCGGCGCGGTGATCATGTTGAGCGCAGCGGAGTAATGCTTGTCGAGGGCCGTAAACGCCGACGGCTGAATCTCGGCGGGGGTCTGATGCGCGCCGAGTACCGAGAGCATATTGCGGCGGCGCGAAATGCGATCGCCGTTGATCCCCTTGGGGGGCATAATGTCGCGGACTTCAAAGTTTTGCGCGTTCGGATCGGCGAGCATCACGAACGGGTTGTGCTCCATGCCGAGAATTCCCGCCGTCCCGCCGCCGTACCGCGCATCGATCGAACCGCCGAGTTGCACATACGGCGGGAGCTTCGAGCGAAAGCCTTTTTGATGGCTGACGACGGCTCCGTAGGTCGGGTACGTGAGCGCGGGGTTGAACTGCCTACCGGAGAGAACCCATTGATCGGCGGTCCCGTGGCTGCCGTTGCGCGGGTTCCAACCTCTGAGCAAGGAATATAAGGGGAGATTCTGCGCCAGCCGCGGCACGATTTCGGTGAAATGGACTCCAGGGACTGCGGTCGGGATCAATCCGAATTCACCCTTGACGCTCGCGGTGGCGTTGGGCTTGGGGTCCATCGTGTCGTGATGGCTCGTTCCGCCGCGGGTCCAGATCACAATGCAGTTGACGTCATCAGCCGGAGGGGAGGCGGCCGATGATTCTTTTTGTGCGAGTAAGTGAGGGAGCGAGATTCCCAATCCGCCGAGGACGCCGACTTGCAGCGTTTGCCGGCGAGAGATGCGTTTCAGCGAAACCTGATTCAGGGTGTGCATCGGATTCATAATTCCCCCTGCCGTCGTGGCGTGAGTCATTGGATATCGTGCCGACCAAATCATCTCCGGGGCGCGCAGCCTCCCCGTATGCAACCCGCTATTCTATCACTTTCGGCCAATATATCAACGTTTGTTTAACTGATTTTTATTCAGAATGGGTGTATACTCGTTTTTCCGGCGAGGGTGGTGCGGATTATGATAACCGCCAATTGAAAAAACGCGGGACGACTGCAAGATCGCCTGACGATAAGAAATCCACTGGCGGACAAGTCGCCAGTGCCACCCTCGTAAATTCTCAATGGCAAAAACAGGACAACAACATGACGATCTCCGATCAGGAATTGCTGAAACGGCTGGGCGCGGGCGAACGGATCGAAGCTTTGTGCGAATCGCTCACGTGGTCGCGAGAGGTGTTCAACGGCTGGTGGAAAAAAGTTCTCGCCGTCCGCGTTCCGCCAACGAGCGGTTCGCGCGCATGCGATTTGAAAGCGAACGTTGAAATTCTGCGCGATGCGCAAGGAGTTCCTCACATCCACGCCGAGCACGAAGATGACTTGTTCTTCGGCTACGGTTACGCGATGGCGCAGGATCGACTCTTTCAACTCGACTGGCTTCGTCGCAAGGGGACCGGCCGGCTCGCGGAAATCATCGGCAAAACCGGCTACGATTACGACTTGCTTGTGCGGACCGTCGGCCTCCGCCGCATCGCCGAACAGGAATGGAACGACCTTCCCGAAGCGACTCGCAAAGTCCTCACTGCGTTCACGGCGGGGATCAACGCCCACATCGAGGATTCGAAGAATCATCTGCCGGTCGAATTCGGACTCCTCGATTACCAGCCCGAACCGTGGACTCCGATCGACTCGCTGACGATCGAAATCGAATTTCGCTGGTACTTGACGGGGCGATTCCCGGTAATCGTCATGCCCGAACTGGTGAAACGCGCGGTGGGAGAAGGTCCGCTGTTCGACGCCTATTGTGTCGCCGAGGCCGATGACGAGAGCATCATGCCTCCCGGTTCCTACGCGCCGCAGCCGCGCGGAGAAGAAACGATCGGCCGCGCGAACGGCGAACCGCAACCGACAACCGGCAGCAACAACTGGGTCGCCGCCGGTTCGCGGACCACGACCGGCAAGCCGCTGTTGGCGAGCGATCCGCATATCGGCTTCGAAGCGGTCTCGTGCTGGTACATGGCGCATCTGCACGCGGGAGATTATCACGTCGCGGGGATGACGTATGTCGGTTTGCCGACGATCACGTTCGGCCGCAACACACACGTCGCGTGGGGGATCACCAACAACATCTGCTCGCAGCGCGACCTGTATCAGGAACAAACCGATCCCGCTCATCCCGGATGCTTTTTGTACGACGGCAAATGGTTGCCGGCTCGCGAAGTCGAAGAGACGATTCACATTCGCGGCGAGGAGAGCGTTCGCAAAACGATCCGCTATTCGCACAACGGCCCGCTCGTCGATGAAGTGTTGCCCGCTCCCGGAAATCAATTGGGACCGGTTTCGCTCAAATGGGTCGGAGCCTACGGCGGCGGTTTTCTCACCTCACTATTACAGATGAATCGGGCGAAAACAATTTTTGAACTCAGGGACGCCATGCAGCCCTGGTTCGTGCCGACGTTCTGTCTCGTGCTCGCTGACGTCGATGGTCACATCGGCCTCAAAACGTCGGGACGCTTGGCGCTCCGCAAGCAGGAGTCGCGCGGATTGCGTCCCGGCTGGGATCCCGCTCATCAATGGACCGGATTCATTCCGTTCGAAGAGATGCCCTTCGTCACCGATCCGCCGCGCGGCTGGCTCGGCTCGGCGAACAACCGGCTCGCTCCTCCCGATTTTCCGTATCCGCTCTTTGGACGCTGGGTCAGCGGTTATCGGCTCAAGCGCATCCGCCAGATGTTCGAAGCCCGCGGCAAGTGTTCGCACGACGATTTTCGCGACATGCAGCAGGATGCCGTCTCGTTGCGCGCCGTCGATCGACTCCCGGCGATTCTCAAAGTCCTCGGACAATCGAACGATCCTGTCGTGGGGCAGATCGGCGAACTTCTGTCGGGCTGGAACGGCAGTTGCGAACCCGATTCGATCGCCGCGTCGGTCTTCAACATTTTCGTCGTGCAGTGGGCGAAATGCGTCGTCGCCGAACGGCTCGACCCGGCGACCGCCGCGCTCGTTGTCGGCGGCATCGAACCGTTGTCGATGAATCTGCTGGAGAGCGACCCCGCGAAATGGTTCGCCAAGGGAGACGCCGACCGCATCGGCAAGATTCATCAGGCCGCCCGCGCGACGTTCGAAGACCTGACGCGCCGACTGGGGGCGAACATCCGCACGTGGACCTGGGGCCGACTGCATTACATGTCGATGAAGCACGTCCTCTCGACGCGCGGCGATCTCGGCGAATTGCTCGACCAGAACCGCGAGGGTGTGCGCGGCGACATGTCGACCGTCTGCAACACCGGCCGCGGCCCCGATTATCAGGCCCTCACGGGAGCCGGCTATCGCCTGATCGCCGACCTGCAAACCTCTCCCCCGGTACTCAAGCACGTCGATGCCCAAAGTGCATCAGGGAATCCGGGAAGTCCGCACTATCGCGACCAGTTCGAGACGTGGGTCTCGGGGAAATATTTCACGGTCACGCTCGATCGAGCCGCGACGGAAAAGGCTGCGGTCGAGCGGATGACGCTGGAGCCGCGGTGAGAGGGGTGGAGTGATGGAGGGGTCGTGCAAGGTTAGCCGCGACGCGCAGGGTTTCCGTAGCGGAGCGAGTCGACCGCTTACATCGTAACCCGAAGCGTCAGCGAGTAAGCTAACCCGCTTGGTCCTTTGTGACGAATCTTGAAATATTCGGTCGTTCACAAAGCAGAACTTGGGGACGAGGAGTACACTCCACCCAGACTGGCAACCGACGACACCTTCTCCGTACAATCGTGATACGATTTCACTTCGCACTTTTCATCGATCGATCGTCGATTGTTCCGGAGCCGACTATGAGCAAATCCATTTTGTCAGGAATCCTGGGATGTTGTTTTCTCTGCGCGACGGCGAGCGCCGAGCCGACGGTTCCGGATGATGTCGTCTGGGAGACCGGGATCGAATATTCGAATCCCGATGATGCGCATTTGCAACTCAATCTGGCGCGGCCCAAGTCGGGGGACGGGCCTTTTCCCACGGTGCTCTGCATTCATGGTGGCGGATTTCGCGCGGGCAAACGCGAATCGTATGACGCCCTCTGTATCAAACTCGCACAGCGCGGCTACGTCGCGGCGACGATCACGTATCGCCTGGCTCCGCAGCATAAATTCCCGGCGGCGGTGCATGACACCAAGGCCGCCGTCCGCTGGTTGCGGGCGAATGCGGCGACGTACAAGATCGATCCGGAGAAAATCGGCGTCACGGGGGGTTCGGCGGGTGGACATCTTGCGCAGTTTCTGGGAGTGACCGCACACGTCCCTCGCTTTGAAGGCTTCGGAGGAAACGAAGAACAATCGAGCCACGTCGCCTGCGTCGTCAACGTGTACGGGCCGAGCGATTTCACGAAGTCATATGGCAAGAGCGTCGATGCGCATGAAGTCTTGCCGTTATGGTTCGGCGGGAATCTCGAAACGCACCTCGATCTGCACATTCAGGGGAGTCCGCTGTACTGGGTCACTCCCGATGCGGCTCCGACGCTGTGCATCCACGGGACCGAAGACAAATACGTGGCCCACGAACAGGCGGTCTGGCTGATCGACAAACTCAAAGCGGCGACCGTCCCGGCAGAACTGCTCACGCTCGAAGGCGCAGGCCACGGCTTCAAAGGAGCCGACGCCGAGAAAGCCGAACAGGCGCTGTTCGAGTATTTCGATCGGCAATTGAAGAAGTAGCAAAGTCCGCCCGTCGATGAAACTCGGATGATAAGGAATTGGATGGAAATGCGCACGTTAATAGTTGCATTCGTGGCGTTGGCATTGGTTTCGGATGTCCATCCACTCGTCGCTGACGATCTTTCGAAATATTATCATCACGACGGGCCGTTGGCAGGAACGCTCAAGAGCGACGCGCCGCTGCCGATTTACGATGCCGATCCTGAGCATTTGTGGAATCGCATGTTCGCGGCGTTCTACATCCGCCCGCGAATTTTGCCGGCGAGCGACGGTCAACCCGAGACGACTCGCTATGAAGGAGGCGACGTCATCGAGTTCATGGCCTGGGGACAGACCGAATACTGGTCGACCGCCGAGGTTTTTGCGAAAGTCGATCCGCTGCTCGATGAGTTTCTCGATCGCGAGGGTTCGCGATTGATTGCCGACCCGCTCAAGCAGGCCGTGTTTCAACACGACTTGTGGGCCGTCTACGATCATTTGATCGATCAGAATATCAAGCGCACGTCCGATGTTAAAACCCGTGTCCGCCGTAGCGTGCTCTGCGGCAAACTCGCACGCTGCATGCAGCAGTTGGCGCTGCCGGAGAGCGAACTCGAGAAGTTGCCCGACACCTACACGGCGGCCGTCAAGTCGGGGGCGTTTGTCGCTCGTCACGACTTCGACCCCGACCGCAACTATCTTCCGTTCGGATTGCTCGACCAGCCCGACGAATGGGTCGAGGTTGACTTTCATCAGCCCAATATCCACGAGGATCTTTCGGATCGGTTTATCACGTTGCATGCCCGGTCGCTGCAGGGGCGATCGTACTACCGCATCTTTTATCGTTTCCCCGAAGGCCGGCAACAGGTCGTCGATTATCTGAAATTGCTCGATGAAAAAGGGATCGACTGGAAGCGAGCCGCAAATAACGGCTTCATCGCCTTGCAGAAGGATGCCCCTCCCATTCCCGTCGGAACCGAGGTCGTCCTGCTGCAACTGATGATGTCGATGGACGACGGGCTGCGGCCGGTCCCCACGCACATCGTCGAATCGTTTCAGTTCCGCGCATACGCCAATATCGACGGCTCGAACGAACCCGCATCAAATACCGGCGTCGGCGTCAACGTGCTCGATATCCGCATGAAACGGCATCTGCTGTTCGACGATCTGAAAGCGGGGGGACTCGAACGCGAACCCGAGGGGCTGGGTCAATACCGTGTCGCCATCGATGGTTTGTCGTCCAAGGCGCGCGACTGGGGATTCGCCGACAAAGGCGCCCTGTTCCAGCAATGCGTCGATTGCCACATGTCGCGACGGTTGGACAGGCCCGGCGTGGCGAGCATCCCGTCGATCGTGCATTCAGGGGGATTCGATGCCGGTGCCCAGATGGGGGTCGTCCATGCCCTCGAACCGCATCAAGCCGGCACCCGCGGCGAGCGCGTCGCGAAATTCAAATCGCGCCACGAAAGTTTTCGGCGGCTGCTGGAACAACTTGGGAATTGACCCATCGGCTTCCAAAGAAATAACCATATTCGCATGTCGCATACAAGCCGGCTGATATATACTGGAGGGAATTGAGTTCGGGTCAAATCTGTCTCTTGGACCGACTGATTATCGCTGACGGGAATGCAAAGGTACGACTGCGATGATTCATTTCCTGATATCCGGCAGATCGAACGCGCTGGGCAATGTCATTCGAACGTTGTTGCTGCGGCGCGAAGTGCGAATTGTTCTTTCCTGCTGTGCGTGTTTTGTGCCGTTCGTTTCGATGTGGGCCGTTCGCGCTGATGAGCCGGTTGATTTCATACGCGATATCCGGCCGATATTGACCGAGCATTGCTTTGCGTGTCACGGCCCCGATGACGCGCAGCGTCAGGCCGATTTGCGGCTCGATTTCCGCAAGCACGCAACGGAGAAACTCCCCTCCGGCGCGGTGGCCATCCAGCCCGGCGACGCCGACGGCAGCGAACTCGTGCGGCGGATCGAAACCGACGATCTCGAAACGATGATGCCTCCCCCCGAGTCCAAACGCCCCCTCACGCCGGAACAGAAAAACCTGCTGCGGCTCTGGATCGCATCGGGTGCGGAATATGTCGAACACTGGGCTTATCGCAAACCGAGTCGCCTCGCGGTGCCGCTGACTCAGCAACAGCATTGGCCGCGGAATGAAATCGACGCCTTCGTACTCGCGCGACTCGAAGCGGAAGGACTAAGACCCTCACCCGAAGCTGAGCGAACGACGCTCATTCGTCGGCTGTCGCTCGATCTGACAGGGTTGCCTCCCACACTCGAAGAAATCGATCGCTTTCTCGCCGACGAACAACCTGATACCTACGAAAAACTCGTGGACTATTATCTCGCATCGCCGCACTACGGCGAGAAGATGGCACAGGACTGGCTCGATCTGGCCCGCTTCGGCGATTCGAGCGGATATCAGGACGACGGCGAACGGCCGAACTGGCCCTATCGCGACTATGTGATCGGTGCGTTCAATGCGGGGATGACGTTCGATCAATTCACGATCGAAAACCTCGCCGGGGATCTCTTGCCGAATGCAACGTTGTCGCAGCAGGTCGCATCGGGATTCAATCGGCTGCATCGGTACAACGAAGAAGGAGGCTCGGACTCCGACGAGTTCCATGTGGTGTACGTCGCCGATCGCACCAACACCGTTGTCACGACATGGATGGGTTTGACATTTGTCTGCGCCCAATGTCACGACCACAAATACGACCCCTTCAGCCAGCGCGACTTCTATCAACTGTCTGCGTACTTCAACAGTCTCGACGGCGAGGTCGTCATCAGCAAGAGCAATTCTCCGCCGCAAATTCCCGTCCCTGAGGCCAGACATCAACGGCAACTCGACCGCATCGACGGTGAAATCAACGCCGCCAATTCCCGCATCGGTGAAATCGAACCGACCGCCGCGAAGGAGTTCGAAAGCTGGCTGGCGGAAGCTAAAGTCGACGATCTGAACGAGGGGGACGTCGTCGAACGAGGGGCGATCGGGGGGATCGTGGCCCGCTCCAGTCAACCTGCATTTTACGCCGACACGCGGTTCGACTCACCGTTCACACTCGATGTGCCGTTGACCGCGAAAGGCCGCATCGCCATCGTTCGCTCGGTCAATAATGAGGTCAATGTCGGCTACCTGTCGAAAGACCATCGTGCGAAGGGACATCATCTCGGTTTCTCGATCGCCGAAGGACCGCGATTCTTCGCGTACGTGGGGCTTCCCGACGACACGCGAGTCGCTTCCTCCCCGCTTGCTGTCGAGCATGGAACCGAGTACGCGTGGAAATTTCAGTACGATCCCGCCGGAGGAACCGATGACCCCGCCGACGTCGATACCGTGGGCGAGGGCTTGCTGACCTTCGAATTGTGGCGCGGCGAAGAGCGTGTCGGTCTCGCCGCGGTCGATCTGACCGCCGCGCAGCGCGGGTCGGGAATCTCGCTCGATGCCTTCGGCCTGTCGTACCGCAGCTTCAGTGACGAGGATACTCCGATCGAATTGTTTGTGGATGACGTCGAATACACGGTGACGCCCGACGGAAACTCGCGGCTGGAAAAATTCGATCGCGAGCCGGAATGGACCGCATTCGGGAATCGGCAGGAGAAACATCAGTTCGGTTTCGACGCTCTGGCGACCACGAGCGGGCATAGTCCTTCCGATCTGACCGTCGAACAGATTATTGCACTCCCCGCAGGCAAACGATCGAAAGAACATCTCGCGAAACTGCGTGCGAGCTTCGATCGAAAACAATTCCCCGAACTGCACGAACTGAACGCTCAAATGGCGCAGTTGAGAACCGAGCGAGGTGAAATTCTCAAGACCGTACCGCAGGCCCTCGTCTGGAAAGAGATGGCGACCGCCCGGCCGGCCTACATTCTCTCCCGCGGCGATTATCAGCAGCCGCGAGACGTCGTCGAGCGCGATGTGCCGTCGCTCTTCCCGCGTTTGCCCGTCGACGCTCAGCGAGATCGTGTGACGCTGGCGCGGTGGTTAACGAACGCCGAACATCCGTTGACGGCTCGCGTGCTCGTCAATCGGTTGTGGAAACAATTCTTCGGCATCGGATTGGTTCGCACGGCCGAAGACTTCGGCGTGCGCGGCGATCCCCCGACGCATCCCGAATTGCTCGATTGGCTCGCGGTGCAGATGATTGAAGATGGGTGGGACATCAAACGGATGCAGCGCCGCATACTTTTGTCGGCAACGTATCGCCAATCGTCGACGGTGAGCCGGGATCTACTGGAACGCGATCCGGGGAATCATCTGCTGGCCCGCGCCGCGCGATTTCGGCTAACGGCGGAAGAAATTCGCGACGGTGCGCTCGCCTCGGCGGGGCTCCTCACCCACCATCTCGGCGGTCCGAGCGTGTACCCCTATCAACCCGATCATTTCTATCGCGATAAGGAAGATTCCGAAGGGGAATGGCGCTGGCCGCTCGATCCGGGGCCGAACCTCTATCGTCGCGGTTTATACACGTTCTGGCGGCGGACGACGCTTTATCCGGCGTATCAGATGTTCGATGCGCCGAGCCGGGGCGAATGCATGGTGGCCCGCGCAAGGACGAACACTCCGCTACAAGCATTGGTGACGATGAACGACCCAACATTTGTCGAAGCGGCTCGCGTATTCGGAGAGCGGATCGTGAAATACGGCGGACCGGATACCGCATCTCGACTGACGTTTGCGTTCCGCTCTGCCGTCGCGCGCGCACCGCACGAACGAGAGCTAGCCGTGTTGCACACACTTTACGAAACCGAACTCCAGCGGTATCGCGGCGATCCGGAAGCGGCGAAGAGTGCGGCGACGCAAGGGCTGGCTCCCGCGATTTCCGACGGCGATCCCGTAGAAATCGCGGCATGGGCCGCCGTCGCCACCGCAATCATGAACCTCGACGAAACGATCACGCGCGAGTGAGGAACAATGGCATGATTTCATCACCACTCCAAAACGCATTGAGACGCCAATTCCTGCAGCGCACAAGCGGCGGATTGGGGGCCGCTGCACTCGCCTCTCTGTTCGCTCAAGATGCCAAGAGCGGCGCTGCGGACAAGACCCCCTCAAACGGAATACTCGCCGAGACGCACTTCGCTCCGCGTGCCCGACGGGTGATTTACCTGTTTATGTCGGGTGGTCCCGCGCAGATGGATCTCTTCGATCACAAGCCGCGTCTCAACGAAATGCTGGGACAGGAGATCCCCAAGAGCGTCGTCGGCGAACAACGGCTGACAACGATGACGCGCAGTCAGAGTTCGTTCCCGATCGCCGGATCGCATTACAAGTTTTCGCAAGTGGGAGACGCAGGCCTCGAAGTGAGCGAGTTGCTGCCGCATATCGGGGGGATCGCCGACCGCATCGCCGTCATTCGCTCGATGCACTCCGAGCCGATCAATCACGATCCGGCGGTGATGTTTTTCCAGACGGGGAGCAGCATTACCGGTCGCCCGTGCCTGGGGTCGTGGTTGTCGTACGGACTGGGGACCGAGAACTCCAATCTCCCCGCGTTCATCGTGTTGCTGTCGGGACCGACAGGCGGACAGCCGCTGCTCTCAAAGTACTGGCACAGCGGCTTTTTGCCGAGCCGGCATCAGGGAGTCCAGTTCCGCTCGAAAGGCGATCCAGTGATGAGCCTGACGGATCCGGCAGGGATATCCCGCGACGATCGCCGACGCATCGTCTCCGCCGTCAACGACCTGAATCGGCTGAAACTCGAAGAGAGCGGCGACCCCGAGATCGAAGCCCGCATTAACGCCTTCGAACTGGCGTTTCAAATGCAGACGACCGTGCCGGAGCTGATGGAGATCGCCGACGAACCGCAGCACATTCTCGACATGTATGGTGCCAAGCCGGGAGAGGCATCGTTCGCCAATAACTGTCTGCTCGCCCGCCGCTTGCTCGAACGCGGCGTGCGCTTCGTGCAACTGTACGACAAAGACTGGGATCATCATCAGGAACTCCCGAAGAAAATGCCCGTCAAATGCCGCGACGTCGATCAGGCCTGTGCAGCGCTCATCAAAGATCTCGCTCAACGGGGTCTGCTGGACGACACGCTCGTCATCTGGGGAGGTGAATTCGGCCGCACCACCTACTGCCAGGGAGGGCTGACCCCCGAGACGTATGGCCGCGATCATCACCCCCGCTGTTTCACCGTCTGGCTCGCCGGCGGAGGAATCAAACCGGGCATCGTCATCGGCAAGACGGACGATTTTTCGTACAATGTCGCCGAAGATCCGATTCACGTCCACGATTTACAGGCGACGATTTTGCACTGCCTCGGCATCGATCACGAGCGATTGACGTACCGCTTCCAGGGACGAGACTACCGCCTGACCGACATCAGCGGCCACGTCGTCGACCGGCTGTTGGCATAAGAATCTGTCAATGAAACCGGGTGGCACTGGCGGCTTGTCCGCCAGTGAAATGGAACATCGAACATAATGTAGCGAAGCAATAGCTCTCGAAGACTTGAGTTCCCAAGCGGAGCTTGGGAACAAGATGGATTGAATCATGCCGGAACGAAAAGCAAAACTCCAATTACTTCGGAATGCGAGTGTTATCATCGGCTTGATGCTGCTGATGATTCACGCGAAATCGCAGAGCGCAGAACCGGAGCCTCCGTTTACGGTCACGATCGAGCGAGTCTCGTCGGGACGACCCTACGCACTTGGCGTCGCCAAGCTCAATGAACGTCCCTACATCGACCGTGCGTTTGCTTTTCGTAAACTTCCGCGCCTGCTCGAAGGACAACTCGTCGTGCAGACGTCGATGGATGACGACTTCGTCGATGCCGCCGATCATCTGCAACTTCAACTTCCCGGACCGGCGACGGTCTACATCGGCATCGATCAGCGCGGCAAGGTTCCTCCTGCATGGCTGAAAACATGGAAACTCTCGAAAGAGACGCTCACCGTCGATGAGATCCCGTACCACATTCACGAAAAGCGATGTGACAAAGGTCGGCTGACGCTCGGCGGGAACGAACGCAACACGACGGGCGCGAACAGTAACTACGTGGTTGTCATCGCGCCGATCGCCGTCGGCCCTCCGTTCGACCCTGCGGGTTTCGCGACGAAGATACTTCCGCTGCTCCAAAGCCGTTGCTTCAGTTGCCACGGATCCGATGCAGAAGAAGGGGGACTGCGGCTCGATATCCGTCGGCGGGCGCTCGCCGGCGGCGACACCGGATCGGCGATCGTTCCCGGCTCCAGCAAGACGAGCGAGTTATTCGCCCGCATCGCAACGACCGACGAAACACAGCGGATGCCGAAGGACGGCGATCCGCTCAGCGCCGACGAGATCGAACTTCTGCGGAGTTGGATCGACGGAGCGGCTCCGTGGCCCGATGAATTCGCCGGGCGCGAGGAGTTCAGCGATCACTGGTCGTTCAAACCGGTGCAGCGTTCGGACGTTCCTTCAGCCGCGCATGCAGAACTCGTCCGTAATCCGATCGATGCGTTCATATTGTCGCGGCTGGAACGCGAGGGGATCGAGCCGTCACCCGAAGCCGATCGACGGACGTTGATCCGCAGGCTGAGCCTCGATTTGCTCGGGCTTCCCCCCGAACCCGCCGAAGTCCGCGCCTTCGTCGACGATCAACGGCCCGATGCCTATGAAAAACTCGTCGACCGTCTGCTCGAATCGAAACACTTCGGCGAACGCTGGGCGAAACATTGGCTCGACCTGGCCCGCTTCGCGGAGAGCGACGGCTACGAAAACGATAACCCCCGTCCTCATGCCTGGCGTTATCGCGACTGGGTGATCGAGTCAATGAACCGCGATCAGCCCTTCGATCAGTTCACGATCGAGCAACTTGCCGGCGATCTGCTCGACGAGGCAAAACCCGAACAGCGCGTCGCGACAGCCTTTCATCGCAACACGCTGCATAACTCCGCCGGTGGGGCCGATGCAGAGGAATTTCGCACGAAAGCGGTCAAGGATCGCTCGTCGGCGACCGCCGGCATCTGGATGGGGCTGACGATGAACTGCTGCGAATGCCATTCGCACAAATACGATCCGATCACAAATCGCGAGTATTATCAGTTCTATGCCTTCTTCAATAACGCCGACGATACGAATGAAGGAGAGTTGCCAACGGTCAAAGCGGGACAGCGCATCACACAGGTCCACAAGCGGGGAAATTTTCTCGCGCTCGGCGAAGACGTCGAACCGAATACGCCCGCGTTTTTGCCGCCGCTCGGTAGACGGCAACAGCAGGCGGACCGTCTCGATCTGGCCCGTTGGCTCGTCTCCCCCGAACATCCGCTGACTTCCCGCGTCGCCGTCAATCATATCTGGCAGCATCTGTTCGGGCAGGGTCTCGTCCCGACTCCCGAAAACTTCGGACGCGTCGGAGTCCCCCCCACGCATCCGGAATTGCTCGACTGGCTGGCGGCGGAATTCGCGGGACTGAATTCTGATTCAAAAACTTCGCCGTTTGTCGCGCCATGGAGCCGGAAGTCGCTGATTCGGTTGATGGTTCTCTCGCACGCATATCGTCAGTCGTCCGCACATCGCGAGGAACCACCCGCAGCCGATCCCGATAACCGGCTGCTCTGGCGGCAGAATCGCTTCCGCATGGAAGCCGAGACCGTGCGCGATTTGACATTAGCCGCGAGTGGTCTTCTTGAAAAATCGATAGGGGGACCGTCGATTCAACCGCCGCTCCCCAAAGGGATCGGACAGTTGAAAGAGCTCAAGAACGAAAAATTCATGGAGCAAAACGGCAATCCGTATCGGCGCGGGCTGTACGTTCACATGCAGCGCACGTTTCCGTTTCCGATGTTTGCCGTCTTCGATGCCCCTGACGGCAATCAATGCACGATGGTCCGCGATCGCTCGACGACCCCCATGCAGGCGCTCACGCTGCTGAACGAGCCGACAATCGATGAATGCGCCCGCGCGCTGGGAAAGCGATTGCTGGATATCACGCAGGATCCGCTCGGCCGGCTTCGTTTCGGTTTTGAATTGTGCCTGTCGCGCGAGCCGGACGAAAACGAATTGCGAATCTTGCTCGAACTCATCGAGGCGCAGCGGAAAGCGGAGGCTCCGGAACCGGCGATCTGGCACGGAGTTGCCCGCACATTGTTCAACCTCGATGAATTCATTACACGGGAGTAACAGCTCGATGTTCGATTTCGCACGACATGTCCAGCGGACCCGCCGCGATTTTCTGACGAGTGCTGCCAGCGGCGCGGGACTCGCCGCGCTCGCGGGGATGTTGCGCGACGACGGCTTGCTGGCAGAGGCAAACGACGACTCGGCGAATCCGCTCAGTCCGCGGCAGCCGCATTTCCCGGCGAAGGCGAAAAGCTGCATCTTCATTTTTCTGGCGGGGGGAACCAGTCATCTTGATCTGTTCGATCCGAAACCGAAATTGACGGAACTCGATGGGCAGCCGATACCGGAGTCGTTCACCAAGGGGATTCGATTCTCGTTCACCAAGCCGAGCCAGTCGCCGCTGATGGGGAGCCGGTTTCCGTTTCGCCGCTACGGCGAATGCGGGACCGAGATGTCGGAACTGCTGCCTCACATCGGCGAGTCGGCTGACGACATCGCGCTCGTCCGTTCGATGCATCACGAGGCGTTCGATCATGCGCCGGGCGAACTGGAGATCATCACCGGCATCGATCTCCCTGGCCGGCCGAGTTTCGGCGCGTGGCTGACGTACGGGTTGGGGAGCGAGTCGCAGAATCTGCCCGGTTACGTGGCGCTCATCAACCATCGCGGGCCGGTTGCCCGCGCGATGGCGTGGGGGAACGGTTATCTGCCGTCGGTGCATCAGGGGGTGTTGTTCCGCAATCAGGGGGAGCCGATCCTCAATCTGGAAACGCCGTCAGACATTCGGGCCGAATGGCATCGGGCGCAGCTCGATGCGGTCCGCGCGCTGAATCGATTGAATGCCGTGCGGGTGCGCGATCCCGAAATCGAAGCCCGCATCGCCGCGTATGAACTTGCCTTTCGCATGCAGTCGGCGGCGCCGGAACTGATCGATCTGGCGGGCGAGACGCAGTCGACTCTGGAATCCTACGGCGTGAACCGCGAGGGACAGCCGGGAACCTTCTCGCGTAATTGTCTGCTGGCCCGCCGGCTCGTCGAGCGCGGGGTGCGCGTGGTGTCGCTGTTTCAGCGGACGTGGGATCAACACAAGAATCTTGAAGGAGAAATCCGCGCGCAATGCCGCGAGGTCGATCAGCCGATCGGCGCATTACTGCGCGATCTCAAGCAGCGCGGACTGCTCGACTCGACGCTGGTCGTCTGGGGGACGGAATTCGGCCGCACGTCGATCACCGAGAACGCCAAACCGGGTCCGGATGCCGGCCGCGATCACCATCCCCATTGCTTCAGCATGTGGCTTGCCGGCGGCGGGGTCAAAGGAGGACAGGTTCACGGCCAGAGCGACGAACTCGGCTGGCATGTCGCTGAGGGGGGCGTGCATACCCATGATTTCCACGCCACGCTGCTGCATCTGTTCGGCTTCGATCACAAGCGCCTGACGTTCCGTCATCGCGGCAACGAAGTCCGCCTCACCGAAGTCGCCGGTAACGTCGTCACGCCGCTACTGGCGTAGCGGGTACCCGCTTCACAAGATCGGCCATTCGTCGATGTCTTCGCAGACTTCGAGTTGATTGCCCGGCTCCTTATGCGGCTGTGCAATCGGTTTGAGTTCGGCAACCGGGGTCTCGACCGACGAAACAATGGGAGCGATTTCAGGCGCAACAGTTTCTGTCTGTGATTCCACGTGAGGTTCCCAGAGCCGCCACATATCTTCCGCCGGTTCGCCGTAGGGGCGGAACTTTTCGAGCGTCCCCAGGTCCGAACGATGCAAGAGCGCGCGATGCACGCCGAGCCGGCCTGCTTCGGGGGAATCGATCAACTGGCTGGAGTCGGCGGCGCTCATGGGGAATAGAATGCGGATCTCGAACTCGCGGAGCAAAGGCATCCCCAGCCATCGCATCACATTGGCGTTCGTATCGCACCAGACGAGCAGATGCAGCCCGACCGCCGGTCCTCGTTTGAGCAGCTCGGTGAATTGTTGCGAGGGGGTGAGGATTTTCTCCTGGTCGGATCGACCGAAGCCGAAATCGTCGTCGCTTTTTCGCAGGTCGCGAAACCGGGCGACGTCGAAGACGATTAGCGTGCGCGCGGGGAAGACCTCGCTCGAACGAGACTCGCGGAGCTTGAGTTCCTGCATAAAGTCCGACAGCACGCGCGCGGCCTCCGTCGGCCTGTAGACCGGCAACTCGCTGGGAATCTTGTGCTGCATCGCGGTCGACAAGCGACGCCAGAGGCCATATTCGGGGGACTGCGGTGCGCTTCCATCGAGAATGCTCACCACGGGCAGTTTCGATGAGGATGTGTTATCCGTAGCCATTGAAGAGATTTTTGCACTCCGCGAGGGATCCTGCGAAATGAGACTCACCGAGGCAACCGCCAAAATTCCCGCGGCGGCGGACGCCTGCTGACCGATGACGAGCACATGACAGCCGTTTTGCTGTTTTAACGTCACCGAAGGGGGAGACGTGAGCGAGACCGCTTCACCCAGCCACAACACCGGTTCGCGTTCCGCCTGCAAGTCGGCGTCGCGCTCGACGGCCGACTTCGCGTCATTCAACGTCTGCCACTGAGCGACGAGAGTCGGGTTGAGCAGCGGATCGGCGGGGCGATGTCCTTCGAAGACCAGTGCGGGGGGGAAAACGAGATGACGTTCCTCGGCGAGTTGATGGAGTTTCTGCAAGTACTGCTCGCGCTGCGATTCCGCCAGCCAGGCGATCTGGAACGGATGATTCCCCTCGACCATGCCGTTGGCGTCGTTGTAAATCGCTTCCCCCGGCCTCGTCAGCCAGCGCGCCGCCGTGTTCTCTTCGCTGAGAATCAAATGCGCATCGGCCTCACTGCATTGCAGCGCGATGCGGACGTGCATTTGCCCCAGGGTGCTGCGAGCGAGTGTGTATGCCCCGCCCAATGTCTGCGAACCCAGCATGACGTGGATACCGAACGCACGGCCTTGGCGGACGAGTCGATCGAGATACAGGTTCGCCGCTTGCGAATAGCGGTCATCCTCGACGAAAAATTCCTGAAATTCATCGACGATCAGCAGCACGCGCGGCAACGGTACGCCGGGATGCGCTTGCCGATACGAGGCCAGGTCTTGAACTCCCGCTTCGCGGAATAACTCGCCCCGTTCCTGCAACAGCCGGTCGAGCCGTTCGAGCACGCTCACGCCGAATTCGCGATCGCTCTCGATGGCAATCACGCGCGCGTGAGGAAGCTTATGAGTCGCGTAGGTCTTGAACTCGACCCCTTTCTTGAAGTCGATGAGGTACAGTTCGACCTGATCGGGAGCGTAATGCAAGGCGATGTTCGTCACGAGGGCGTGCAAAAACGTCGATTTACCGGAACCGGTTTTTCCCGCGACCAATGCATGCTGCGACGTTCCCTGTCCCAGGCGAAGCTGCTGCCATTGCGACGGTCCGCTGCGTCCCAGAGGGATATGAATGCCGTGCGTACTGTCCGCGGTCCAGAACCGTTCGGGAGGAGGGGCGATCCGGCTGAAACTTACTTCCACACGTTTCGCCGCGCGGGCCTGCTCGCCGAATTGACGCAGCGACTCGTTCATCGCCTCGTCGGCGGGAAGTTCGTCGGCGAGCACGGAGAGCTGATCCAACCCGGCGATCGCGGGATGAAATTCGCCCTGTTTCCACGACCAGATGGTCGCCAGCGATTCGAGCGATGCCTGTGCGAACGCCTGCGGCAACGTTGCATCCGCATTCATGCTGAAGATTGTCCACACGCCGCAGCGCGGCCCGGTGCGCAGAATGTTGAGCAGCCGACGCGCCGAATCTTCGCTGAAATTCGTGGGGAAATCGGCGATGACGAGCAGATGATAGGGTTCGGCGATTTCGCCGGCGGCGCGATTGTAGTCGGCGAGCGTGGCGTAATCGTTTCGCAGATACGTTTGCAGAATATGTTCGATCTGTTCGCTGATCTGCGTCAGACGCTGATCGATGGCCTGCTCTTCCGTCAGTATCCGGCCGGAGACGAGCGATTCATCGTAGTCCTTGAGGTGCATGAACGCGGAGAAGTTTTCGCCGAGTCCAACGGGATCGACGATCGTGCAGCGAAGCTGTCCTGGCGAAAACCTCGTCAGCCAGCGGTACAGCGCCATCTGCAAAATTTTGAGCGATTGCCGACGACCTTGTCCGCGATATTTGAGGAGCAGCGACGACGTCTGCAGGAGCGGCAAGGCAGCGGGAAGAATGTATTGTGTCGGGATCGACGGGAGTCGGGGATCTTTCGGGGTGGCTCCCTGCCACTGCGAGACATCGAGGCGGTATTCGCCGACGCGGATCGCCGTCGGGATCGACATGTTTTCGGTCGTCGCGGGATAACCGGTTCGCGGATCGTGCCGAGACAGTTCGCGATGCAGATGTTCGACGGTCCCCTGAAATTCGCCGATCGCCTGTTGCCAGTTCTTTGAGAGCGCATCCCAGCGGTCTTGCGCCTGCTGATGGTGAGCCGACAAGCGGTCGTGGTGCGCTCGTTCCACCTGCGCTTTGGCCGACTGGGCTTCGACCTGGGCCTGATGCACCTGTCGGCGATAGTTTTTTTCGCAGTCTTCGAGTTCGGTTTGCAGTTGCTGCTGAAGCTGCAAAATCTTTTCGGGATATTCGATCTGCACCGCTTCCAGTCCGTCGTCGCGAATCTGCGTGATCTCACGCTGTTTATCGAGCAGCGTTCCCTTGGCTTTCTGCAGGGCCGCATCGCGCTTGTTGACGAGGGCATTGTGCCATTCGCGAACGTCGCGACGCTGGCGTTCGAGGTCGGCCTGCGAGGCCTTCTGCCAGACCTGGAAACTCCTCTCGCAATCGAAGACCGACTGCTTCACCTTTTCGTATTCGCCTTCCGCCCGGGCCGCGGCGATCGAATGCAAGATCCAGATCCCGCACCATCCCAACAGGGTTCCCCCGCCGACGGAATACCATTGCCAGTGGGCGAGTGGAATTGCTCCGGGAAATCCCAGCAAATAGCGCAACAGATAGAGTATCGCTGCAATCGGTGCGGCCAGCCCCAGCCAGATGATGAGCGGCCGGGCGCCGACGAATAATCGACCCAAACGCTGTTTCTGAAGATTCTGCCACGACTGAAGTGCGAGGGAGTTCGAAGCAAAGAATTTCTGATACGCCTGTTCTTCACCCGAGGGAAGCGGCTCGGCGGTATCGGGAGCGATTTCGGTCCATAACCGCCGACGTCGCAGCAGCGCTTCGGCCTCGCGATCGCAGACTTCGAGTTCGCGGGCCTGCATCGTCATCTCTTCGCGGCGGGTCTCCTGCCGGGTCTCCCAGCTTTGCAGTTGTGACTGCGGACTATTGTCGGACGATTCGTCAAAATACGATTGGACCATCCAGCACGTCTCATCGTGAAGCGCCTGAGCGGCCGCCATATCGGCGTCCCAGCGGTGCTGAAGATCCTCGAGTGCCGACTTCTGCATGTTTTGGGCTTCGCGGATTTCGGGTTCGAGACGCGAGCGGATGTCTTGCCGGGTTCGCGTCGATTCCTCGCGGAGGTTTTGCAGAATGTATTCCCGCCGTTCGTCGAGCCGCGACGTCTGCAACTGGTGATCCTGCTGGATCTGGCGATGTTCGTCGTGCGCCCAGGTCTCCCACGATTGTTCGGCGGCGACGCGGTCCTCGATCGCGGTTTGCAATGACGCGACCAATTGTTGATACGACTGCAAGGTGTACTCGGCACCGGGGCCGCTCAATGGGAATTCCGCCGTCGCCGTCGCGGGATCGAACGCCGGTTTAGAAGCGGATGCAAATAAGTGGTCGTCCATGTGCCCCCCCTCGGGCGCGGCGGGGGCAGGACTTGAAGCCTGTGGCGACGCATCGGACGGATCGGGTTCGCGTTCTCGTTGGCGATGAAGATGTGACGTCATTCGCTGCACTCCCGATTTGCTCTTGCGAGCAGGTCCGACATTTTTTGCGTCGCTTCGATGGCCAGTTTAACCGACATCACGATGTTCTGCAGGTATTCTTCTTCAATATGCCGGCTGTTGGCATCTTGCCAGTAGTCGGTCGTTTCGTTCCAGCTCGTTTCGAGCATTTCGATGGCGTCGCGAAGTTTCGCCACCCCCGCGCTCAGATCGCCCGTCCGCATGAATTATTCTTTCAAGTGGAGCCATTGCTCGTGGTCTTCGAGGATTTGCCCAAATGATCTTCCGGTTCCATCGATCGATCCGCTTCGATACCGGTAGATACGTTCGATTCATTCAATGAGTTGGATTCCGAAGATGTCGGAACCGCAATGGGGTGCTCCGCCGGCGTTACGGCAACCGGCGCGCGCATCTCATTGCGATTGAAAATCGACGGGGCCGAACTTTCGACCGGCATCCCGGCGAGGTATGCTTCCAGCGCGCGAATCATGCCGTCGAGCGTCGCTTGCAGCATGACCAGGTCGTGGTCGAGAAGCTGCTGGAGTTTCCCCAGAATCCCTTTGTACTCTTCGGCTTCGTGACGAAATTTATTTCCCCACCGCCGGGCGACATCGATCTGATCGTTGGCGAATTGCAGGCGTTGCTTGGCCTGCCGCAGCGCGAGTTGTTCGTCGTAACAGACCGGGTGGTGGCCGGCAATTTTGCCGCGCATCCTGGCGGTTTCGAGATTGGAGCGTGCCGAGGCAATGGCGTCGAAGGCCAACCGCCCCTGGGCGCGCCAGTATTGCGGGCATTCGTGTTCGATCCACTCCTGCGTGCGGAAAACCTCCGCCCTGAGCGAAAACAACGCCCCCGAAATCTGTTCGGTGAAATTGGCGAGCGTCTGTCGAAACCGACTCACGGCCTCGACCGAATTCACTCGTGCGGATGTCCCCATACGTCTGGCTTTACCGTTGCTGTAGATACTCTTCGATCCGTTCCGCCTTCCTCAACAGGTAGGGAATATGTTGCTGATTGCTTTCGATGAATCGCCCCAGCACCTTGAGATGCTGAGAGAATTCCTCGCTGAATCGCTGCTGCTCCTGATCGCGCCAGGTGGCGCCCAGCGACTGCATCTGGGCGGCGAGAGCAGCCGATTTCTCTTCCAACTCCTGCGTGAATTTTTTGAGGAGCAGCGCAAACCGCCGGAGTTCTTCGGGATCGACAATCGCCTGGGGCAAATGAATCCCCTTTTCAAAAAGTAGAAATGAGCGTCAAAGACGAAAAAGACAGGACGAGATCGAACGAATGCGATTTCAACTGTTATTGTTCTCCGCCGCGCGACGAATCTCAAGCGGCAAAATGAGGCAATGCGGATTTTTCTGCATTTTTGCCGCGATTTGCAGCGAGATAACCGGATATTCATCGCGAGACGGGGCAAAGTCACTCGGCAGCCGAGCGGCAGAAAAAATCGACGATCGACTGGATGCGAAGCGAACGGACGACGTCGATGTTCCCCTGCCAGCGCTGCGTTCCTCGAAAATCGAATACCGTCATGCCGCGGGTCAACTCTCCCTGGGTTTCGATGTTTACCGAAATGCGTTCGGTCTCGAACCATTCCGGATGCAGAACGGCGGCCATGGCGGTCACTTCGGGGAGAGGAATCCCCTCGACGCCCATGAACTGATGATGCGTTCGAAAGTAAAAGGGGATGAGCTGGCCTAACAGACCTCTGTAACCGGCCGTGTTCTGATGCGGCAGGCGCATAAACTGGTCCAGCGTCAGAATCGGTTTGCGGCTGACTTCGAGCGGGATCATGGTCAAAGTCAGAGGACTGCCGAGAACCGTTCGTGCCGCTTCGGGATCGGAGAAAACATTGAACTCCGCCGCGGGCGTGACGTCGCCCATGTTCATCGAGGCACCTCCCAGGCAGACCACGCGTTTGACGAGCGAACTGAATTCGGGATCGCGATCGCAGGCAATCGCCAGATTCGTCAGCGGCCCCAGCGTGACGATCGTGATCTCCTGCTGATGCATATGCACCAGCTCGATCATGACTTTGTGTGCCGGGTGCGAATGATGCAGTTCGGGAACACGCACGCCGATTTCACCCAATCCCGTTTCGCCATGCAGATCTTTCAGGAGGACGCGGCCACGTTCATTGCCGGGCGTTTCCGGAGGCTGCTCGAACGACGCGTTTCCCAACCGGGGATGCTTGAGCGGATCGACCCGTTCGATGACCGCCAGCATATTGTGATCGGCTTGCGTGCCGGAAACGACTCCCGCGGTTGCGGTGAGCGCGAGCACGTCATATTCGGATGATTTCAGCGCCAGGCCGATCGCCAGGGCATCTCCGATTCCCGGATCCGCATCGATGATGATTTTCTGTACCATGTCGATGTTACGATCGTGTCATCAGCCGTGTCGTGTTACGTTGGAACGCGTACCGATCATACGGCGGTGAACTCGATTATTCAATCCGTATTTTATAGGATGTGGCGTATCGACTGATGCCCTCGACGGTTATCGCAAGCCGTATTTCTTCAACCGGCTGTAAAACGTGCTGCGGGGGAGGCCCAGCGAGCGGGCGGCGCGGGCCAGGTTGCCGTTGGCCTGTTGCAGGGCCGATTCCAAGAGATGTCGTTCGTTCTCTCCGTTAGGAATATAGGCGAGGGAGGCGTCATCAGTTGTCGGTCATTCCTCCGGCGGCCGGACGAACGCCGGCGAACTTTTTCGCAGCCGCTGAGTTCGTCGGGCGGAGAGCGAGATCGGGGAGTCCGTCGCGAGATATCGTTCTTCTCGCGATCTTCCGCCGGTCAGCACCTCCACCGGCAATTCCCGCAGCGTCAGTGAATCCCCTTCCGACAAGACGACCGCGCGCTCGATGACGTTTTCCAGCTCGCGGATGTTTCCCGGCCAGGGATAATTCTCGAGCGATTCGACGACCTCCGGTTCGAGATGCAATAGCCGCTTCCCCGTGCGGTGACAGGCCCGCTTCAGAAAATGCCAGACCAACTCGAAAATGTCCTCGCGACGTTCCCGCAACGGCGGGAGTTCGAGCGAGACGACGTTCAGCCGGTAATACAAATCTTCACGGAATCTGCCATTGGCGATCAGTTTTTCGAGCGACTGATGCGTGGCGGCGATCAGGCGGACGTCGACGTGAACCGTTCGCGATGAACCGACCGGCTC
>JBJXGP010000137.1:0-3759 GCA_046160425.1 Planctomycetaceae bacterium
CTTGACGTCGCTACGTCGTGGATTCTTTTTTTCACCGGAGCGATCTCCCTCGCACAGCCACCGCAAGCGGGAAATTATTCGCCGTCGAAATACGACGTCACTGAGGAACTCAATCGCAAAGCGCCGATGCGAGACGGCGTCGAATTGACCATCGACATCTTTCGTCCGAAAGCGGACGGTAAATATCCCGCGATTCTCTTGCAGACTCCTTACAACAAGAACGGAGCGGCGGCCCGTGCCAAAAAGTTCGCGGCGCATGGGTTCGTCGTCGTCAATTCCGACTCGCGCGGACGATTTGAATCCGGCGGCGAGTGGGATCCCTTCTCGCCGCTGCACAAGACCGACGGCTACGATCTCGTCGAATGGGTTGCCGATCAAGACTGGTGCAACGGTAACGTCGGCACGTACGGCTTATCGTACATGGGCTGGACGCAATGGTGGACGGCGACGCAAGCTCCGCCGTCGCTCAAGGCGATCGTTCCCGAAGTCGCCCCTCCCGATCACTTCTATAACTGTCCGTATCAGAACGGAATTTTCGTCTGCTGGATGATGGATTGGGCAGGAATGATGTCCGACCGCACGCCGTATAGTGCCGGTCCCGGCGCATACGGAGGCTTCGCCGTCAATCGCGAAGCGGCGTATAAACTCCCCTACATCGACTTCGACAAATCTCGAAACTACAAGCCGACCGCCTGGTGGAGGAAGTGGATCGAACAGAATACCGCCGATGGCGAGTATTGGCGGTCCATCGCCTATCAGACCCCTGAGAATTACGAGAAAGTGGTCGTTCCCTCGTTGGCGATCACCGGGTGGTTTGACGCCGATTTCGTTGGCTCGCCGATGAATTACCTCGCCATGCAACAATACGGCGGCACACCCGCCGCACGCCGACCGCGGATGGTGATCGGCCCGTGGGAGCATATCATCAACACGCGGCGCGAAGCGGCGGGCGTCGACTTCGGCGAGCAGGCCATCATCGACTGGGATGGCTACGTGATGCGCTGGTTCGATTATCATTTGCAGGGAATCGACAACGGCGTGCTCGATGATCCCCTCGTGCATGTCTTCGTGATGGGACGCAACACCTGGCGAGCGGCAGATGACTGGCCGATCCCCGGTACCGAATTCACGAAGTATTATCTGCACAGCGGCGGTAAAGCGAATTCATCGGACGGCGACGGAGAACTCAACACGACTCCCCCCGAGATCGAACAACCCGACCGTTACGTTTACGATCCCGAACAGCCGACCCCGTCGGCCGGTTTCACGAACGGCCATATCGACGGCCCCCGCGACATCAGCGAATCGGCGAAACGTGAGGATGTTCTCGTCTATCAGACTCCTGAACTGCCCGAAGATGTGGAACTGGTGGGACCAATCACGGCCCACCTTTACGCCGCGACGAGCGCGCACGATACCGACTGGATGATTCGCCTGTCGGATGTGCATCCCGACGGTCGGGCGTTGTTTCTCGGCGAGGGAGTGATGCGTGCCCGGTATCGCGACCCTGAGAATCATGGCGCATTCAATCCGCATCAACTGAGTACGCTTGAACCGAATCAGGCCTATGAATACACCATCGAATTCTGGCGGCCGACGGGAAATGTCTTCGCCAGGGGACATCGCATCCGCATCGAAATCTCCAGCAGTTACTATCCGTATTTTCTGCGGAACCCGAATTCGGCGGAGGCGAATGTCGGCTTCGTCAAGGAGTTTCGCAAAGCCGAGCAGACGATCTTCCACGATGCCGACCACCCGTCGCATGTCGTGTTGCCTGTGATTCCTGCGGGAAAATAGATTGAGCTGATGCGTTGTCGAATGTGAACACATTTTCGGGAGCGAATCATGGATCGACGCGAATTCCATCGAACGGTCGCAGGTTTATCCGGAGCCGTCGCTGCCGGTCTGGTGTCGACTTTGAATTCGACGGCGGCAAATTCCGCCGAAGCGAATCAAACGACGGAACATCAACTACAAGACGATAAATCGAAAGCGATCCCGTACTCCAAACCTACCGGACGACGGAACGGGTTCGACAGCCTCGACATGCACGAGGTATGGGTCATACGGCAGGCGCCGGCGGTTCGCGTCAAATTGGAAATGGCAGGAAAACCGCAGGCCGCTCAATTGGAAGACGGGACGATCATCGTTGCCGGGTTTGTCGAAAAGCCCATTCATGAGGAATCGCATTGCACGATTCAATATTCGCATGACAACGCTCGAAGTTTCGGTGAGCCGATCGTCTTGCCGATGCCGGGACGAAGTTATGGTTTTCGCGCACTGCAGAGTGGAACGCTGATACTCGGTCACGAAGGGGGTATCAGCCGCTCGACCGACAAGGGTAAAACGTGGTCGACATTTGAGTTGCCGCAGGACATCATTCCCGGAAAGGGGAATCTCGTACTCGGAGAATGTCACGGACCGATCCAGCTCCGCGCCGGAACGCTCCTCATGCATCTGGCTCGCACGGTCGGCGATTATGAATGGGTGGCGTATGCGATCCGCTCGACCGACGACGGCAAGACCTGGGGAGATCCGACGATCGTCCCCACGCATACCGACTCCGACGAAATCAGCTATGAATACCTCCCCGATGATGATCGCATCATCGGCATCACCCGCTCGAGCGCGGCGCAAATTACCCGTGGGAGATTCGAAGATCAGGTTCCCGGTGGAAGGGATGCTCCCCTCGGTTCTGAAGCAGGGGACGCCGCGTATCAATTCTTTTCCGACGACCGCGGTCGCACCTGGACCGACCCCGTCCCGACGGGACTCGGCACATTGCAGGCCGCGGGAGCATATCCATTGCGGTTGCGTGACGGCCGCATGCTGCTTCTGTACGGCCATCGGCAGTTCCCGTATGGCACGCAGGCCGTCGGGAGTCTCGACGGCGGGAAGACGTGGCAACTCGATCAACCGATCATCCTCTCGTGGCATAGCTGGTCGGCCTATTGCGGACATCCGCGCAGCGTGCAGCTTCAGGATGGATCGATCTTGACTGGTTACTACACGCACCGCATCGACATCGAAGGTGACGGTCCCCCCGATCCCGCTCGCAATGCTCCCACCCCCAATCACAACAAGGCCGATACTGGGGAGGTCGTCCGCTGGTGCGTCCCTGAAAACTGGCCGACAATATCTTGATACGTCTAAGGTGAAAGAATTTGAATCATGGCTGTTTCGCATCGCTGGCGGAAAGAACCGGGAGCACGGCTGCAAGCATCGCGGGATCTCGATTCCGCCAAACTTCAGGCTCCGGGAATCGTGCGCATCCCTTCCGGCGGATATCGGTTGTTCTACACGGCGGTCGGGCCGGGGAAACCGTTTCCTACCTGTCAGGGATACATCCTGAGCGCGATTTCTGATGACGGGTTGTCGTTTAGAACGGAACCGGGAATTCGCATCGCCCCCGATCCCAAAATTCCGCAGATGTCGCTTCGCATCCTTGCGCCGATGGTGACGCAAGCCGCCGACGGACGCTGGCGGATGTACTTCGAGGCGCGCGGACCGGCGAGTTTGCCGACGGTGATCATGAGTGCGATCTCGTCTGACATGCTGAATTGGGAACTCGAAGAGGGGATCCGTCTGCAAGGGGCAGGTAGCGTGCGAGCCCCACGTTATCTCACGCTTCCCGACGGTCGCGGACGGATGTATTACGTTCTCTCTGAAAGCAACCCCCGCACGGGTGAGGCGACTTCGCAGAGCGTCGTCAGCGCCGTCACCACCGACGGGATCAACTTTCAACCCGAACCCGGTTAT
>JBJXGP010000138.1:0-2926 GCA_046160425.1 Planctomycetaceae bacterium
CTCTACTGGACGGGCTTTTCACCCGCACGGTTCCGTTGAAAGGTTTCAGAGTTGTCGATTACATCTCATCCTCCTCTCCCAAGCTTGCTTGGCGCAAAGGGCGTGTCCTGAGCGTGAATGCCATCGATACTAAAGTGCGTCGGTCCGCCGATCAGATGCGTGCAATCGACGAGCTGGCCGGCAAACTGACCGTTGGTCCATTTGTTGTTCTCTGGCGACAGGAAAGTCGGTCTCGTCCCGTTTCATGACCACCGGAATTAATGCCGCCCACGTACCACAGATACCTTGAAGAAATGAGCAGCAATGAAATTCGTGTCGATTTTACCATGCGACGGCTCTCGATCGAGTGCCTGTCGCATTTCAGGCACGTCTGCTCGATCGTTTCTCCCATGCCAGGTGCAATTGCACCGGGCACGTGCCGGTTTCCACTTGTCGGGCCTGCGAGGTTGCTTTCGACATGATGAAGTCGGGGATGGGGACGACCACAGGGCCATCCATCTGTTGATGGTAAATCAGGAGAGTTGCGGAACACTGTTGGTTCAGTCGAAGGAGATCGAGAAGTTGTCGATGCCGTTCGACGAGCGAGTTTTTAGTTCGCTGCAGTGGCCATCCGTTCCTCAGCGGAAGCGGCGGCAAGCCCGGCAAGTTCATCTCCCGATCGTGGCGGACTCGCATTCGCCAGGACCTTCTTCAGGTCAGGGAATGCGTATTCGGTATGACCGATGCCGACTCGAAAGTCGCACATCTTCAATCGATCCGATGGAAGTGCTGGATATCAACCGACGTCAGGCGGTGTCTCACCACCAGCCCGTAATACCACACCGCGACGACGACGAATCCCACAAACCAAACGCCGGGAGAATGCCGCATGTTGTTCAGGTCGAAATAAAAATACATCATCGTGGCGAACGAAAACGCGGCGATGCTTCCCGCGATCAACGGGAACAGCGGATACATCGGCGTCTTGAAAGGACGATGCAGGTCCGGCTCTTTAGCACGCAATTTGACCAGCGCCAGCATCGAGACCATGTATAACATGACTGCACCCATTGCCGACATGGTTACCAACCGGCTTGTATCGAATAAGAGAATCGATGTCACGCCGACGACCAGATTGAGCAACAGGGCATTCGCCGGCGTTTGCGTGCGGGGAAACGTCCGGCCGATGAAATGCGGCAAAAATCCGACGCGTCCCATCTCGAACAGCGAACGACTCGCCGCCATGATGATGCCGTTGAGTCCGGCGATACCTGCCACGACGCCGATGATCGCCAACAGATGATGCAGAAGGTGTCCCTCGGGAAGAATCTGCCTGAATCCCAACGCAAGGGGATTGTCCGATAGGGCGGCATGCTCATCGATGATGATCGTTCCGTCGTCGTGATGGTTGATCGAATCGGGATGATAGACGATCTGTTCCCACCCTCCGATCCCCACGCTGAAAAAGATGACCAGCGCTGCGAGCACCACAAGAGTCAGGATCGCCGAACCGAACCCCAGCGGCACGTCGCGCTGCGGATTCTTCGCTTCCTCGGCGGCGTTGGCGACCCCTTCGATCGCCAGATACAGCCAGATGGCGAATGGGATTTCCGCGACCGATCCGGCCCAGGCGCCGGCCCAGCCATCTCCCGACCAGCCGCGCTGCGTGATGTTCTCCCAGCGAAAGTACGGTGCCGCCACGACCGCAAACATCAGGATCCCCAGCACGGCGATCCCCGCGACAATCAATTCAAAGATGGCGGATTGTTTCACGCCCACGATATTGAGCATCGTGAAAATCACATACGCCGGTATTGCCACGGCTTTGACATCGATATCGGGGAACCAGTTCTGGGCATAGGCTCCGATGGTCATCGCGATCGCCGGCGGTGCGAAGACGAACTCGATGATCTGCGCGACGCCGCCGATGTAACCGCCGAGCAGACCTAACCCGCGCACGCCGTAGACAAACACGCCCCCCGCCCGCGGTATCGCGCATGCCATCTCGGTGTAACTGAAGACGAACGTGACGTACATCAGCGTGATGAAGAACGCGGCGAGCAGAAAACCGTACGTCCCTCCGACCGGCAAGCCGAGGTTCCACCCCATGTACTCGCCGGCAATGACGTAACCGACCCCCAATCCCCACAGAGTGACCGGACCGAGAGCCTTCTTGAGATGGCTGGAATCGACCGTCTTCGTTGACGAATTCTGTTCGTTCATGAGATCGGTTCTAACGCTTTCACGGACCAGCGAGGGATTCAGAGACTAAATTATACGACATCGATATTATACGACATCGATATGAACATCCCTTTTACCATATTCGATATCGTTCATCCATCGACGAAGCGACTTCAATGGGGCGAAACGTTATCCACCGAGAAACACTGAGAAGAAAGCGGAAAAAAGAGTCATCCGCAGATTGGCGCAGATCAAAATGCATCATTCTTTGATGATCAATATTTGTAATGTAGTCTTTATGTCTCTTGCATCACTTAGGCACCGGAAAGCCGTCCGGCTTACCGGATGAACCAGAAACACACGATGGCGATGATGGTGGGTGGAATTGCTCCAACGAGCAGTCCGAACGGATTGATTCCTTCTTCCGCAAAAACCTTTGACGTCTGCAGGATTCCGGCGCCGGCGGGGTTAGGAGCGTTTGCGATCACCGTTAAACCACCTCCCGTGACAGCTCCGGCAACGATCGCGTACTTCAGTTCGTCGTTGATTCCCTGAACCAGCGATCCCAGATATGTCAGAGCCGCGTTATCCGTAATTGCCGTCAGGGCGGTTGCCCCAAAATACAGCGTTGTCCCGGTCATGTTACTGATCAGCGGCTTCAGCCAGTATTCCTGCAGGGACCCGAGAGTCACAAGCCCTGCAAGAAAGAATCCCACCAGCAGTCCTTCGCGCAGTTTGAGACTATCCTGATATTCATGAGTCG